>CAKQWR010000125.1 GCA_934279105.1 uncultured Oribacterium sp. | reverse complement strand
ATCCTAAAGAGGCACTAGGCCCTCTGCAATCGACGGAGTTCCCTTGATGGGAACTCCGTGTTGCAGAGGGTGCGAAGGGAAAATACTCCAAGTGCCTCTAAAGGATCTGTTTTTATTTTGCAACGATTCGGCTCAATGTGTTTGCCCCTGCCGGCTGCTCGCTGTGCGTAGGTCTTTCGACTGCTGACACGGTCACGCTTCACTTACAGCATCATCTCAAGTACGAACACCGTCACGCTACAGGCGATGGCCGTTGGGAACAACCCACCACCGAACCACGCGATGATCATGCCGAGCACCAGCGACGCGAGGCCCGCCATCGGCTGCGCCGTCGCATCCATGATGGCCGGAAATGTCATGACAGCCAGCGTCACATACGGCACATAGTAAAGGAACGAACGAATCGTCCGGTTCTTTATTTCCTTCCGGATCAGCGTCAGCGGAAGCACACGAATCAGGAACGACACGAAAAACATAATAAAAATATACACATATTTCTGATGCATCACTTCGTAGCCTCCATATCCACCGCACTGATATCCACACCTTCGCTCTGAGCCTTCTCTTCTTCATCAGAAATCGGGAAGAGCACCGCACCCACACCGGCGATCAGAACCGTCAGAAGGATGATTCTAGTGCCATCACTAAGACTTGAAATCCATGGCGCGCGTGCACAGGCGAAGCTGAGCAGCATCGATACCGCAACCAGCAGTCGAACGACCTTGTCCTTCCGTGCCGGTGGCATGATGATGGCGAGGAACATGCCATAAAGAAGCACACCGAGTGCACTCACGACATTCACCGGCAGGATGTTACCGACCACGACACCGAGACAGGTGCCGAGTGCCCAGAAGCTGAGCGCACATACCGCAAGGCCGTAATTATAAAATGGATTCAGCTTACCCGGTACCGTCGCGGAAGCACCGAAAATCTCATCCGTGATCCAGAAGCCGACCAGCAGTCGATGGCCGAGCTTCGTATCCGCCGGCAACTTCTGCGACAGCGCCGCCGACATCAGAAGATAGCGCGCATTCGTAATCGCCGTAATCATCGCCATGGTGAAGTAGGAGGCATTGGTCGCAATCACCGTAAAGCCCGCAAACTCACCTGCGGACGCATTGCAGAGAAGACTCGCAAGCGTCGCCTGAAACGCATTCAGTCCTGCATTCCGCGCCGCGATACCAAGCGCAAACGATACCGCAAAGTACCCCGCTGCAATCGGAATACCATCCCGTAACCCTTTTGAAAACCACTGTTTATTCATACTCTCTTACAGGCGTCCTTGCCTGTTCTCCCTATATAAAGTCGACAAACAGTATAACGGAGTTTCTCCGGAATGTTAAGCAGAATCCATCATTCCTAATATTTATATCTCGAATTCGCGTTTTCTTCCGTCAGAACCCCGGATGACGGCCAACAGAAGCCATACGAAGAGAACGTTGAAAAATCAAAATCGGCTCCGATAGAACCAGTTGGAGTAATTTTTCCTTAGACTCCTCCGCAACACGGAGTTTCCATCGAGGAAACTCCGTCGATTGCGGAGGACCTACTGGTTCTTCGGAGCCGATTTTAGATTTTTCCGTCCTCGGAGTACTGCGCTTCTGATGGCCGCCATCCGGGGACCTGACGCACTGAATGGGCGCCGTTAAATGAAAGCTTATTTATTAAGGCAGATACCATCGGCTGCGAAGCTGTACGTTGCGCCGCTGATCTGCTGTGTGCCGGTATACATGGTTCCGCAGGTCGCGCCTACCTTCTCCTCGAGGTAGTACCAGTGCCCGTTCCACTCGAGCCAGCCGGTGTGCATGTAGCCATCGTCACCGAAGTAGTACCAGCTGCCGTTGATCTGGCGCCAGCCCTGATGAAACGGTGCACCGTTCACGATGTACTGCCAGTGGTATGCAACACGGTTCCAGGAGCCGTCCTGGCTGCCGGTCGATGAGGTCGTTCCGAAACGAGCCGCACTTCCGCGAAGCTTCGTAGCGAAATCACCCTCGACGGTCGCCTGATAGCTGGAGAGGAACTCCCACTTGTCATCGATCTCATAATCCGAAGTGTCCGCCGTATATGCGCCGGCACGTCCCCACTCAGAGGTCGCGATGTTGTAGTAGGCCGCGTCATTCTGCTTCGGCAGAGCACGCACGGTAACGACCAGTGAGTTGTTCGCCGCCGAATTCACGTACGCGCTCACATCCTTGCTGGTGTCCGTGGTCTTATACCGGGTCGTCTGCTTCTTTCCATCGTTCAGTGTGTAGCTGATCTTTACCTCATACTGGCTTGCAAACTCCGTCAGCGCATCCCACTTTGCGATACCGTTTACGATACCACCATTTGCGATGGTCAGCGTCTGATATCCCTCATCGCTTGTCGGCAGCGCGCGCACCGCGACACCCACCTGACCGTTATACGCATTGGCCACCGCCGACGCGATATTGTAATAGCAGTTCTTCGTCGTGTGATGCGTCGTGGTTTCGTTGCCGTTCTTATTCATATACGTCGTCACGATCTCGTACTTCCCGGCATACGGAACCTCGGCCCACTGCGCCTGGTTTCCACTGATCGTCACGGTCGGTGCGATTAGCTCGTAAAATGGATACACCAGCAGACGTCCGCTTGCTTCGGAATTATCAACCGACACCATGTCCACATACGTACTGCGAATGCCGGTGCCGATGATTTTCAGGTCGTCATCGAGGTCCTCACTGTCACTCTGAATCGTGAACTTCACAGTTGCCGGTACCGTCGGGTTTCCGCTGCCCATCGCCGCCTGCGGCTCCGGTGAAAAGGTCACCGTCAGTCCGTCTGCGTCATCGTCCGATACCTCATACTCTGGGAAAAAAGCCGTGCCTGCGCTGTAGTTCGGAATCGAATCGGTGTCTGCATTGATCTCGATCGACTTGATCATAGCATACGCCGGTACCGACATCAGTGCCGCGAGCGCGCCGGTGATCATCAGTGTTTTCTGTATATTCTTCATCATGCTTCCTTTCCGCTCTGTCCATCTCCTGCGACGTGGGCCAATGCTTCCATCCGCCCACGCTGCGGAAATGTTGCGAAGCCGTACGCTCGGGCTACCGCACTCTGCGTATCCGCCCATGCTACGGGAACGCTTATCTTTCTCTACGTCTTAGTCATCCATGCCGAGAAGGGAACGAACCGTGTTCCAGAGCTTCACAAATACAGCCTTCATCCTGCCGAGGAAAGTCGTCGATGCATCCGGAACCTCCGCATCGAGGGTCTTCGTCGTATCATCATCGACGGAAATCTCATCGGAACGGCAAATGATTGCGATGGAAGTCGGCTCCTGGTTCTTATCACTCGTGAGCGAAACCTTCGTTGCATCCGGGTCCATGTTCAGGAAGTTGTTGTCCGCTTCCTCTTCATCGAGCTTATTATTAATGGTATCACGAAGATTGCGTCCGGTGGACTTAAAGTTCTTCGTATCGTCGACGATCTTGTTCGTGTTGTCGACCGCCATGTGGCCTACCTTGAAAGAGTTGTCTGCAGCTGCGGAGAAATCCGGCTCTGCAGAACGAAGTGTCGTATTCAGATTCTGAAGCGCATTCGCGGCATCACCGGAAGTCTTCTGGATCTGTGTCATGACATTCTGAGAATCCACTAGTGTCTTCTGCACATCATCATAATATTCATTCATGATACTGATCAGCTCATCGATATCGCTGATCACGCTGCGAACCGTGTTGAGCGTCTTCGCCGTCTGGAAGGCCACGGCACCACCGCTCTCCATGATTTCGTTGAGATCCGACGTGACACTATTGATGTAATCAACTAAGTTCTCAGCAGCATCACTATCTGCCAGACTATCCGTCGCCTGAAGAACCTGATCGATTGCATCTGTAAGACCATGCACATCATCCGCAAGCTGAGACGCATTCTTGCCGATGGCTGTATTTTCCAGATCCTTTGCGTCGTTCTGAAGATTTGAAAGATCGTTCACATGATCGAGGTAAGCCGCGGTCTTCGCTGGATTATCTCCCAGAGCGGCTTTCGTCTTGTCCTTCAGGAATGCCTGAACCGCCTCCTCCTTCGCTTCCTGTCCCTTCGGAGAAGTTGAAAGCGTCGGTGCCAGTGCATCTGCCATGCCACTTGGACCCGCAGCCAGTGCCACACCAACCGCTTTCGCGATGGTCGCGGTATCTGTGATACCCATGTTCTGAAGTGCAGTCGCCAGCACGGTAATCTTTGCTGCCGCCGCTGGCTCGAGTGTTGCAGGATTCTCGCCCAGTGCAGTGATGACCTTTGCACCCAGTTCTGCATCTTGATGTGCTTTAGCATCTGTTTTTGCCTTTGCGAACGCAGTGACTACGGCTGCTTCACACACTGTGACGATATTCTGTACATACGGCTCTGTACTGTTCGGATCCTGCTGTGCAATCTTCGCTGCTCTCTGTACCTTCTTAACTTCTGCTTCCGCAGCTTCCGCCTCTGCTGCACTTACACCTGCCGTGTGATTCTTCACATGGCTGAGTGCTGCATTGATTGTAAGCTCGGATGCACTTGCCTTGAAATCCTCACGATTGTCTGAATCCGTCAGATTCTTGATATCCTTATTTACTTTTCCGAGCGTTGATGTCACGCCCTTGATTTCCTCAGACATATCCTGAATCTGCAGGTTGTCGATACTGGTGCTACCCATGGAGTTGCCGAGTCTCTTCAGCTTTGTATTCAAGCTCTTCAGCTTCGAGCTGGAATCCATGAGATCCGCATCGAGCGTATTCAGATTCTGGTTCACATCATATACCATCCACTGCGCGGTCTTCAGGTCCTCGGTCAGCGGAGTCAGCGTACCGTTCAGGTCGCGGAGATCCTGGATGGCGACATCATTGCCATCGAAGATGACCTGCGCGTTGCCATGAATCTTATTCTTGCCGGACTGCAGCTGCTCGAGAATCTGGTTCGTGATCTTCAGCTGCTCACTAACATCGGTGACATCATCGAGGACGCTGTCGAAGTCATCGAGCATCGCATTCGTATCATCACGGAAGTCATCCTTGATGTCCTTGATATCCTTGATCTTATTGAGCGCACCGACGGTGCCCGGGGTCATCGCGAAGATGGCACCGACCGACTCGAACTTATCGGTACCGAGACGAACCTGGAAGTGTCCCTCCTGTCCCGGCAGCGCAGTGAACACCACGCCGGTGTACTGACCGAGGGTCATGGTCTGGCTCTCCGGTGCATCGACCGAATAGCACTTCTGGATATCGACCGGGATCGCCACGAAGAGCATCATGTTGTCCTGCATGTACTTTGACACGCTCTTGTTCGGCATGCAGTCGATGTCCATCTCGACGAGACCCGACGCACCGGCGATCTTATCGGCATCGGTCACCACGCCGTTCAGCTTATAGGTGATATCGAAGGTCCATGGCGCCTGGATCTTATCCGGCTTCAGCTCGCCCTGGAAGAAGAACTTTCCGTTCTTGTTTTTCTCGAAGGTGATGGAACCGTTCTTGATCTCCGGCTTCTGCTCATCGGTCATGTTGGTGATCTTCAGATAGTCACCGAAATCGGTGTAGCTGCTCGTGCCGTTGAAGTTGATGCCCTTCACGACATTGGCGTCACTGACATTGCCATAGTAGTCGAGGTTCAGGTACAGGGTCTCATCGACGTCTGCGGTCGCCTGTCCGGCATACGCCGTCATCGGTGCGACCAGGATATTTGTGGTAAGGCAGCTTAAAAGCACGGTATAAGCCGCTGTTTTTTTCATAATTTTCTGGACTGAATGCTTTCTCATAGTCCTCACTCCTTCACTTTTCGCTTGATGCTTCGTGGT
>CAKQWR010000124.1 GCA_934279105.1 uncultured Oribacterium sp. | reverse complement strand
TCATGCCTGGCTTCTGGTATTTGCGCACATACATCCGGCGTTTACTTCTCGATTTTATAACCAACACCCCATACGGTCGAAATAATCTTGTTCTCACGACTGTCCTCCTTCATCTTTCCACGAAGACGACGGATATGCACCATGACGGTGTTGTTGGCCTCATACACCTTTTCATTCCATACCTTCTCGAAAATCTCGTCGGTTGAAAAGACCTTGCCCGGATGCGACGCCAGAAGGAACAGAATATCGAACTCGATCGGCGTCAGCTTGATTTCCTCGCCATCAATCACCACGCGGTGATTATCCTTGTTGATGGTCATATTTCGGATGGTGATTTCATTGCTGGTGAACTGATTTGCAGCATTCGGATTCAGCTGCGTATAGCGACGAAGCTGCGATTTTACACGTGCAGTCAGCTCCAGCGGGTTAAACGGCTTCGTTACATAATCATCTGCACCACCGGTGAGACCTACGATCTTATCGAGATCTGTGGACTTCGCGGACAGCATGATGATCGGGATATTCGACTTCGTCCGGATCTTCCGGCACATCTCGAGACCATTCATGCCCGGCATCATAATATCGAGCAGCACAAGATGAATCTCCTGCTCATCCAGAATCTTTAAACCTTCCTCTGCATTGTAGGCCTTAAATACCTTGTAGCCATCACTGACGAGATAAATCTCGACGAGCTCGGCGATTTCCTTTTCATCATCGACAACTAGAATATTAATCTGTGGCATCCTTTCTCCTTTCGCTTATGACTTCCGCCATTACGCTGAACTGCACGTCCGATTGGAACCGCATTTTCCTTCTGCTTATGCCTTACACACCATAATTTCCCAGAATCCGAAGGACCGTTATCTGATCCTCCAGGCCGGCGAGTGCATTGATTACATTCGGCATGGACAGATTTCCCTCGAGATCGACGAAGAAACGGTACTCGAACGGCTTCTCCGGAATCGGACGGGATTCGATCATAAGCATATTGACATCATTAAATATAAAATTACCAAGAGCGTTATACAGTGCGCCCGGCTTATGTGCTGTTTCGAAGTAAATGCTGATTTTCTGCGCTTTCTCTGTATAGATACGTGCACGACCGAGGACGATAAACCGCGTGGTATTGGTCTTCTCCTGGTTGACGCCTCGCTTGAGAATCTCCAGATCATACAGCTCTGCCGAAAGCTCCGATGCAAGTGCAGCGATGGAAGGATCCTGATGATCCCTTACGTACTCTGCCGCAACCGCTGTATTCAGTACCGGCACCGGCGTAATCTCCGGATGTGCCTCCAGAAAAGCGGAGCACTGTCCGAGTGCCTGCGGGTGAGAGTAAATCTGACGAAGTCCCTCGATGGTGGCACCGGCCACACTCATCAGCGCATGCTCAACATGAAGATCCACTTCCTCCACGATCGTCAGTGCCGGGTAGCGCACCAGCAGGTCAAAAATGTCAGAAACCGCGCCATGGCTTGAATTTTCAATCGGAAGTACGGCATAGTCTGCCGTGCCCTCGACGACCTGATCCATCGCATCCTTCCAGGTCTTTACATGCGTGAGTGTCGCCTCTGCGCCGAAGCACTGGCGTGCCGCGAGATGCGCATATGCTCCCTCCACGCCCTGATAAACCACACGCTTTTCACTCTTCGGAATCGCATCCACCTTTTCAAAATCCGCATGGAAGGTTTTCCCATGCGCAGATAAAATACCGAACTGCCGACGCCGGGAAATGGTCATCATCTGCTGATACAGCTCGCGGATCGCTTTTCGATCGAAGTCACTCTCGAGGTACGACTCGACGGTATCGAGCTTCTGCGCCTCCCGCACCGGGTCAAATACAGCCTTCCCGGTTTCGATCTTATATTCTGCGACCTGCTCGCAGAGGTCCATCCGCTTCTTGTAGAGTTCTGTAATCTGATGATCCAGCACATCGAGCTGGTCACGAATCTGTAAAAGTGCGTTCTTTTCTTCCATGTAATGATCCTTCTAGTCTTTCTCTTCTGTCAGTAGTGCCTGCACATCTGCTTTTACCTTCGCCTGTACATAGGCACCGATATGCTTCTGCTCCTCTTCACTGAGATTCTTCACCTCAATCGGGGCACCGATACGCACCTTGATATGCTGTGGCTTGATCGCCGGAAACTGGGCTTCCAGAATATTTCGTGTGTTGATCATCGATACCGGAACGATCTTACATCCGGTCTTTTCTGCCACCTTAAAGGAACCTTCCTTAAACGACTCCATATCGAGATCGTTCTCTCCTTCTGCGCGGGTGCCCTCCGGATAGATCCAGATAGACTGTCCCTCCCGCACCTGCTTGATGGCCGTGATAATCACCTTCAGAGACTGCTTCAGATTGTTACGATCCATAAACAGACAGCCGAGATACTCCATCCAGCGCTTCAGTGGCTTCAGTTTCTCCATCTCGATTTTCGCGATGAAGCCGGTCGGACGGTCCACCAGTGTATAGGCGATGATGACATCGAAATACGAGCGGTGATTACCGACAAACAGGACCCCCTCATCCTTCGGAATCGAGCTAAGGTTTTCCATTCCCTCGACCTCCACCGTCACATGGGCTGCCTTCAGAATCTTCCGGAAAATACCCTGTACGATCGGAAGCACATATTCCGCGCGCTTCTTCGGGTCCTGGATGGCTTCGGCCTTTCCTTTATAGCGAAGGCTACCGAGCGTCAGAAAAAACAGAACGTTTGCTAAAACGACAATGGTATACAGCATATGGACTCCTTATGTGCGCTTCGCATCGATAGCTCTGCGCGCTTCGCGCAGAGGTACGCCTACGCACCTGTTCATCTATAAACACCCGGGTTCCGGGTATATGGTCACAAAGTTTTGATGATTTCCGACAGCACAGCCCTCTGTGCACGTTTACAGCACATCTGAAAAATGCGGACGGAGCTTCCGGAAAAACGAAAGGCCGACGAAGAAAATGAGGAGTGTCACTCCCCAGAAATAGATTCCGAGAGTCGGTCGCATCCAGAAAGCATCGCCGGTCAGCATGGAATCACGGTATCCGGCCACGATATAGTATAGCGGATTCAGCTTGAGCACGATTGCCACCCACGGTGCACGGCTCGTAAAAAGGGTCTCATCGTACATGATCGGACACATCCAGATTCCGAACTGGAGGCAGATGCCGACGATCTGCTGCATGTCCTTAAAGAAAACATTGACCGCACTCGTAAGATAGCCGAGACCCAGCACCAGAACGGATGCCGCGAAGCTGTAATAGAGAATCTGAATCCAGCTGATCATCGGTGTCTTGCCGGACACGAGGCAGGCGACCAGCATGATGATGATAAAACATAGGTGAACGAAAAAGCAGGAGGCAAGCTTGATGATCGGGAGAAGCTCCACCGGAAAGACCACTTTCTTTACGAGGTAACTGTACTCCTGCAGGATGCCGGTAAGGGTATTCAGGCTCTCACTAAAGAAGAACCATGGGACGAGACCTGGAATCAGCCAGACTACGTAGCTCGTGTTCGGCACCGGCGGCGCGGATTTGAAACCATATGGTCCGAAGATAAACGCATAGATGGTCACCGTCGCGAGCGGCTGGAGAAACATCCAGATGATGCCGAAGTAAGAACCGACGAAGCGTTTCCGGAAATCCGACTTTGCAAGGTCCAGAATCATCCGTCGCTTCTCGGTCATGTGCTGTAATAATTCGATAAATGCTTTCATAAAAAATTTCGTCTATCCATCTGTCCGGTGCTTCGAAGCCCCTCAGATATCTCTTTCTTAAAATATGCCATCCTGAATGTTCGGAAAGCGATGTTCTTCACAGGCGCCATCCTTCTGCGTATCTGTATGAACACTTTATTATACCACTTTTCATCCTCGCTGCACAACGGTCACAAAACAGCCGAGGAGCACCATCGCGTCCATCAGCATCATCACGCTGAGAAGCACGTTCTCAAGTTTGAACCGGCCATGTGCCAGCGAACGCAGGCGATGGAGCTGTGGCGTACGAAATGCGAGCAGCAGCACCGGAAGAAACGGAAGGAAATAGCGTCCCTGAACGCCTAAAATATAGAAGGTGTCCGCCGGCGTATACGCAAGCAGCATGCTGACCAGCAGAACGAAGCTCAGCAGCAGAAACACACATACCATCCAGATTCTGCGCGGTATCGACAGTGCCGGCTCCTCGCTGCATCCGACGATGGCAAGCACCAGCGTCAGTATCCAGAAGAGGATCAGCAATGGCATCGGGGTCATGAGACCACGATCAAACGCGCCGAGCCACATGCCGACGGTCGTGCCGAGGAACTGTCCCCCTAAGATCTGCAGCGTATTTCGGATGATGCGGAACACGAGTGTCCGATCATACATCAGCTCTGCGAGGTCATGCAGCTTCACGGTGTTGACATCGCCGGAAGAGGTAAATTCTGGTGCCTGTGTCACGCCGGAAGCATTGACATAACGGAGAACCTCCCGGAAATTCACGAGCAGAATGGAGCCCACGATCAGTATGCCGATCAGGAGCACCGACAGTATCCACTTCGGCCACGGCTTCCCGCCCCACTTCCGAACCGGGATCATGAGACAGAGAAGGAACAGCGTCGCATAGATCATCTTACACGGTGACAGCAGAATCGCGAGGATAGAGAGTTCCACCACGTTTTTTCGTGTAATATTCGCCCATGGTTTTGCGAGCGCGAGATCGAGAATCACGGCAATCAGATAGAAACTGAGTGCGATGATGTAGCTATCGTAGCTGTAGCTTCCGGCCAGCTCGAGCGTCATCGGGAAGAGTGAGATCGCGAAGAACACTTCTTTTCCGATCGGCGTACGGCGCACCGTCATCGATCCAAGCACTGCGAACATCAGAAGATTCATGAAGCGTCCGAAGAGCACGAGGCCGATGGCGCTTAGCTTCATGAAGCGCGCGAGGGTGATGCCGAGTGCCGGAAGAAAGTAGGCACACGGTGTCGTTTTTACCGGCTGCTGCAGGGTGATGCTGCTTCCCTCCTCCGTCGCCGGGGCGAGGCTCTTTTCGTGCATCGCCGCATATACCGAGCGATCGAGTGTCTGGCCCAGCACCGTCGCCTTACAAGGATCATCGTCCCCCGGCCAGTTCACGATGTACTCATCCTCCTGACGGATTCGAACATGTCCATCCTCATCCCGAACCGGCTGGCCCATCATCTGATTCGACAGCGCATACGCTCCGGTGAAATGCAGAATCTCGTCCGGTGCCGATAGCGGCGGCAGGGCAAGCAGGAAGACAAGCCCCATCCAGAACACCGCGATGAAGTAGATCTGGTGAAGCTGCCATCTTGATTTTTTAAATGCATACATGCAGACGCCGATGATCACACAGAGCGCGATGATCAGACAGCCGAACCAGTGTATCAGAAACTGATCCGCAGTTCCCCGTACACTCTGAAAAATCTGTAACATAATGTTCCTCTTACTTTAGTCTCGGACGGAAACCGGAGATGAAGCCCTCTACTCACTTAGTTCAAAGTACAGAACCTATCGGATCGTCCGTGGCTGCCATCACAGGCAAGCCTGTATGTCATCCACGGACGATTCGATAGAACCTGTTCTTTGAATGCGCAATTTAGAGGGCTTCATCTCCGGTTTCCTGTGTGTGACAACTTTTATAAACGAGGTCATTCTACTATATATTGCGCATTCGTGCAATTTTTACTACATTAGTGATAAATAGAACGATAAGGATTACAGTTCAGTCGGGTCATCCGGAAGCTACCGTTCCTAGCGTAGTCCTGCGTTACGAACGGCAGTTTCCGCGCAGCCCGACTGGATGACTGTAAACAGGGCTTTATAATGGCGAATTCTACAAAACGGTATTTTTATCTTGATTCTCTGAAGTATATTTTCTGTCTGATGATTTTCTGGGCGCATTTCGCAGGTGTTTTCTGGACGCTCT
>CAKQWR010000123.1 GCA_934279105.1 uncultured Oribacterium sp. | reverse complement strand
GGGATGGAGCAGTCTGGTAGCTCGTCGGGCTCATAACCCGAAGGTCGTTGGTTCAAATCCTTCTCCCGCAACTCTGAAGATCATCCGTTTGGATGGTCTTTTTCTTTTAATTGAAAATATGCCCCCATCCTTGTATAATCTCTATAGCTTATATTGCCGTATCAGGCCCATTTCAGGCTGATATAGCATCGATGAATAATCATTTCGATTGCTGAATCGAAAGAATATTCTAATAGAATTGTTACAAAAGGGGTTCATCATTGAGTTACACTGCACTATACAGAAGATGGAGATCGAGGACCTTTGATGAGATCAAGGGACAAGATGCCATCACTGCGTCATTTAAAAATCAGATCATGACGGGGCGGATCGGCCATGCCTATCTTTTCTGTGGCACTCGTGGTACAGGTAAAACATCGGTTGCGAAGATACTGGCACGGGCGGTAAACTGCGAGCATCCGGTGGACGGTAATCCATGTAATGAGTGCGCAAGCTGTAAGGCTATCCTGAATGAATCCAGCATGAACGTTGTAGAGATGGATGCAGCATCCAACAATGGTGTGGATGATATCCGTCAGATTCGTGACAAGATTCAGTATCCTCCAGTAGATGGAAAGTATAAAGTTTACATCATCGACGAGGTTCATATGCTCAGCCAGTCAGCTTTCAACGCTTTTCTGAAGACGCTGGAGGAGCCGCCATCCTATGTTATTTTCGTTCTGGCGACGACGGAGCCGAATAAGATTCCGATTACGATCCTCTCGAGATGTCAACGCTATGACTTTAAGCGGATCACGACCGATACGATCGCATCACGACTTCGTGAGATCTCCGATGCCGAGAACATCAAGGTTTCGGATGAAGCACTGCATTATATCGCTCGTGCCGGAGATGGATCGATGCGTGATGCTGTATCTCTGCTCGATCAGTGTTCTGCCTTTCAGTTTGATCGGCGCATCGAATATGAGGATGCACTTAGTATACTGGGTGCGGTGGATACCTCCGTTTTCTCCAATCTGGTGCGTGCACTTTCAAAGAAAGATGTGAAAACAGGACTTCAACTGGTTGCTGAAGTAATCGATCAGGGACGGGAACTCAGTCAGTTTGTGAGTGATTTCGTCATGTATGTACGAAATATGCTGCTTGCATCTACGGTGGATGATTTGACCGGTCTTGTGGATATGTCGAGCGAAAATCTAAAGCGCTTGAAAGAAGACGCGTCTCTCCTCTCAACCGTCGAGCTCATGCGCTACATTCGAATGCTGAGTGATCTTAGTAATCAGCTTCGCTATGCTACACAGAAACGCATCCTGATCGAAACAAACTTCATGAAGCTTGCGTATCCGGAAACGGATGCGAGCCCGGAAGGGATGAATGCCCGTCTCGCAGAGCTTCAGCGGACGATTCAGAATCTCCCGGCAGGGACTTCCTTTCAGGCTGCTACAGGTGCCGCAACAGGTGATCAGAGCCAGCTTATGTCTCAGCCTGTCGCATCTACCGCACAGAAAAAAGTGACACTGCCACGTGCGCAGTATGAAGACCTGCAGTTACTGAAAAAAGAGTGGCGAAGCATCTGCTCTGCCATTCGTATACCGGTGCTTTCAGTAGCACTGTTAAAAGATAATAATACATATGTCCGGCCGGATCGAGATAAAACCGGCATGACGATTGTAACGAAGAGTCCGGCAGTTGCTCATCTTTTGTCCCAGGAAGAAAGCATTCCGGAGATTCGAAGAATCGTAGCGGAGAAATATCATAAGGATATCCGCTTCTCGACGATACTGTCGGAGGATGATGAGGCAGCAACGGTTTATGTGACCGATGAGGATCTTTCGAAGATCCATATGCAAGTAGAAACAGAAGGATAAGAAAAGGAGTTTTATTATGGCAAAGCATGGTGGATTTCAGGGCGGTATGCCTGGTATGAATGTGAACAATATTATGAAACAGTATCAGCGTATGCAGCGTAAGCTCGAGGAGACACAGGAAGAGCTTGCAAAGAAGGAATACGTTGGCCAGGCCGGCGGTGGTGCGGTAAAGGCAACCGTAACCGGTGCGAAGCAGCTTACGAAGCTGGAGCTGGATAAGGATGCTGTGGATCCGGAGGATGTAGAGACCCTCGAGGATATGATTATCGCAGCTGTAAATCAGGCACTGGAGACCGCGGAAGCGGATTCTCAGAGCCAGATGGGTAAGCTGACCGGAGGACTCGGTATCTGATGGAATATTTTTCAAAAGATATTTCCCGATTGGTGAATGAGCTGTCCAGGCTTCCAGGTGTAGGACAGAAGAGTGCCCAGCGCCTGGCCTTTTATATCATCAATGCACCGAAAGAGCAGGCGACAGAGCTTGCGGATGCAATCGTGAAGGCCAGAAGCAATGTTCACTACTGTAAGATATGCTGTACGATTACGGATCAGGATATCTGTCCGATTTGTGCCTCAGAAGAGCGGGATCATACGCAGATCATGGTGGTGGAGAACAGCCGTGATATGTCGGCGTATGAGCGTACGGGCAAGTACAAGGGTGTTTATCATGTGCTTCATGGTGCGATTTCTCCGATGCTTGGCATCGGTCCTGACGACATCCGTTTGAAGGAGTTGATGGCACGGCTTCAGGGAGATATAAAGGAAGTCATCATCGCCACAAATTCTTCACTGGAAGGTGAAACGACGGCGACCTACATCACGAAGCTCATCAAACCGCTTCATATCAAGGTGTCCCGCATCGCCTCCGGTGTACCGGTCGGTGGCGACATCGAAAATATCGATGAGGTTACCTTACTTCGTGCGCTGGATGGCAGAATTATCTTATAATGAATCCTAAGGAGAAAACCTAAATGGATAAGTACGAGTTTAATATCAAAGCAGAACAGATGCGAAAGATGGCAGAGCAGGGGGACTATAAGACGGCGATGCAGATCGCGGACACGATCGACTGGCGTCGTGTCAGAAATGCAAATCTTCTCTCCTATGTGGCGGACATCTATGAGTATAATAATGAATATGAAGAAGCGAAGGATATTCTTCTTTTGGCGTTCGAGCGTGCCCCGGTCGGTAAGCGCTTTTTATTTAAGCTGTCCGAAATTTCCGTAAAGGCAGGCGATATCCAGGATGCGCAGGAGTTTTATCGCGAGTTCTGTGAGATGAGCCCGGATGACACACGTCAGTTCCTCCTTCGTTATCTGATTCTGAAGGCAAAGGGAGCTCCTGCAGAGCAGCTGATTGCACCACTGGAGGAATATACCTCCGAAGAAGTGGATGAGGAGTGGCTCTATACGCTGGCGAATCTCTATAGTGAAGCCGGCTATGAGGATGAATGTGTTCGTACCTGCGATAAAATTATGCTTCTTTTCGGTCTCGGTCATTATGTGGACAAGGCCATGGAGCTGAAGCTTCAGTATAGATCGCTCTCTAAGGCACAGATGGATCTGGTGGAAAATCGCAGCAAATATGAGGAAAAACTCCAGAAGGTATCGGAAGAATATGCGGATACCGACGGTAGCATTGTGGAGCCGCAGAGTCCAGTATTAAAAGCAGAAATCGATGCAGAGCTCCAGGCGGATGGGGAATATCCTGCGTCGGCATCTGCCGACGTAACCAACGCGCAGGCATCGGATCCGAATACCGAAGCATCGACCGACGTGTATGCGCAGCAACCATCATCTGAGGAAAATGCAACTATCTATCAGAAGAGCAGCGATGCCAATGCTGTCGACCAGGAGGCAGATACTGTAAGCGTACCACAGTCTATACCAGGGGCGGCAACGGTATCGAAAGAGACAGGATCTACTGCGGAGCATGAGATGCAGGGGGCTGCTGCAGAAGCGGTGGAAGCAATCCAGAGCGCAGTGCATAAAACCACAAAAAATGTGGAAGAACTACACAACTATCATATGATTATCGAAGCCAAGACCCGTGAGGATGGACTCAAGATCGCCATCGATGAAATCAAGTACTTCCATGATCTGTATGGTTTTAACTTTAAGGTAGCGAAAACGGATGCAACCAGACTCAATGAGCGTGGCTTTGCAGCTTTTGTGCCCAAAATCGTCGGAAAGGATCTGATTGTCGAAAATGCAGGTAAACTGACCTATGATATCATCGATGAAATCGGAGATTATATCGATACACTGACGGATTCCAGTTCGGTTGTTCTGGTAGATGTGATGGATCATTTCGATCGTATGGCAGAAGATCGTCCACTCTTTATCAAAAAATTCGATCTCGTGTCGGATGTGGAAGAAGAGGATGAACTCGTCGAGGATGTGAATCTGGATACTACTGTAGAGACACCGGCTGTGGATACCACAAGTCCGATTGATGCACGTGCTCAGTCGGCTATGAGTGCACCTGCATATAATGAAGACCGTACACCGGTACCATTACGGAGAGTAGAGGAGACCGCTGTCGGGCAGAATACAGCAGCTTCTGAACCAATCGATAAATACTCGGAAGAGTATGCACAGGAGGATGTTCCGGAAAAAGCAGAAGATGCGGATCGGTACGATGAGGGTGCATTGAACGAAACAGAGGCAGAGGCGACAGAACATGAAGAGACTGCGCCTGCTCAGGACGGACTTCCGGCAGATTATTACCAGGAAATGAGTATCGAAGACTTCGCAAACTACGCACAGGAGTATGCGAAGGAGATTGACTGTGCAATTTCCGGAAAAACGGTTCTTGCTCTGTATGAGCGTATCGAGCTTATGCAGGAGGATGGTATCGCGCTTACGAAGGAAAGTGCAGAAGAACTGATCGAGGAAGCAGCAGATAAGGCAGAAAAGCCGAATCTCGGAAAGAAGCTGACCGGTATGTTCCATCCGAAGTATGACAAGGAGAATCGACTGATTCTTCGCGAAGATAATTTTATCGGATAAGTAGTTAAATAAAGAATACCCCTCTTCCTTTGAGGAGGGGTATTTTTGTATCTGTGCGGAATACACGGGCATGAAGATGTGTGGGCATGGAATGCCTGAAATATACGGATATAAAGATGAGAAGAATATATGAATGAATTGATTACAATTATAACGACCGGGTGGGTGCAGATTGCTGTGGCAGGCGTGATGGTTGCGATGTTTCTGTATGGCTACCGAAAGGGACTGGTCAGGATGTCTGTGAACATTGTTTCCATCATCGTATCGCTGATTGCGACGAGAATGCTTCTTCCGAAGGTACAGTCATGGATTTCGCAAAATCCTGTGTTGCAGGAAATCGTCGCAAAGCGCGTGCAGAAAATTGCATTTGGAAACAAGGCAGCAGTGGATGGAAATGCGGCCAGCGAAAGTGTGGACCTGTTTTATCAGCTGCTCGGACTCGATAAGCTGACAGATTATATCGCCGATCGAGTAACGGGGATGTTTGTGAGTGCACTCACTTTCGTACTTCTTCTGATCGTTGTGACGCTTCTCGTAAAGCTTATATTCGAAATTCTGGCTCGGGTAGCTGAGCTTCCGGTACTGAATTTCTTTAATCGAATGCTTGGAGGCCTTCTCGGCCTTATAGAGTCCATCATATATATATGGATTTTTCTGATTATCATCAGTTTTCTTCCAGAAAATCCAGTGACGGTAAACATCGCTATTCAGTTTAATGATCCATCAACCTGGCTGTTCTATCTTAAAGAAGCGAATATCTTCGTCCATATATTTGAAGCCATTGCATAGAGAGCTTCCGTTTCGGTATATTATTTTTTCTAAATCAGGCAGAGCGCCGGAGGGTGCTCTGCCTGATTTAGAAAAAATAAAAAAACTTTCAATACATGCTTGACAGTAGACTTCATGTCTGTTAAAGTATGTCAAGTCGCCGCGAGAGACACGGATTCAAACATCCGACACAAGCGAGTGACAAAATAAAAATTTAAAAAGTGCTTGACAAAAGCGAAACGGTTTGATAATATATACAAGCTATCGCAGAAAACGAGAGCACAACGAACCTTGAAAATC
>CAKQWR010000122.1 GCA_934279105.1 uncultured Oribacterium sp. | reverse complement strand
TGATAGCGAGAGGGAGACTTGAACTCTCGACACCGCGGGTATGAACCGCGTGCTCTAGCCAACTGAGCTATCTCGCCATATGTCCGACCCAGACCGCGTATACACGCAGTCCAGACCGAAGACGTGGGGCCTACAGGGCTCGAACCTGTGACCCTCTGCTTGTAAGGCAGATGCTCTCCCAGCTGAGCTAAGACCCCGTTCGTTTGTGTCGCTCGTTTTGCGACCTCTGTATATTACTAAATCGACCAAACTTTGTCAACAACTTTTCAAAAACTTTTTTACAAGAATTTTTCGGTCTTTTCAGCTCCGTCAGGGAGGCACCGTGCAGCTCCGGAAATGCTCTATTCCGAGGATGGAAAAATCAAGCCGTGCGTCCTCTGAAGCAGCCCCATGCAATCGCAAAACGAAAAAGGGGAAGCGTCCGATCGTCGGATAGGACAGCTCACACTCTTCTCACGGCTGGCCGATGTTGCCGACGTAGTCCGATCGGCGGATAGGGAGCCCGTATGTAATCGCCGAACGAAAAAGGACCGCCGAAGCGGTCCCATCCATCCTTAATTAAATCCATAAAACTTCTGCGCCAGCTTGTAGCAGAGGATCGTGAGTTCGTTTCCTGCCTTCAGGCGGAAGTTACAGCCCTGTCCGAGGAAGGAGAAGCGCATCTTGAGCCATGTCTGGAAACGGTTGTTCTTGAGATACTCCCAAAGTTCCTTTTTCTTCTGCATATTCTCCGGGTCGCCGGACTTAATCGCAAGCACCGACGAAACCGTCGTGATGATTTCGAGATAGCTGAACATGTAGTGACGCTTCTTCCGGTTTTTCAGCTTGGTGAGGTCGCAGCAGTCAATCATAATCCGGTTGACTTTCAGTTGCTGGTCAATGCGCCCGATCATGACGGTTTCATTGACCGACTGATCATCTCGGCCGATGAAGTAATGGTAGAGGTTCACATCCATGTAGTACATCTTCTCGACGCTCGGAATCGGCTGGTATACGAAAATGTTGTCGACGTAGAAGGTATGCTTCGGCAGCACGAGGCCGCAGTCGCGGAGCATCTGCGTGCGGTAAATGACGGAGTGCATCAGCACATACTGACCGAGATGGAAATGCTTCACGTCATCCCAGCCGAAAATACGGTCTGTCGGAAGAGCGCTCACGTAACGCATCACCTTCTTGTGCGTCTGGCCGACCTTATCGTAGATGAAATTACAGATGAACATGTCGACCGGTGTGCCCGCCATGATGAGCTCACGGAGCTTATCCAGCACCTTCGGAAGCGCATCGTCGTCCAGCCAGTCATCGGAATCCACAACCTTGTAGAAAAGGCCGGTAGCGTTGCGAAGACCAGTATTGACCGCCTCACCGTGACCGCCATTCTCCTGATGTACGGCCTTCACGATGCCAGGATACTTCGCCTCGTACTCTTTCGCGATTTCGAAGGTATCATCCTTCTGTGAGCCATCATCCACGACGATGATCTCGACCTCGTCACCACCCGGAAGGATCGATTCGATACACTTCCGCATGTACGCGGCCGAGTTATAGCATGGTATTGCAAAGCTGACAAGCTTCATATTTTCTTCCTCTCTTCTCATTCCCGGCTGCTGCACGCCCGACATCCCTATCCCGCTCCCACATCGTCAAAAACGCATCTCTCATACTCCTTCGTACGTTTCTGATTCATATGAACGCCCTGAAATCCAGCGCTGCAACCCTATACAGCTGCGTAAGACCCGTTTTCCCGAACATCGAGCCTCTGCCAGCCGTCATCAATCAGTTCCCATAGTTGGATTTATTCTACCACGCAGTTCCAGACATGACAAACGAAAAAGAGGATTGTCACATCACAATGAAAAAGAGGATTGTCACATCACACGTAAAAGAGGAGCATTACATCGCGAAAGTGAGGAGCGTCACATCGCACGAAGATACTCTCTCGCCACTCGTGAGGCCGCTCTTTTTATGCGAAATAATACTCGATCAAGTGATCAACCAGCCCGAAATCCAGAGGCCTGTTTTTCGTCTCGCTCGTAATAATCAGGTCTTTCATCAGATAATATCCCGCCGCAGCATACTCGCTCACTTTATGCGCTGCATTTTTTGCATAGTCTTCATCATCCATCATGCCCAAATGCTCCCAGTAATAAATACGCTCTGTTCGTGGGTCAAGAATCGTGAAGTCCGGATAAATCGGACCGTTTCGAAGTTGCAATTCACATTCATAACGTACCGGCAGTCCTCTTTCCTTTAGTCTCGAAGCAATATACGCTTCGGATTTCGACCGAACTTCTACTCCTAGTGCGCTCTTGATTCCTGTCATCTTAGGATAAGGATTTGTAGGATAGTCCTCATTTTCCCACTCCTGACACATCTTCGACAGTGGCGAAGTATATTCATATAGTTCCATAAGTTTTTTCACATTTGCAAGCTTCCGTTCTTTTCTTGCAATTTTATTCTCATAAGCATTGACATATCTATTTAAGCGCTCATACTCTTCTCGTTTATTCTCGAGATCTGCGACATACATGGTTTTATCCACCATCCGTTTGATCAGCATTTTATCGTAGTTCGAAATATAGGTTCTCGTTTTCTTATGTGTTTTCGGATCCTGATAAATCTGGTAGAAGCGGCGATATCCATCGATTGTATACACAGCAAGCTTTCCCTTCGGGAGTGGCTTGATTTCCCTTTCGAGCCGCTTCATTTCTTTCTCCAGACACTCTATATCCCTTTTTGCCAGTTCATACGTCGTAATAGCCATGCTATGGATTCCTCCTTGTATAAGATTTACATGCAGACGAAAAAGCCTATCGAAGAAACAGTTTCTTATGAATTGGTTTTAGTGTAGCGTGGCTTTCATAATTTGAAAATGTCTACAAACAGACTATAGTCGTCGGACAGACCATAAAAAGCGGCGGAATTCCGAGCCAAAATTGATTTTTTATGAAACATATTTTTTTTTATGATTTTCTGGTTCGACACGACAGACATCCAGGAAATCTTCTTACGATGCGCAGTTTTCCAAAGGAAAAGAAGGTTCAGGAAGAGGAGGAACGCTAGAAGCTTGTGGGGATTGAACCTTGTCGGCTTAGAGGGATTGATTGATTGGGGATTGACCCTTGTCAGCTTGGAGGGATTGATTGATTGGGGGTTGGCTCTCGTCAGCTTGGAGGGATTGATTGATTGGGGGTTGGCTCTCGTCAGCTTGGAGGGATTGATTGATTGGGGATTATGGATTAGCGCTCGATTGCTTGACCGCTCTTCTTTGTCGCAATATTATATTTTTTCTTCAAATGACATTATCACTTTGACTATACATGAAATTCCTTAGAATAGACATTATCTTTTTCGGTTTCAGCTAAGCGCTCCGAATATGAAATCATGTGTTTTCACACAATACATCGCTCATACTTGATTTGACATTAAGTACTTGTAATGCCAAATCACCCTCAAGTCTCGTATTGCGTTAAACACCTTCCTATACTTAATGTCAGATATTCAACTTTCTCTGTATTGTAAAAGGACTTAATGTCTTATTCGCCTAGATCCTCTTATTTGTCAAACTTATATAATGCCAGATTTCTTCGATTGTTCACATTGCGTCAAACGTCCAAATACTTAATGTCAAATCCGCCCTCATCTTCATATTGCGAAAATCTACCAGCCTCCAAACCTCCCCGAGCATCTTCCTCTGCCGTATTCCCTGTCTGGATTGAATGTGCTTCCTCCCGGCCTTCCCGAGCATATCCCTCTGCCGTATTCCCTGTCAGGATGAATTGCGCTTCCTCCCGGCCTCCCCGAGCATCTCCCTCTGCTGTATTCCCTGTCTGGATGAAATGCGCTTCCTGCCAGCCACCCGAACGTCTCCTCCTGCTCATGCCAATGCTTTCGAGCTTTTCATCATCTTACAACCCGCGGCTGTGCCTCAACTCTTTTTCCTATCTCTTCTTTTCCCCATCTCTTCTTTTCCCATCTCTTCTTTTCCCCACCTCTTCTTTTCTCCATCTCTTCTTTTCTCCATCTCTTCTTTTTCCACATTCCACATTCCATCTTCCATTTCTGCACATCAAAAAGGAGGCTCTTTCGAGCCTCCTCCCAAATTTTATCCGCGATGCATTTCACTTACGTCTCATACCGGTAATGCCGGTACAGTTATCTGCGATTTTCTCACTCGATCGTGGTGCCTGCGAGGCCGTTTACGGCCTTTTCTGCGAGTTCCATCGAGGTGATGATGGCCTTACGGCCCTTGCCTGCTTCGACGAAGTTTACGCCGGCTTCCACCTTCGGCTGCATGGACTTGAACTCGAAGTGACCGTCGTGGATGTACTGCTTTGCATCCTCGACGCTCATGGTTGCGAGTGCCTTCTCATCCGGCTTGCCGAAGTTCAGGGATACGTGATCTACCGCAGTGGTGATCAGAAGGATATCTGCATCCACATCCTTTGCAAGGAGGGAAGCGGTGTGATCCTTCTCGATGACAGCGGCTGCGCCCTTCAGGTTATTGCCCTGACGAAGTACCGGGATTCCGCCGCCGCCACAGGCGATGACAACCTGATCCGCGTCGAGCAGCGCCTTGATGGCATCGATCTCGACGATGGACTTCGGTGTCGGTGACGGAACGATACGCTGGAATACACCATCGGAGATCATCACCACGTGGTTACCGTTCTCCTCTTCCTTGCGTGCTTCCTCTGCGTTCATCAGCTTGCCGACGCACTTGATCGGATTGTAGAAGCTCTCATCGTACGGGTCGACCAGCACCTGTGTGATGATGGTGGACGCCGTCTTGTAGATGCCTCTCTTTACGAGCTCGGCACGAACTGCGTTCTGCAGATCGTAGCCGATCATGCCCTGGCTCATCGCGGAGCAAACATGGAGCGGTGTATTTACGTACTGCTCCGGATTTGCCTCCGTCAGATTCTTCATCGCGGTGTGGATCATACCTACCTGCGGTGCGTTGGAGAATACCAGTGCAACCTGGTATCCGTCCTCCACGAAATCGCCGATCATCGTTGCGGTACGTGCAACGGCAGCCTTCTGCTCCGGAAGGGTATAGCCCAGATCCTTATGTCCGAGCGCAATGACCATTCGCTTTTTGCTCATGCTGTGCCTCCTCTTAATTTTTTTCTTCATCGAGGGCTGCGATATCGATGAGATGCAGCTCAGATGACTTATTTTCGAGGGATGTGGCAAGTGCTCTTGCCGTATCCACTGCAGTCAGAACATTGACACCGGTCTCGACCGCATTACGACGGATTACGAAACCATCCTTGGAAGCTTCTGCGCCCTCCTTCGGAACGTCGATGACGATGTCGAGCTCATGGCCCAGTACGAGGTCGAGGATGTTCGGGGACTCCTGCTCTACCTTACGAACCTGGAAGCACTTTACACCACCATCTGCAAGTGCCTGATAGGTACCGTGGGTTGCGAAGATACGGTAGCCGAGGTTCTCGAAACGCTTTGCGATCGGAACGATCTCTTCCTTATCCTCATCACGTACGGTGATGACCATGTTCTTATACTTCGGAAGCTGGATACCAGCGCCCTGGAATGCCTTGTACAGTGCCTCGTTGAAGCTCTTTGCGATACCGAGACACTCACCGGTCGACTTCATCTCCGGTCCGAGGCTGATGTCGGCACCCTTGATCTTCTCGAAGGAGAATACCGGCATCTTAATTGCGTAGTAGTCGGCTTCCTTCTGGAGACCCGGCTCATAGCCGAGCTCACGAATCGTGTGTCCGCAGATGATCTGTGTTGCGAGCGGTACGATCGGAATACCGGTTACCTTACTGATATACGGAACGGTACGTGAGGAACGAGGATTTACCTCGATGATGTAAACCTCATCACCATCTGCGATAAACTGAACATTGACCATACCGATGACGTGCAGTGCCTTCGCAAGACGCTCGGTATACTCGATGACGCGCTCCTTCGCCTTCGGGGTCAGGCTGCGCTCTGGATATACGGAGATGGAGTC
>CAKQWR010000121.1 GCA_934279105.1 uncultured Oribacterium sp. | reverse complement strand
CTTTCGTGAGCAGAGCTTCGTGACAACTGAATATAGAAAACGAAAGAGGAGCGGGCATCGGAAGCCCACTCCTCTTTTGTTTTCTTGCGTTGACGTTTCGGTGATGGTTTCGCCATGCCTGGGAGAGGACCGGAGTCAGTGGGACGAGGCGGGAGGGGCTGGCATCAGAAGTCATATGAAGAGGATGATGGAAAATAAAAATCGGACTTTTTAGAAGCACTTAGAGTCATTTTTCCTAAGCCCTCCTTCCAACGGCAAGTTTCCATCAAGGAAACTCGCCGATTGGAAGGAGCTTAGTGCTTCTTGCGGTCCGATTTTATATTTTACCGTTCTCGAAGTATTGTCTTCGGATGCCTGCCCCTTTCAGCTCCTGTCTCCCTACGGCGATTCTTATCATCCGACCATCGGAAGCTCGACGTGGAAGCTGTTGATGCCGTCTGCGGATTCAGCCCAGATCCGGCCCTTGTGATTTTTTACGATATTCTCCGCGATGGAGAGTCCGAGTCCGTAGCTGTGATTCATCGCACGGGCTTCGTCGATGCGATAGAAACGTTGAAAGATTCTCTTCAGATCTTCCGGTGCGATCGGTGCGCCTAGATCGGCGACGCACAACACACAGTGATGACTTCCGCTTTTCTGCAGACTGACCTGCACCGTACCGTTCGGATCAGAGTATTTCTGTGCATTATCGAGAAGAATCTCTACGACCTGCTTCAGGTGCTGTTCAGAACCATGGACAGCGATGCCATCTGCGATGTTGTCCACCAGTGTCAGCCCTTTTTCGAAAAAGAGCGCATCGAAGGTAAGGAGCTCATCGGAAACAAGACTGGAAAAATCGATGCGTTGCAGTGGCATTTTCTGGATCGCGCCATTATCGACACGCGCGAGCTGGAGAAGGCTTTCCACGAGGCCACGCATCTGCTTCGACATCGTGAGGATGTTCTCGGTGAACTGCTTTTTATGCGCCTCATCGAAGCGAGGTGACTTCAGCATTTCGGCATCCGTCAGGATAACCGTCAGCGGAGTTTTCAGTTCATGTGATGCATCCGAAACGAACTGCCGCTGCTGTGCCCAGGCTTCCTCGACCGGACGCACCGCCCAGCGGGCGAAGAAAATACTGATGATGAGGAAGCTTGCGAAACTGCCGAGGCAGATGATGATGCAAGTTCGATAGAGGTTCCGCATCGCTGCAATTTCGGAAGATATATCCATGAAGACGATGATCTGTTCATCGCTCATCAGGCGCTCATCGTCCGGTCCCACTTTTTCCGGTTGATCAAATCGCTTTTTCACATCATTTCGATAGTACCGAAGGTTGTAATCATGCAGGTCCCCAATTTTTTCTGCACTGGTCATGACGTCGCTAACCAGTTCTTCCAGAACCTCTTCCGATCCTTCCTGGGTGAGATCATAGTAGTCACCATCCGTCGCAAGTATGTTTCCATCTGCATCAACCTGCACGCGGAAGAAAGGAAGCTGAACCGGCATATCCTTCTCTTCTTTGTTGCGTTTCGGATGACGGTCTGTGCGGGTACCCATTGGGGCATTCGCGACGTTTCCCATCATACGGATGCCGTCTTCCATGATACGTGTATGTGTCATATGCACGACGAGCCCGAAAATGATGATCAGCATCGTACTGACGATGAGCATCATGATCGACACGAAGCGGACGCGAAGCTTTCGAATCATATCCATAGTATAGTTCCTTTATTATTTATACTTTCTGATGAATCTTTACATCATGAATAAACTTGCGTCATCCATGGCCTCTTCATCGATACAGCCGAAAGTCCTACTCCTCCAGCTCCAGGTGATAGCCGAGTCTTCGCACAGCGACGATCTGCACATCGGAACCGATGGAGTGGAGTTTCTTCCGAAGAAAGCCGACGTATACTTCGACATGATTTTCGACGGCATCTGAATCGAAGCCCCAGACTTTCTGCAGAATCGATTCTTTCGACAGGTTCTTTTCCTTCTGCTGCATCAGCATACGCATGACATCAAATTCCTTCGCACTCAGGCGGAGAGATTTTTCTTCGCAGAGAAGTGTACTGGTCGAGAGATCGAGGGTCGTATTGCCGAAGGCGAGGGTATCGACCTCCGTCCCCTGACGGCGAAGCAGCGCATGGATACAGGCGAAGAGCTCGCGTGCATCGAAGGGTTTCGTCAGATAGTAGTCCGCACCGGAATCGAGTCCCTGCACACGATCCAGCAGCTCGGACTTCGCAGTCAGCATGAGAATCGGCGTACTGATGTGATGCTGGCGAAGAACCTTCGCCACTTGATATCCGTTCATTTTCGGCATCATGACATCCAGAATAATCAGATCATACACGCCGGTTTCCGCATAATCGACACCGGCTTCCCCATCATAGACCGCCTCGGCCTGATATCCCTGCTCGGTAAGCAAATCGCGAATCGAATCCGCGAGCAGCCTTTCGTCTTCCACAATCAGTATTTTCATTGTTTTCCCTCCATAGAAGGTCACTATTCAGCCAGAGGGGGGAGTTTCGGAGGGCCTGCGCCAGAAGCCATACGAAGAGACTCCCCCTGACGGAACGATAACCTATTAAGCAACATTCTACTGTGTGTAACTGAAAGTGTGCTGAAACCAGCGCATTTCTTACCTACATATTAAACAAGTGCGGGCAATCTGTCGAAGGAAAACACAAAAGCTTCACAGTTTTCTGAAAAGAATTCAGCATCATTTCAGCTTTTTTTTTTAGAATGCGACATGTGAAATCCCATAGCACAGGGATTTGCGGGTTTTCGTAAGAACGCTCGATATAGATGTCCCGCATCGTCTGGTCTGTACCTGCGATACGGGACAGGTAGATAGGGAATCCATGAACGCGGCTTTCCGAGTGATGAGCTCTGCGGCCGCATTTCAGAAAAGGAGAAGGTATGAATAGATATCTGATGGGCAGTGCGATTGCTGCTATGACCGGTGTCGTCACTGTAGTGGCGGGCATGCCGATGTGTGCACTGGCGTCAACGACGCTGGAACAGCGAAAGAAAGCGCTGGTGAGTGCCGGCGTGGTTGAAAATTTCGATGTCAGTCTGAGTGCAAACAACGTGTCGCGTGCAGAGTTTGCAAAGATGTTGGTGCACGCCTCGAGCTATGCGACGAATGTAGCAGCGGAGTCGGATGTCTCCGTCTTCAGTGATGTGCTGCAGAGTTCACCATATGCTGGTTATATACGGATTGCGACCTCGAAGGGATGGATGAGTGCATACCTCGGCGGCACCTTCAAGCCGGAGCAGGGCATCAAGTTGGGCGAGGCGGAGAAGGCGATGCTGACGCTGCTCGGCTATACGAGTGATCAGTTCAGTGGAAATATCGTGGCGAATCGGAATGCGAAGGCCATCGCCATCGGTCTTACGGATCGGGTCAGCACGGATGTGAACGATTACCTGAGCTATGAAGACTGCGTCAACATGTTCTACAATCTGATGACCGCAAACACCGCGCAGAACGATGGAAAGACGAAGAGCAGTCAGACGATTTACGGTGCGCTGTTCGGATTCACGCTTTCCGACAGCAACGAGCTGAATCTTCTCGATACGCTGTCCTCAAATCTGAGCGGCCCGCATATCCTGAAATCCGGCAAGAGTCTGAACTCGATTCTTCCATTTAATAAGAACGTAGCCAGCTGTTTTCTGAACGGCGAAATCTCCAGCGTAGAGGCCATCGAGGACGAAGCGACGAGCTGTGCGGTCGTTGTGTACTACAACACATCGACGAAGTCCGTCTATGCCTATTCTGAGTCGGGCAATGCAGACAGCACGATGGGTACAGCGACCGGTACCGTCGATCAGATCTACTACAGCTCGAGTCAGATCATGACGCCGACACAGGTAGAAATCGGTGGTGAAACCTACAATATCAACAATTCGGATATGCAATACGCTTTCTCGATTTATGGTTCCATCGATACTTCAGATGAAATCACCATCGTCTGGGATCTCGACCAGAGCGGAGCGAAGGAAGTCATCGCCATCGCATAACACGATGGTGATCGCCACTACGTAGGGCGGCATCGAAAAATACAGGTGTACGAATATCGCCTGATGGATGCAGAAAATCAGCGGACGGGTGCATAAGGGGTGCATTGGCGCCCGCTCAGAGAATATGAACAACGGTCAAATGGGAGAAAAGATGAAGCAGATTTTTTCGTTTATAAAGAAGAAACCGAGCATGGGGAAGATGTTGGGGAAGAAACTCGTCCTCGGGGCGGTGATTCTCGTCGCTGTGGCAGCTGGTGCCTTCTTCGTTTATCAGAAGAAGACGACCGCCGCGAGTAAAAAGGAGACAAGTGTTCGGACGGGAACGGTGACACGGCAGACCATTCAGCAGTCGCTGTCCAGCTCCGGTACGATTTCACCGAAGAACAGCTATACGATCACCTCGATGGTCGAGGGAAAGGTCATTTCGGCGGATTTCAACGAAGGCGATCAGGTGACCGAAGGACAGGTGCTGTATCAGATCGACGCCTCATCCATGACCTCGAAGCTGAACTCCGCGACGAGTTCGCTTGAGCGTGCGCAGGAAAGCTACAACGACGCGATGAAGGATTATAATTCTGCCGTCGCGGATTACAGCGGAAATACGGTGAAGTCCACGGTCTCCGGTTACATCAAAACGATGAAAATCAAGGCGGGCGACCAGGTTTCCGGTAACACGGAAATCGCGGAGATCTATAACGACAGCGTGATGGAAGTGGATATCCCGTTTCTTTCCGTCGAAGCGGCACAGATTCCGGTATGCAGTACAGCGACGCTGGTGCTTTCGGATACCCTCGAGGAACTGAGTGGAACGGTCACCTCGGTTGACCAGATGGATACGACGCTTACCGGAGGGCAGCTCGTGCGCTATGTCACGGTGCAGGTGACGAATCCGGGCGGTCTGACGAGCGACATGTACGCAACCGCGACCATCAACGGCATCAACTCCTGCGGCGATGGTGCCTTCCAGCCGATTCAGAATGTCACGCTGCGGGCGAGCGATCTTTCCGGTTCCGTGACGGTGAAAAAGCTCCTCGTCAGCGCCGGCGACTATGTAAATGTCGGTACGGCCATCTTCTCGATGGATGCCGAGGATGCGAGCGATATTTTGAAGACCTATAAGAACAAGGTTTCCGATGCGAAGTCCAGTCTCGAGAATGCACAGTCAAATCTCGACACGACAACCGATAATTACGAGAACTACACGATCACCGCACCGATTTCCGGAACCGTCACGACGAAGAACGTCAATGCCGGTGAGAATGTCCAGAACGGAAGCTCCACGACGGCACTTGCGGTCATCTACGATCTTTCAGAAGTGACCTTCGAGATGAACATCGATGAGCTCGACATCTCGAACGTCAAGGTGGGGCAGACCGTTGAAGTCACAGCGGATGCCTTCGAGGACCAGACCTTCGAGGGTACCGTCACGAAGGTGTCCATGGAGGGTACAGCGGCGAACGGCGTTACCTACTATCCGGTCACAGTTACGATGAGCGATTACGGCGGACTGCTTCCGGGTATGAACGTCACCGGCGTCATCATCCTCGACGAAGCAGAAGATGCACTCGCGATTCCGGTGGACGCACTTCAGCGTGGCAACAAGGTATACGTAAAGGATTCCACCACTTCGAAGAAGGATCCTGCTTCCACCCAGGATGCAGCTACGGCAGGCGACGGACAGCCAGAGGGTACCGCGAACGGCCAGCCGGAAGGAAATGCAGCGGGCGAGAAGCCGGCAAATACTGAAAAACCGACGGATGCAAAGGGCGATACCAAGAGCGCTACGTCCAGTGGTCAGTCCGGTGATGGAAACGCACAGAGCAGCAATGTTCCGGAGGGCTTCCATGAAGTCAGCGTCACGACTGGTCTTACCTCTGATGAGTATGTCGAAATCCTGTCCGGTGATCTCTCCGAAGGCGATGAAGTCTATATTTCACAGTCCAGCGTCAGCAGCTCGACCGACATGATGATGCCGGGTATGGGCGG
>CAKQWR010000120.1 GCA_934279105.1 uncultured Oribacterium sp. | reverse complement strand
CGGGGTTGCTGCGGCTTCATCGCTCCTATGTAGCTCCACCGTCTCTGAATAAGTTATGAAATTGTGCACCGATTTCTATAGTGCGGATAGTACTATAGCATGAGTTTTAGTTGTGTGCAATAGGATTTCGAGATATAATTTGGGGCAGTTTCATAAATCTACCCATACTAGTTAGACAAACATCAAATGAGGTACCGCTATGCCGATTAAAGTTCAGAATGATTTACCTGCAAAACATATCCTGGAGAATGAAAATATCTTTGTGATGGATGAAAAGCGTGCACAGTCACAGGAAATCCGACCATTGAAAATTGCCATTCTGAATCTCATGCCACTGAAGGAGGATACGGAGCTCGATATCCTGCGTGTGCTGTCGAATTTCCCGATTCAGACGGAAATTACGTTTATGACTGTGGCGAGTCATGAGTCGAAGCATACGGATGCCTCGCATCTCAACAAATTCTATGTGACTCTGGATCAGGTGGAGCAGGAATACTTCGATGGTCTGATCATCACGGGTGCGCCGGTGGAGAAGCTTCCGTTTGAGGAGGTGGAGTACTGGCAGGAGCTCACGGAAATTATGAAGTGGTCGGAGACGCATGTGTTCTCGACCTTCCATATCTGCTGGGGAGCACAGGCGGGTCTCTACTATCATTATGGCATCGAGAAGCGTCTTCTTCCAGAGAAGCTTTCCGGTGTTTATCGTCAGAAAGTGCTGCATCGGAAGAAGATGATCATGCGCGGTATGGACGATTATTTCAATGTGCCGATTTCACGTTATACCGGTATCGATGAGGAGGCTGTACGAAAGAATCCGGAGCTTTATGTGGTAGCCGAGGCTGTCAAGCCGGAAGAGGGTGGAAGCTATATGATTCTCGCCTGCTCGAGTCGCCAGATCTTCATCACCGGACACTCCGAGTATGATAAATATGACCTCGATAAAGAGTATAAGCGCGATGTGAAGAAGGGACTCAACCCGAAGCTTCCGGTCAACTATTATGAGGACGACGATCCATCAAAGGAGCCGATTCTCAGCTGGCGTTCGACTTCGAACTGCACGTATACGAACTGGCTGAACTTCGTTTATCAGGAAACACCCTATGATCTTCATGACCTCGAGCCGGTGCAGACGGATAGCTATCTGAACGGCGACCATGTGAAGGAACGAGATACCATCATGATGGCCGGTACAACACTAAGCCAGAATTAAAAACGGAACCCGATATAGAAGAAGCGGATCCATGCCGATGACCGGCACTGTTTTTCGGGAAAATGAGTGGAAGACGGAAGCTGTGAAAAAGGATAAGATGAAAAGAGGAATCCTATTTAGGATTCCTCTTGAATTATTCGAAGCTTTTAAGCTTATGTTCCATATTCAGTTTTAAAACTTAATAGTACAACGGAGTATCTCCTCTAGGTATTCAGCCTATATGGTTAAAATAGCTTTGTGCTATCTCAATCTGGATATCTGTTCTATTTGATTTTTTAAAATGATAATATCGCGCGGGCTTGATGAAAGATCCTCTATCTGGAGAAACACTCCGATGCTGAATAACATGACCGCTTATGCGCTGTTATCGATGGATTTTATCTTTCGTGAAGCCCGGAGATATTATCAACGAACTGTGCTGGAATCATCGTTTTCATACCTCCTTCCTTTTTTATCGTTTCGGTGATTTGTCGGATCACCACTTTGTTAACGTCTGAATCTTCCTTTCTCGTCAGAAGATTTTCTGTTAACGAATCTTTTTTTATCTTGTGACTACATAATAACATGTGGAGATTATTTTAGCAATACCGAAATCGGAGAAAAATATTTTTATTTTTGCATCTGTATATCGATATCTCTATAATGACGATAGATCAAATGAATAAACTCGGAGCGATAGAATATGGTGCAGTGGATCTCGACGGAGAATAAAATACGTCTAAAAAGTCTGGTGGTGGGCCTGGTAGCGTTCGCCCTGTTTTTTCTGGGCGGATATTTCGTTCTTCAGAATAAGAAGAGTGAAGAGGAAACCAGTGCTTTATATACAGTACAGAGTGCGGTACGTAGAATCCGCTCACAGGTGGACCAGTATGTAATTTCTTCGGATTATCTCGAAAATGTCATCAAGTCAGGTTATGAACTGGATGAAGACGGTCTGTCTACACTGGCAGGTATGTTCCCTAATGCGGATGGTGCCATTCGGGCCTTCGAGCTGGCACCGGGAGGTATCATCACAGAAATCTATCCGATGCAGGACAGCATCGATGCCTTCAGAACGGATATGCTGACGGAGCACGCAGCGGAAGCCAGGCTCGCAAAAGAGAGCCATGAATATGCGATGAGCGCTCCTTTCGAATTAAAACAGGGGGGCATCGGGGCACTGCTCATTAATCCTGTGTATATAGCAGAGGATACAGAGCAGGAGAGCTTCTGGGGGTTCGTAATTCTGGTCATCGACTGGGATAAATTTGTATCCAGTATCGGTCTCGAACGACTGGGGGATGCGTCCTACTGCTATGAAATCTGGAAAGAAGATGCAAATACGGGGGAACGATTCGTGCTGGCACGCTGTCCGCATGACATGCCGGAGGATCGTATGTCGGTCGCGTGTGCGATTCCGAATGATGACTGGCACTTTGATATTATCCCATTCGCTGGATGGACCCCAGCTTCCTGCAGAATGATCAATCTGTTCTTCTGTTATGTTATGGCGATGATGATTTCGACCATTTCATACCTAGGCTTCAGCAAGCGGCATCGTGAGCAGCAGTACGCCGAGGAACTTAAGAATTCGGCTCGGCAGGCACGGGAGGCCAGTGAAGCAAAGACGCGTTTTCTTTTTAATATGAGCCATGATATTCGGACACCGATGAATGCGATCATGGGCTTTTCAGAACTGCTGGAAAGAAATCTTGATCATGAAGAGCGGGCAAGGACATATCTTAAAAAGATGCAGAATTCCAGCAGTCTTTTGCTGACCATCCTCAATCAGGTGCTGGAAGTGGCACGTATCGAAAGTGGAAGTGCCGCGCTTAAACTGGAAGCGACCGATCTTAGCGCACTGTTCCATTCAGTGAATACGGTGTTTGAAGCAGACGTACAGAAGAAACACCTTCAGTATGAGGAAGACGTGAAGGTCTCGCATATCTATGCGTACTGTGATAAAACGAAGCTGGAAGAAATCTTTCTGAATATCGTGAGCAATGCGATCAAATATACGCCGGATGGTCATTCCATTCGTGTGGAAATTCATGAGCTGCCATCCGAAGATGAGGAGAAGGCGCGGTACAGGTTCATCTGCGAGGATACCGGCATTGGCATGAGCGAAGACTATCTGCCGAAAATTTTCGAAGAGTTTTCCAGAGAACGTACAAGTACGGAAAACAAGGTGATAGGCACCGGTTTAGGACTTCCGATTGTAAAAGCGCTCGTTACGCAGATGGGAGGTACGATCGATGTGCAAAGTAAACAGGGAGTGGGTACGAAGTTTACCGTAGAGCTGTCGCTTGCGCTTGCATCGAGGGAAGCTGTGTACCAGCCGACGGAAGTATTTCGGCAGATGAATCTTACGAACGTCAAGGGACGTCGAATCCTTCTTGCCGAGGATAATGATCTGAATGCGGAAATCACGATGGAGCTTCTCGGAGAAGAAGGCATCCAGGTGGATCGTGCCGTCGATGGACAGAATTGCTGCGATATGCTGGCGAAGGCGGAGGACGGTACCTATGCGCTGATCCTGATGGATGTTCAGATGCCGGTGATGAATGGATATGATGCGACAGCGAAGATTCGTGAGATGGCGGATCCGCTGAAGGCGGGCATTCCGATTATCGCGATGACGGCGAATGCCTTCAGTGAGGATCGAAATATGGCGCTGAAGGCGGGCATGAATGATCACGTTGCGAAACCAATCGACATGAAGGTCTTGATGGCAACCATGCTCCGCTATATGTAAACAACTGTGTGATTTAGAATGAATGGAAGAATATGATGACGAAAAAAGAAGCGCGGACGATGATCCGCGAAAAAGGTAAAGCATTAAGTAAAGAGTACAGAGCGACAGCGGATGCAGACATCGCAACCCGTTTTCTCTGCTATCCGATTTTTCAGCAGGTGGATTCGATTTTCTGTTATGTGAATACGGAGGATGAGCCATCGACCCGTGAAATCATCGAGACCGCCTGGCAGATGGGCAAGCTGGTAACGGTTCCGCGCTGTATTCCGGGACCGGCACATCGTATGGAGGCGGTGCAGATCATGAGCTGGGATGACCTCGTGCCAGGGGCGTATGGAATCCTGGAACCGAAGGAAGGTCTTCCGGTGGTAGATGCATATAAAATCGCGATGGCCATCGTGCCATGCATAACTGCAGACCGTTTCGGTCGACGGCTCGGCCATGGGGCGGGGTACTATGATCGATTTCTACAGGGGCAGACGATGTATAAATACTGTCTCTGTTACGGTGCGCTGATGCTGCCGGAGGTGCCGGTCGACGCACAGGATATCGCGATGGACCGCGTATTTTCGGAGGAGAAAATCTATAATCCGCGTCTCGCAAGTGACGATCTCCGGGAGGAGCTCGCCGAGGAACTGCCGTCGGGCGGAATCCGTGCGTTCCTCAAAGGGCTGTTTCATCGCAAATGATTCTCTGACAGTTCAGCAGGAGTCTCGAAGGGTCAGTGTCAGAAGCATAGTACTTCGAGGACCATCTGCCTGAAATTGAAACTTAAGTGGAGTATGTAGTATGATTGATGAAGGAAAAACAGAGAAACTGAAGGAATGGATGGCGGATTCACAGCGTGTTGTATTCTTCGGAGGCACCGGTGTGTCGACCGAGAGTGGCGTGCCGGATTTTCGAAGCAAGGATGGACTCTACAATCAGCATGATGTCCGCTTCGATCAGTATCCGCCGGAGTATCTCCTGAGCCACAGCTGTCTCGTACGGGAGCCGAAGGCGTATTATGAGTTCCATCGGCAGAAGATGGATACACGAAAGGTGCAGCCGAATGCGGCACATAAGTATCTCGCGGCGCTCGAAAAGACGGGAAAGCTGAAAGCCGTTGTGACGCAGAACATCGATGGTCTTCACCAGAAGGCGGGCAGCCGGTGCGTGTATGAAATTCATGGCAGTGCGCTTCGAAACTACTGCATGCGCTGTGGAAAGACGTATCCTTCGGACTACATTTTCGAATCGAAGGAGCCGATTCCGCATTGCAGCTGCGGTGGCGTAATTCGTCCGGATATTACCCTCTATGAGGAGAGCCTTCCGGAGGATGCGGTACGTGGCGCGATTCATGCTATCTCTGAAGCGGATATGCTGATCATCGGTGGAACTTCACTGACGGTGTATCCGGCGGCTTCTTATATACAGTATTTTCGTGGTAAGTATCTCGTCATCATCAATCGGGATGCGCTTTCTGTACGACTGGGTGTGGATACACTGCTGATCCAGGATAAAATCGGCGAAGTATTCACGCGGCTGGCGGAGCTGCAGGGGCTGAAGATCGATTGATTCTTTTTGCATAAAAACGTCCTTTCTGTATGTGAAAATGCTGCAGAAAGGACGTTTTTTATAAGTCGTTTGATGCGTAGAGAAATATGCGATTTTGAATAGTTAAACCAGGCGCTGCATATCCTCTGGGAGCGGTGCGGTTAATTCGAGCAGCTTTCCACTCATCGGGTGCCGGAAGCGGAGGCGCCAGGAGTGGAGTGGCTGGCGGGTGATGTACCGATCATCTGCATGGTACAGGAAATCACCTGGGAGTGGATGCCCGAGGTACTTCATATGCACACGGATCTGATGGGTGCGTCCGGTTCCGAGTTTCAACCGCAGGAGACTCAGGTCTTTTTCTTTATTATAGGAAAGCAGCAAGCCATGCGTGACGGCATAGTCGCCCTCTGTATAGTTGATGCAACGCTCGATGACGGAGTCTTCCTTCCGGCCGATCGGCGCATTGACGGTGAAGTGCAGGCCGAGCGCCGTATTCGCGGGATCGGAGAGCGCCGAGATCGAGGACAGACTTGATGGAAAATGACCATCCAAGTTCTG
>CAKQWR010000119.1 GCA_934279105.1 uncultured Oribacterium sp. | reverse complement strand
GTGCACGATTCGCGAAGGTGAGGTGTAGTATGGGAATTCGTATATTAAAAGCGGGACTGCTCACGACCGTGCAGGATCTCGGGCGCACGGGATACCAGAGCCAGGGTTTCGGTGTTTCCGGCGTCATGGATGTCCGTTCGTTTAAAATCGCAAACCTTCTGCTGGACAATCCGGAGAACGAGGCGGTACTGGAATTTACACTGATCGGACCGACACTGGAGTTTACATCCGCATGTATCATCGCGATTACCGGCGGTGACTTCCGCCCGGAAGTGAACGGGGAGCCGGCGCCGATGTATACCGCACTGTATATGAGAAAAGGTGATATTTTAAAGTTCGGAAGTGCGCACACCGGAAGTCGTGGTTACATTGCCTTTTCCGGCTATCTGAAGATTCCGGTTGTGATGGGCAGCCGCTGCACGAGCTTAAAGAGTAAGATCGGTGGATTCAAGGGAAGAAAACTGATGGAAGGCGATTATATCAGCTTCCGTATCAAGCGAAACTACCTTCCGTTCTTCCTGTCGAGAAAGCTGGATCTGCATGAGTTTGACGAGGAGAGTGTGACGCTTCGCGTGGTGATGGGCCCGCAGGATGACATGTTCAGTAAGCAGGGCATCCATAATTTCCTGCATGAAGAGTATACCGTCACCAGTGATTTCGACCGTATGGGCTGCCGACTGGAGGGCCCGTTTATCGCACCGAAGACGACCTCGGATATCATTTCAGAGGGTATCGCGCTGGGATCCATTCAGGTTCCGTCTCACGGAAAACCGATCATCCTGCTTGCTGACCGGCAGACCACCGGTGGCTATGCGAAGATCGCGACGGTCATCAGTGTCGACATTCCGAAATTAGTGCAGCAGAAGACGGATCAGAAGATCCGCTTTAAGGCGATTTCCGTCGAGGAAGCGCAGCAGCTGTATCAGGAAGAGGAAAACAGCTACATCGCGATGCATGCACAGATTCATAAGCCATGTAAGGAAGTGCTGGTCGTGCGACAGGTGGCGAAACGCATCCGCCGACTGTTCCCGGACGAAGCCTGAAACCGAAGAAATGACTCGAATTTCTGCGTAGCGATGCTACGTTCCGGCCGAGAAGAAAGCTCGACACAGGCATTCGCAGCAGGAGTGAACATAGATGGATAAGGAGATACACATATGGATTTAAAGAAGATTGAAGGACTGGTAAAGATTGTTGAGAATTCGTCCCTGACGGAGTTTTCCATCAAGGATGGCGATACCGAAATCACGATGAGCAAGCTGACCCATCCGCCGGTGATCGCTGCAGGCGTTCCGGCTGCACCGATGGCCGCTGCACCACAGCCGGCTCCAGTGGAAGAAAAGGCAGATGAAGCCGATGATTTCGAGCTGATCCTCGCACCGATCGTCGGTACGTTCTATTCCGCAGCCGCACCGGATGTTCCGGCGTATGTGAAGGTCGGCGATCACGTAAAATCCGGTCAGACAGTATGTATCCTCGAAGCGATGAAGCTGATGAATGAGATTCAGGCTGATTACGATTGCGAAATCGAGGCGGTTCTCGTCAGCAACGAGCAGAAGGTAGAGTATGGTCAGCCTCTGTTCCGCGTAAAGAAATTATAAGGACAGGAGGCGCGGCCGATGTTTGAAAAAGTATTAGTTGCCAACCGAGGCGAGATTGCGGTCCGCATCATCCGAGCATGCCGGAACATGGGAATCCAGAGCGTGGCAGTCTATTCGAAGGAAGATCAGAACAGCCTGCATACGCAGCTTGCGGACCAGCGAATCTGCATCGGAGAAGGTCCGGCGAAGAATAATTATTTAAATATGGACCAGATCATCACGGCGGCCATCAATACCGGTGCCGATGCGATTCATCCGGGCTACGGTTTCCTGTCGGAGAACAGTGAATTCGTACGCCGTTGTAAGGAAAACGGGATCGCCTTTATCGGTCCGGATGCAGACGTCATTGACCGCATGGGTAACAAGTCCCATGCCCGGAAGACGATGATGGATGCCGGCGTTCCGGTCGTTCCGGGCACACGAGAGCCGGTATACGATGCAGAAACCGGAAAGAAGCTCGCCCGTGAGATCGGGTATCCGGTCATCATTAAGGCCTCTTCCGGCGGTGGTGGAAAGGGTATGCGTGTTGCAACGTCCGAGGATGAGTTCGAGTTTGAGTTCGGCCTCGCACAGCGCGAGTCTGCGAATGCCTTCGGCGATGACACGATGTACATCGAGCGCTATATCGAGAAGCCTCGCCACGTCGAGATTCAGATCATGGCAGATTCGTATGGCCATGTCGTCGCGCTCGGTGATCGTGACTGTTCCGTCCAGCGAAATCACCAGAAGCTGATCGAGGAGTCTCCGTCACCGGCGATTACGGAGGAGACGCGTGCGGAGATGAACCGCTGTGCGATTCTCGCGGCGAAGACAGTACAGTATACCAATGCAGGCACCATCGAGTTTATCGTGGATCCGCAGGGGCATTTCTACTTCATGGAGATGAATACACGAATCCAGGTAGAGCATGGCGTGACCGAGATGGTCACCGGCACGGACCTCATCATCGAGCAGATTCGTGTTGCGATGGGGGAGCCGCTGAGCTTCACCCAGAAAGATGTGAAACCACGTGGTCATGCCATCGAGTGCCGAATCAATGCGGAAATTCCGGAGAAGAACTTCATGCCGAGCCCGGGTGTCGTCAAACACCTGCATCTGCCGGCCGGTAATGGTGTCCGTGTAGATACCGGTCTGTATACGGGATACCAGATTCCGTCCGAGTATGATTCAATGATCGCAAAGGTGATCGTCCATGCCCCGACACGAGAAGCTGCCCTGATGAAGATGAGCTCCGCGCTCAACGAGATGCTGGTGGTCGGTGTCGAAACGAACCTCGATTTCCAGTACCAGATCATCAAGCATCCGATTTTCGCAGAAGGAAAAGCCGACACCGGATTCATCGAGGAAGCCATGCACATCAAGTGAACAGGACAGAAAAAACAGCGCATCTGCGATCGGAATACCCGGAGATATATGGGACTTCGATCGGAATGACCGAGGATCTATGCAGCTTCAACCGGAACAGCCGGGAATCAAGGCATCTGCGATTGGTCATGATGCGAGGCTGAATCAGCGCGCGAATAATGGATAACAGGAGGAACAAATGATGTATCGTGTAGATTTAAACAGCGACCTCGGCGAGAGCTTCGGACGCTATACACTGGGTTCGGATGATCAGGTCATCCCACTGATCACGTCTGCGAACGTAGCATGTGGATTTCATGCATCCGATCCGGTGGTGATGAGAAAAACCATTGAGATGGCGAAGGAAGCCGGCATTCGTGTCGGTGCACACCCGGGTTTTCCGGATCTGATGGGATTCGGTCGTCGAAATATGAACATTTCTCCGGCGGAAGCGAAGGCATACACCTTGTACCAGATCGGTGCGCTGGATGCATTCTGTAAGGCTGCCGGAATGGAAATGCAGCATGTCAAGCCACATGGCGCGTTTTACAACATGGCAGCGAAGGACTACAAGCTCGCGAAGGGCATCTGTGAAGCCATCGCCGAGTATAATCCGAACCTGATCTTGATGGCACTTTCCGGCAGTGAGATGATTCACGCGGCAGAGGACTGTGGTCTCCGTGCAGCCTCCGAGGTATTCGCCGACCGTGCATATGAAGAGGATGGAACCCTCGTGAACCGTTCGAAGGAAGGTGCGATGATCACCGATGAAAATGAAGCCATCGCTCGTGTCATCCGCATGATCAAGGAGCAGAAAGTAACCAGCATTACCGGCAAGGATATCCCGCTGAAGGCTGACTCCGTCTGCGTACATGGCGACGGCGCGAAGGCCCTCGCCTTCGTCGTAAAGATTCGTGAAGCCCTCACGAAGGAAGGCATCGAAATCTGCCCGCTCGCGAACGTACTGTAAATGCAGATGCAGTGCACTCATACGAAGCACCCCCATACAAGAAAATGCGCCCCGCACCAGATTCGTTTCTGATGCGGGGCGCTTTCATAATATGTCTCAGCGCATTCGTTTCGAGGTTGATACCACCGACTCTATCCGTGATGTAATGCTGTCACCGATTCCGTTTCCGTCTCTATCTCCATCACCGATTCCGTCGCTGTCTCTGTTTCCGTTTCTACTTGCGGTATCACCGTACCGGGTACGAGGCGTTTGATTTCGTCGGCGAAGAAGAGCCAGGCGCTGTCCGTGTCCATCGTCGGGTCATGAGCGAGGGCGGAGACGGCGTTCAGGAAGGCCTGCTGGATTGCGGCGGCGTGTGGTTCCGCCGGGCGCATCTGCATATCCGGCAGGAGCTCATCGAAGACGGTCTTTCCGATATCCTGTCCCTGGTAGGAATCGAGGCACATGCTTTTCGCTGTGCTTCGTGGATCGGAGAGGAGGGAGCTGACGAGGAAGTGCGCGTTTGTTTTCTGAAGGTCTGCGCCCCCAGAAGAGAGGAGCCAGTACTTCAGAAACTCGAAGGCGAGCTCTTTTTCCTTACTTTCCTTCGGAATCACACAGACGGACGCGCCATAGCCGTAGCTTCCGCCCGGTGCACGAACCACCTGCCAGTCCTGATGCGGGTCGCGGTCTAAGCTGCCGTTCTGCAGCAGCCAGTCGGACCAGATCGCCATCAGATAGTGATCATCGCTGAAGGTACCATACCAGTTTGGGGAGCATTGCGAAATCTGATCCGTGAGCCCGTGATCCCGCATCGTACAGAGCAGGGAGAGCATGGTGCGGATTCGCGTGGCACCGATCAGTACATTGCCGGAACGGTAGGGGGTACCCGTCTGATTGAACATAATCGTAGCCGGGTCATCGAGACTTGCGAAGAGGCAGACATCCTGACCGGCGTCCTTTGCTTCACTTGCTTTTTCGATGAGCGTCTCCCAGTCCGGGAAGGCAGCCTCTACCTCCGCGCGTGTGCGGTAGCCGAAGATGCGTTCCATCGTAGCTGCGCGGTAGGCGATACCGGAGGCCGGCACGTCACATGGCAGCGCGCAGAGCTTCCCGCTGCCGTCGAAGATGCGATCCTGTGCCCAGTCCGGCAGCTCGTCTGCATTGACCTGATAAGGCGGAGCGGACAGATCTTCCCAGAGCGAGAGGGGCAGGTAGTCCGAGACAAACTCGCCATGCAGCACGCAGATATCCGGAAGTTCGGCACCGGTGGTGATGGCATTTGACAGGGCACTTGCATATTCATAGTTCGGCACGTGGGTGAATTCAAGCTGCAGGTGGTCGCGCCCTTCGGCGAACTTCTCGAAGACCTGCTCGACGGATGAATCCCAGTACCAGATGCGAAGCGTTTTCGGCTCTTCGTTCAGATGGAGGGACAGACTACTGCTGTAGACATCCGGGAAACTACTGGAAAAGCCGGCCATCATGATGCCGTAGATTGCGATCAGAACAGCGACGATGGAAGTGATTTTTGATTTCATCCGTTTTCTCCTTTCTGAATTTTCTGGAACTGCAGGAACCACGTGGTCCCCTTGCCGGGCTCACTGTAAACGTCCATAGTATAGCTGCGGTTAAACAGATAGTCCATGCGGTCACGGATGGTCTGCACACCGATCGAGTGCGCGCCGTCCCGTGTGGTGGAGGTACGAACACCGCTGCGAAGTTTCTCGAGTGTCTCTTCATCCATGCCGACACCGCTGTCGGATAGATAGATTTCCAGCTGCGCACCGGTGTCATGAACCGAGAGTTCGATGATGCCCGGTTCTTCTGCGGGTACCACGCCATGGTAGATGGCATTTTCCACGAGGGGCTGAAGGATATTCTTCGGAATCAGACAGGACTCCGTACCCGGATCGATGTCCGTCAGGAACTGGAAGCAGTCCTTATAGCGATAGTCCTGAATCGTGCAGTAGGCCTCGACGACCTTCAGCTCGTGTTCGAGCGTATCATAGAGCTTCCCATCATAGATGCCCATGCCGTCCTGCAACATTAGAATCAGCGCCTGCAGCATGCGGCTGCAGTCATCCGCGCCGTCCCGCTTCGCGAGGAAGACGCTGGAATTCAGTGTATTATAGAGGAAATGCGGATGGATACGCGACATCAGCATATCAAACTGCAGTTTTTTCTTCTGACGTTCGTCCTC
>CAKQWR010000118.1 GCA_934279105.1 uncultured Oribacterium sp. | reverse complement strand
ATATTTGTAAGGGAGAGTGTTATGGCTAAACTGATTTTCCGCTACGGCGCGATGGGCAGCAGTAAGACGGCGAATGCGCTGATGGTGCGCTACAACTATCTGGAGAAGGGCTATGTGCCGTATCTTCTGAAGCCGGCGACGGATACGCGTGATGGAAAGAGTGAGATCAAGTCGCGCGTCGGCCTGCATGCGGAGTGTGAGCTGGTGGCGAATTTCCTCGCACGGCTGGAGACCATCGATTTCGTGAAGGAAACGGTCATCATCATTGACGAGGCGCAGTTCCTGAGCCCCGCGGAGGTCGAGGCCTTCGCGCACATCGTCGACGATAAGGAAATCACCGTCATCTGCTATGGTCTGATGACCGATTTCCAGAGCAGGCTGTTCCCGGGCTCACAGCGGCTCTGCGAGCTGGCGGACCGCCTCGAGGAAATCCCGACGCTCTGCTGGTGCGGCAAGAAGGCGCACTTTAACACCCGTTTCAGCGACGGGAAGATCGTGCGCACCGGCGCCCAGGTCATGCTCGGCGGCAACGAATCCTATGTGGCACTGTGCCGGAAGCACTATTTCGAAGGCAAGCTGCACGGCGACCGCCCACACGAAGACCTGACGAGAGACATCGCAGGCGTGTGAGGTGCGGATGACCATGCAAAATCAACAACAAAAGAGGAGAGACAGTCGCGAATATCGTAGGATCGTGCGGATGATGCTCTGCATGGTCATAGGCGTGCTCTTGCTTTCCGGATGTGCTTCCCGTATCGGGATGGCGGACGCCTCGTTTTCCGACATCTCCGAAATTCCGAATGGAAGTTACTGGATTCAGGTGTCGATGACGGGCGGATCCGGGCGTGCATCGATCGATTCGCCGACCGGCTTTTACGTGAAGGATGGGCAGGCGACGGCGGACATTCACTGGTCGAGTGCGAGCTATGACTACATGAAGGTCGACGGCGTGCGGTACGATGCGGCCATCGATGCCACCGGTCATTCGGTGATGACGATTCCGGTCTCTGTGCTGGATGCACCCATCGAGGTGCTCGCCGATACGACGGCGATGTCGAAACCTTATGAGATCGAGTACCAGCTGAACTTTGATGGCAGCATGCTGCGCCCGATGGATTCCGCGGCCGATGCCGAGACGCACCCCCTGCCGACCGACGAGGTGCGGCGGACAATGCAGGCTTCCGCAACGCAGGTGGCGAATGCAAACAGCATCGCTTCGACAGAAAAAAGCGAAGCGGATGATCATCATGGCAGCATAAATTCGCAGCGTACGAGCGAGGCTGATGCCGAGTGCAGTGAAACGCTTCACTGGTCGGCTGCACCGGAAATCGAGGGACTGAGTTTCGTCGCATCCGAGAAAAATGAGGTGGCGGAGTACTTCCGGCTGAGCGAATACAAAGATGCGTCCGGCGCCATCTACCGGCTGCTGGAAACGGCCGGCGGTGCACGTCGATATCTGATCGTTCCGGGAACAGCCACGCATTTCACGGCGCGCGCCGCGGAGACGAACCGTGGAACCAAAGAAAAGAAGGGCGACAAGCTCGAACTGATCGTGCTGCAGCAGCCGCTTACGACGAGCTATGTCGCAGCGAGTGCCGTGATGGCACCACTCTGCGATATCGGTGCGGTCAGTCAGATCCGTTTTTCCGGACTTCGGGAAGAGGGCTGGTATGTAGACGAGGCCCGCACTGCGATGAAGGACGGCACGATGCTGTTCGCCGGCAAATATTCCGAGCCGGATTATGAAACGCTTCTGCGAGAAGGCTGTGACCTCGCACTGGAATCGACGATGATCTACCGCGCACCGGAGGTCATCGAAAAGCTGAATGCCCTCGGTATCCCGGTCTATATCGATTACTCCAGCTATGAGCCGCACGTGCTCGGCCGCCTCGAGTGGGTCCGCGTGTACGGCGCACTGTTCGGGCATGAGCAGGAAGCGAAGCAGTGGTATCAGAAGGAGCGGGCCCGCATCCTCGCGATTCAGAAGAATGCAGAGACCGCATCCGGTCACGTTTCGACGAGTGGGGAGTCAGCAGGGCCATCTTTTTTCGAGGATAAAACGAGAGGTAAGCGTGCCGATACCGAGCAGCGTGTCGACGCACGTCCGACCGTCGTCTATTTTTATGTGAATTCCTCCGGTCAGATTCAGGTGCGCCGGAAGAACGACTATATTCCGGAACTCCTCGAGCTCGCCGGTGCACGTTACCTCGCCCCTGAAATGTCGAGCCTCAGCGAAGGCAGCCGGAAGAGCAACGTCACGGTTTCCGTGGAAGATTTTTACCGTAGCTGCAAGGATGCCGATTACCTCATTTACTCCGCGACCCTCGATCGTCCGCTCGCATCGATTCAGGAGCTTCTCGGAAAAAATGCGCTTTTCGCCGATTTTAAAGCGGTGAAGGAGGGCAATGTCTACACGACCGACAAGGACTTCTATCAGCTGAGCGATCGCATGGCGGACTTCGAAGAAGACGTCAGCCGGATGCTGCAGGGCCAGCGCGACATGCACTTCCTGAAGCAGGTCTCCTGAGAGGGCTGATTTCTATTTCTTTCCATAAGTAAATGTTCAGTCGAGATGATTCTTCATCCCGGCTGTTTTTAAATGAAGAATCTCTTCTGGATTGTCGAGATACTTCACCTCCAGATGCTACTATTCCAGCAAACGAAAATCGAGTATACTGAAAACCATCAAACAGAAGCTATATATAGTAAAGGAAATGCGGATGAGTGAATTTCAGCAGGAAAACAGGAGACGTACGCGCCGGTATGTGATCGTATTTGCATGCCTTCTTTTCGTACTTCTCTATATTTTTTATCTCAATGTCTCCATCGGTACGGTGACGCTGCGCGAGGACAGTGTTTCTCAGACCATCCTCTGGCGTATCCGCCTGCCGCGTGTCTGCCTCGCGCTGATTCTCGGTGGTGCACTCGCGCTGAGCGGCTTCCTGCTGCAGACCTTCTTCGAAAATCCCATCGCCGGACCCTACATCCTCGGCATCTCAAGCGGCGCGAAGCTGACCGTCACGCTTTCCATGCTTCTGACCCTGACGCAGCTCAAGACCACCAGTGCAGCCATCAACGTCGCGGCCGCCTTCATTGGCGCCCTCCTGTCGACCGGCTTCATCCTCCTGATTTCGAAGCGTGTGCAGCACATGGCGTCGATCCTCATCGGCGGCATCATGATCGGTTATGTGGCGAGTGCCATCACAGATTTTCTCATTACCTTTGCGGAGGATGCGGACATCGTGAATCTCCACGGCTGGTCGCTCGGCTCCTTTTCGGGCGCGGACTGGACGGATGTGCTTGTGTCCCTCGGCGTGGTGGGGGTGACGATGGTGCTGGTGTTCTGCATGTCGAAAGAAATCGGTGCCTTCCGGCTCGGAGAGGGCTACGCACGCTCACTCGGGGTCAATGTTCGGCGCTTCCGCACGATTCTCATTCTGCTGTCGAGTATTCTCTCAGCGACGGTTACTGCATTTGCCGGGCCGATCAGCTTCGTCGGCGTGGCGGCGCCGTACATCATGCGACGGCTGCTCCGGACCTCGGAGCCACGTGTGCTGATTCCGGCGGCTTTTCTCGGCGGTGCGGCATTCACGGCAGCCTGCGATCTCATGGCACGCATGCTGTTGAGCCCGACGGAGCTCAATATCTCGACCGTTACATCGCTCATCGGGGCACCGGTCGTCATCTGGATGCTGCTGCAGGAGAGGAGGAGATGATGCGCGAACAGAATCGAAGAAATGAACAGTGCCTGCAGGAAACGCGGGCCGGCGATGTGACTGGAAAATGCACTTCTGTGAAGAAAGAGAGTGCGTTTGCTGCGCAGCACATGTCGGTCGTGGATGTGGCAGCGGGCTATCATGGCCATGTCGTACTGGATGGGCTTCGTTTTGACGTGCCGCGTGGTGGAATCCTGGTGCTCATCGGACCGAATGGCGCGGGAAAATCGACCGTACTGAAGACCCTGTCACGAGCGCTTCTGCCGATCCAGGGAACGGTGACGTTGGATGGTCGGGATGTACAACACTTTTCCGGTGAGGCGCTCGCGCGTGAGGTAGCTGTCATGCTGACGGATCGTCTGAAGCCGGAGCTCATGACCGTGCGCGATGTGGTGTCCCTCGGACGCTATCCGTATACCGGACGTCTGGGACGGCTTGATGCAGAGGACGAAGTGAAGGTAAAGGATGCGATGGATGCGATGGATGTGATGGACCTTCGGGAGCGTGATTTTCGGGAATTGAGTGACGGTCAGAAACAGCGGGCACTGCTTGCACGGGCGCTGGCACAGGATCCGAAGCTCTTGATTCTCGATGAACCGACCGGTTACCTCGATATCCACTATAAGCTGAAGCTTCTGCGTGTGCTTCGTGAAAAAGCGCGGGCAGGCATGACGATCGTGGCTTCGCTCCACGAAATCGAGCTCGCCCGACTGCTCGCTGACCAGCTTCTGACGGTGAAAAACGGACATGCCGAGCACATCGGTACACCGGAAGAAATCTTCCGGGAGGAGATCATCGCGCCGCTATATGATATCAGCGAGGAGGAATTTCACCTGCTGTACGGACGGAGCGAGGGAAGAACAATTGTGGGTCCGGCGGTACATCGTCGGCAGTAAAAAATGCTGAAGGACAGGACAGCGGGAGTGATGGCATGAATGAATTTGTTTTTAAAAATCAGAAAAAGCTCCGCTGCGGGCTGACGACCGGCACCTGTGCGGCGGCGTGCGCGCAGGCGGCGATGCTCCATTTCCTGACCGGGCAGGTACGGTCAGAGGTGAGCGTGCGACTGCCGGAGAGTCGGAAAACGATCTGGGTCGGAGCATCTGCGGAGCATCTGGTCACGCTGTCAGTCTATCCGACGGAGGATGGTGGTTTCGCAACCAGAAAGGATGCCGGCGATGATCCGGATGTCACGAATGGCACAGAGATTCGTGCGAATGTGAAGGTATTCAGGCATGGTGATGTAACATCCGAAAGGATGCCTGCGTCATCCGAAGTGGTACCGGCAGGTGCATTCGTGTCTGCGGATGGACGGCTGTATCTTACCGGCGGTGAGGGGGTCGGCCGGGTGACGAAGCCGGGCCTCGAGCAGGCGGTCGGGCAGAGCGCGATCAATCGCGTGCCGCGCCAGATGATCTTCGATGCGGTGCAGCAGGTGCTCGCAGAATTCGAAGACGACGAGAAGACTTGTTATCTGATTACGATTTCCGTACCGGCAGGTGCAGCGCTTGCGACACGGACGTTTAATCCGGTGCTCGGCATCGAGGGTGGGATTTCGATTCTCGGTACGACCGGTATCGTGGAGCCGATGTCGGAAGCGGCCATCGTTGCGACGATCGAAACCTCGATTCGGCAGACACTCGCGCTGGAAGAGACGGCAGGAAGCGGGCGGAAGGATGATGGAAGCATTGGCCCAGAGAGAAAACAACGGATCCTGGCAGTGCCGGGGAACTACGGACAGCGTTACGCGGAGCAGAATCTGGGCTTGCGCGGCGTGCCGACCGTCGAGGTGTCGAATTACATCGGTGAGGCGATCGACCTCGCGATTTCCTATGGGGCGACGGAATTTCTGCTCGTCGGAAATATCGGGAAGCTGGTCAAGCTTGCAGCAGGCATCATGAACACGCATAGTCGCGTGGCGGATGGGCGCTGGGAGATTTTCGCAGCACATCTCGCGCTTTGTGGCGGAACGCAGGCGCAGGTCGCCGCGATGCGCGAAGCGACGACGACGGAGGAGATGCTGACGCGACTTGAAGAGATGGGGATGCGGGAGAGCGTGATGGCCTCCATCATGAAAGAAATCGAAGCCCACCTCAGGCACCGGATTCGCGGGCAGATGGACTTCGGGGTCATCGTGTATTCAGAGCGCTTCGGGCGCGTCGGCGAAACGGCCGGCGCGGCGCGGCTGGTCAAGGACTTCAGGGAGACAGGTGTGGAACAAAATGAAGACGAATCAAGATAAAGATGCGCCTTCGACTGCGCTGTTGTCTTTCTGTCCATCCGCTTTCAGTGCTACCGTCTTATCGGCCATCAGTTTTTCCTGTGCGTAGTCGTGGAAGCACTGGAGCCAGATGGCGTAGGCGGCGTTGGTTTCGTGAACGTAGTGGTCGGAGCAGTAC
>CAKQWR010000117.1 GCA_934279105.1 uncultured Oribacterium sp. | reverse complement strand
CCGAAGGCGAAGATGCCGGCCATGTAGATGCGGAGCGCCCAGGAGGTATAGCTGCGAAGCTCCATATTGCTGGTGAAGATGCCGGCGAAGAACTGAGGCTTCAGCATGACGATCGCCCAGAACAGAGTCGCATAGCTGAAGCAGGCGGTGAACTGTGCGGCGAACGCTTTCTTCACGCGGTCTGCATTGCCCGCACCGAAGTTGTAGCTGATGATCGGCTGCCCGCCCTGACAGATGCCCTGCATCGGCAGTGTCGCCAGCTGGCTGACGCTGGTGATGATCGTCATCGCGCCGACCGCAACATCCCCGCCGTAGCGCGCGAGGCTGGAGGTGAAGCTGATCGAGAGCAGGCTCTCGGTTGACAGCATCACGAAGGTGGAGATGCCGAGACTCAGGCACGGCAGGATGATCTTCGGGTCGAGCTTCATATTCGCCCTGCGAAGGTGCAGAAGGGTCTGCTTTCCGGTCAGGAAGCGGAGGATCCAGACCGCGCCGACCGACTGACTCAGCACGGTGGCGAGCGCTGCGCCCTGCACACCCATCCCCAGTACGAAGATGAAAATCGGATCCAGGATGATATTGATGACGGCACCGATGACGGTCGTCAGCATACTGATTTTTGCGAAGCCCTGGGTGGTGATGAAGGGGTTCATGCCGAGCACGGTCATGACGAAAACTGTACCGAGGATGTAAATGCGTGCGTAGGCCAGTGCATACGGCAGGGTAACCTCACTTGCACCGAAAAGGCGGAGCAGGGTCGGCGCCAGTACATAGAATACGATGGTCAGCACGAGGGCAAATCTCATCAGGATCGAAAAACAATTGCCGACGATTTTCTCTGCGGTTTCGTGATCTTTTGCGCCCATCGAAATCGCGGCACGTGGTGCTCCGCCGGCGCCTGCCAGCATGGCGAAGGCGTTGATCAGCATGAGGATCGGTGTGAAGAGGCCGACACCGGTCAGTGCGTTTGCGCCGACCTCTGCCATGTGGCCGATATAGATACGATCGACGATATTATAAAGAAGGTTTACGATCTGGGCGACGACCGCCGGAATCGCGAGCTGGGCGAGCAGTTTCGGAATGCTGCCGGAGCCCATGTCCTGTGTTTTGGCTTGGGTCATATAAAGTAAGTATCCTTTCTGTCAAGAAGCAACGGAAGCGGATTTCTATGCGTATAGATTTCCTTCCGTGCATCGATATACCTGTATATATCATGAGCAGTGCATATCTCTCCTATTATAACCAAAGATGAAAATTATGCCATGATCGTTTTTGAGAAAATCTATTGGGATAATGCGTAAATATAGTGTCAATTATTTGTCAATCTATACAAAAATCAGCCGAATCTGTCGATAATATATAGGAATATGCTATAATTTACACAATTATATCCTTGGGCGAAGGATGGAGTATAAATTTGAAAGGAAATAGAACATGAGTAGATTGACAATTTTCACGAAGAATGAAGCCGAGAAAACGGTGGAGTCTCTCTACAAGGATCTCGAGCGGCGCGTTCAGGCAGCGCAGCCGGGACTCTGCCCTGTAGATCTCGCGTCTTCATTTCTGCATCTGTGCCATGCACAGTCCTGTGGTAAGTGTACACCATGCCGGGTCGGCCTCGGCCAGCTGGAAGCACTGATTGGAAAGGTACTGGATGGTACAGCAGATATGTTTACACTGAAGGTGCTGGAGGATACGGCAGAGAGTATCTATATGTCAGCGGATTGTGCGATCGGTTCCGAGGCGGCACGTATGGTGCTCGAGGGACTTCGTGGCTTCCGTGATGACTATGTAGAGCATATCAAGCATGGCCGCTGCAAGAGCATGCACAGCCAGCCGGTGCCATGTGTATGGCAGTGCCCGGCACATGTGGACATCCCTGGTTACATTGCCCTCATCCATGATAAGCGTTATGAGGATGCCGTTCAGCTGATCCGTAAGGATAACCCGATGCCGGCAACCTGTGGTCTGATCTGTGAGCACCCGTGTGAGGTTCGATGCCGTCGTACGCTCGTGGATGATCCAATCAATATCCGTGGTCTCAAGCGTTTCGCAGTGGAACATGAAGATGTGATTCCGACACCGAAGCGGATGCCGGCGACCGGCAAGCGTGTAGCCGTCATCGGCGGTGGCCCGAGTGGTCTCAGCTGTGCCTACTATCTCAGCATCATGGGACATGATGTTACTGTTTATGAGCAGCGGAAACAGCTCGGCGGTATGCTTCGCTATGGCATTCCGGCATATCGTTTCCCGCGTGAGATTCTGGATCGTGAGATCGAAGGTCTGAAGCTCGCAGGTTTCGAAACGAAGACCGATATTTCCATCGGCCGCGATATTTCCGTGGCAGAGCTTCGTAGCCAGTATGATGCGATGTATGTAGCCATCGGTGCACATACCGACCGTAAGATCGGTATCGAGGGTGAGGATGCCGAGGGCGTCATCTCCGCGGTGGAGATGCTCCGTGCGATCGGTGATGATTACTATCCTGATTTCACCGGCATGGATATCGTCGTTGTCGGTGGTGGTAACGTTGCGATGGACGTCGCACGTTCTGCGATCCGCTGCCATGCGAAGTCTGTCAAGGTAGCTTATCGTCGTCGTAAGCAGGATATGACGGCACTCGCAGAGGAAGTCGAGGGTGCAATCGCCGACGGTGTTGAGATCGTCGAGCTGAATGCACCGGTTCGTATCGAGAAGGATGCAGAGAACCGCTGCACCGGTCTTATCGTGAAGCCACAGATTCCGGGTGCGGTCAAGGGCGGTCGTCCATCCCCGAAGAACAGTGCGAAGGATGAAGTGCTGCTTCCGGCTGATCGTGTACTCGTAGCCATCGGTCAGGGCATCGAGTCCGGCAAGTTCGGTGAGTTCGGTATCCCTGTTCAGCAGGGCCGTATCTCCGCGTTCGATACTTCTGATATCGCGGACAATGAAGGTATCTTCGCAGGTGGTGACTGCGTGACCGGACCGGCCACCGTGATCCGTGCGATTGCAGCCGGAAAGGTTGCGGCCGCCAACATTGACGAATACCTCGGATTTAACCATGAGATTACTACGGATGTGGTTCTGCCACCGATTCGTTTCGACGATCATAAGGCACTCGGCCGCGTGAATATGGTGGAGCGTCCGGCGGATGAACGAAGATGTGATTTTAAGCTGATGGAGTGTCCGATGACGGAGGAGGAAGCACTGCAGGAGTCCTCGAGATGTCTGCATTGTGATCACTTCGGTTATGGCATCTTAAAGGGAGGCAGAGATACGAAATGGTAAATTGTACGATTGATGGCAGAGTTGTCCAGGTCCCGGAGCGGACCACCATCCTGAATGCTGCCGCTGCTGCAGGCATTCACATTCCGACACTGTGCTATTTAAAGGATATTAATGAAATTGCGGCATGTAGAGTCTGTGTAGTTGAGGTAGAAGGTTATGATCGTCTGATGACGGCCTGCAACAACACGGTGACCGAGGGGATGGTCATCTATACCAACTCCCGGAAGGCACGTCTCGCGAGACGTGCGAATGTAGAGCTCATCCTCAGCCAGCATGATACGAACTGTGCGATTTGCGTACGTTCCGGAAACTGTGAGCTGCAGAAGGTAGCGAATGACCTGAACATCCTGAGTGTGCCGTTTGATAAGCAGCTGCCGAAGAAGCATCGCAGCTCACTGAACTTCCCGCTGATCCGGAATTATGACAAGTGCATCAAGTGCATGCGCTGCGTACAGATTTGTGATAAGGTGCAGGAAAGTCATATCTGGGATGTCATCAATACCGGTTCTCAGAGTACAGTCGATGTGAAGGATGCATATGACCTCGAGACCAGTAAGTGCGCACTCTGCGGTCAGTGTATCACCCACTGCCCTACTGCAGCACTGCGTGAGCGTGATGATACCCATGATATCCTCGATGCACTTGAGAATCCGGATAAGATCGTGGTCGCACAGATCGCACCGTCGATTCGTACGGCATGGGGCGAGGGCTTCGGTCTCACACCGGAGCAGGCGACCGTAAAGCGTCTCGCAGCGGCTCTGAAGATTACCGGTTTTGATTATGTATTTGATACCAACTGGTCCGCAGACCTAACCATCATGGAGGAGGCGACGGAATTCCTCGAGAAGCTGACACATAAGGAAGAGCATACGTTCCCGATGTTCACCAGCTGCTGCCCTGGCTGGATTCGTTTCTGCAAGGCACATTATCCGGATTTCGTAGACCAGCTTTCGACCTCGAAATCACCGCAGCAGATGTTTGGTGCGATCATTAAGAGCTACTTCGCAGAGAAGCTCGGCGTGGATCCGTCCCGTATTTACTGCGTTTCTATCATGCCATGTCTTGCGAAGAAGGCAGAGTGCGGCTATGAGACGATGCGGAACGATCAGGGTGATCCGGATGTCGATGTCGTACTGACGACCCGTGAGGTAAATCGTCTCCTTCGTATGGAGAACATCGCGCCGGGTGAGATCGATGAAATCGAGCTGGATAATCCGTTCTCCGCAGGTTCTGGTGCAGCCAATATCTTCGGTTCCACCGGTGGTGTTATGGAGGCAGCTCTTCGTACCGCCTACCACAGTGTGACCGGCGAGAATCCGGATCCGGATGCATTCCATGATGTACGTGGGCAGGATGGCTGGAAGGAAGCGACCTTCGACATCAAGGGCATCCCTGTACGTGTTGCCGTGGTCAATGGTCTCGGCAATGCTGCGAAGCTCCTCGATGCGCTTCGTAAGAAGACCGTCGAGTATGACTTCGTCGAAGTCATGGCTTGTCCGGGCGGTTGCGTCGGTGGTGGCGGACAGCCGATCCACGATAGCATAGAGATGGCCCCTGAGCGTGCGAAGACACTGTATGCACAGGATGCAGCCGGTGCTCTCCGCTTCAGCCACGAGAATCCGGATGTAATTCGCTGCTACGAGGAGTACCTTGAGAAGCCGCTCAGCGAGCGGGCCGAGCACCTGCTCCATACCGATCACCATGGCTGGAAGATGCCTGGTGAAAAATAAAATACGTTTTTAAATAAAGAAGCCGGCGCGAGTGCGCCGGCTTTCATTATGTTCGTATAACTGCGTTGATTTCGTCATTCCCAGTTTTTCCAGACATCTGACTGGTACCCCACGGTGGCCTGGCGGCCATTCCGTACGATCGGCTGCTTCAGCACCATCGGATTCTCGAGCACCTTTTCAAACTTGTCTTCTGCTGCGAGATATTTGATCAGCAGATACGCCGTCTGATCCTTTGTCTTCTCGTCGAGAAGTTCGTCTAAGCCGCCGACGGCCTGAAGGACCGAGTTCAGTTCGCCTTTGCTGATGCCCTTTTCTTTCATATCGATGGACTGGAATCGTATACCGCGCTCTTTAAAATAGCGCTCTGCTTTTCTGGTGTCGGCACTTTTTTTCGTGCCGTAAATCTGAATATTCATCGATTTTCCTTTCTTCTATATAGTACTTCGCCTATAGGAGGCTTCTGAGTATCTCCACTGCGCGCCGGATTTCCTCTTCGTCTGTCCGGTAGATCTCGAATTCGCTGATGCCGTCGAGGCCCATATGGACGTGCTCGTTGCGGTAGCACATGCCGCTCGAGAGGATTTTCTTACCAGACATGTGAAAAGCGTGGGCACCGGTCATACCTGCGATTTCGGCGATGTTGTCGGCCTTTATGCCGGCACCGACCAGAATCGTCGGGCCGCCGGTGAGTCTGCAATCTGTATCGGCCTGTCGTTTCGTCGCCGCATCTCCGAATGTAGATATAGAACCGGAACTTTTCTTCCCGGACATCTCTACGAGCTTTCGCAGCAACTTGCTTCCCGTCAGCGCATCGGCTTTCTGTCCGGAGCTGAGAATCGTATCGATACCGAGTTCTGCGGCTCTTTCGTAGCATGCGATCGGATCTGCACAGACATCGAAGGCCCGATGCAGGGTGATTCCGCACTTTCCAGTGGTTGATTCGATCATGCCACGCATCTGTGCTTCATTCAGGCTGCCATCTTCATTCAGACTTCCGATGACGACGCCATCCGTACCGGCATCCGCAAAATAGCGGATATCCGCGCACATCTGCTGATATTCATACTCTGTATACAAAAAATCACCGAAACGCGGACGAATCAGGACCCGGATCGGAAGTCCGGTCTCCTGTTTCACCTGTTCAAACAAGGCATAACCCGGCGTGGTGCCACCGATGAT
>CAKQWR010000116.1 GCA_934279105.1 uncultured Oribacterium sp. | reverse complement strand
TTCGGGGTGTGGCTCAGTTTGGCTAGAGCACCTGGTTTGGGACCAGGGGGTCGCAAGTTCGAATCTTGTCACCCCGACGATTGATAGACCATCGAGATTTCGTTCTCGGTGGTCTTTTTTGGCGTAAATACGTGCTTTTTTGATGGTTAGTTTAAGCTGACCGGCTCACTTTATGAACCGTTAAAATCAAAAAACGCGTGAAAAAGCCAGGTACATTGGCTACATGCTTGGGAACTCGGTCTATGTTGGTTTTTAAAAGAAGCGTTCTTTCTTTTCGAGGTAAGCTTCATGTTCTTCTCTCGACATGCAGACTTTACCGATGGGTGTGTCATATTCCTGACGGTCATTCAGAAGGCGTACATCGATATACTGATGGATCGCCTGCCGAATATCTTTAAGTTTTGCACTGGTGTCTGCATTGTCACTCTGAAAATTCATCATCTGGTCGAGATAGCCCTGTGCACGTATCTGGCGGAAGCTTTCGTTATATACGAGACCGAACACGAAGGCCATGTGTCCGATCATAAAATCGATGCCGGTTTTTGAGTAGGCGCGATCGACGTTTCGGGCATGCATCACATCCTCATATACATGGTCCGATACAGAGGACGTCCGGAAAGCTTCTTCAGGAAGGTCATAGATCTCGGTACGTGGTGTCTCACAGTTTACACGCAGAATATCGATCTTATCTGCATCGCGCAGGATCGTAGCAAAACGATAGTCACGCTCGCTGAGATCATCTGGGAGCTGATATACATTGTGGAGTCGGATCGTTTTTTCGAGAAGTGCACATTCTTCTTCATTTATGTCATCTGCAAACAGGCGGATTTTTCCGTCGAGAAAAAGGATATCGGCACTCAGCATCGCGTGATTGCAGGAGAGACGGTCCTGAAAGGTATGGTACTGCCGCAGCTGCTCGAAACGGCCGATATCATGAAGCATACCGCTGAGCCACGAGAGCTCGCGATCGGCCTCGGAGAGCCCGAGGTCCTCCGTGATGGCATCACACATGGCCGCGACGCGATAGGTATGGTCTACCTTCAGTTTTACCTTCACATCGGAAAGATCATAGTCCGACACATAAGCCTTAAATGCTTCTTTGACATGCGTTCGATCGATGTTCATGCATCAGTCCTCCCTAAGAATCGCATCCAGTTTCTGAAAGAGTTCTTCTTTCGTTTCATAGGTGTCGATATGGAAATACGCGTCTCCGCGGAGCATCGCGCTGAGCTGCGCTTCGGATGGGCGGTAGAAGATATAGCATGGTTTGCCGTAATGCTCACCGGCACAGAGTTCATAGCCGACGCCGAGAGATGGACGGGTACACTCTGCGATGACGAGATCGGATGTCCGAAGCCAGGTCATATCCTGCTGATAGATATCCTGGTCCTTCACGCCCTGCTCACGTGCATTGAGATCGGTCGCTCCGATATGCTCTGTCAGCACGATATCGGTTTCCTGCATATGTCGGATGATGTCTCGATAGAGGGCAGCGTCTTCGCGGCCACCACGAATTGATCCGGCAAAATATATTTTTTTGTTCATATTTCGGCTCTCCTGTTGCATTCTGTTTGTTATCTATTTAACGTAAATAGTGAAATACTATATCGTTTTCACCATCCTGGTGCTAAAATCAAGTATAGAAATTTAGTGCCGCATATCAAGTGGTAAATTTCATATATTCCCCCGGACCACAAGGCTCCGGGCTTTTTATATCGCTGAAAAGCGGGAGAGGAACGAATATGCACCTCTGTAAACGACGAAAAACCTGTACACCGTTTATTCTGGCAGCCATGCTAATCTTTTCTGTCGCTGGCTGTGGTCGTGACACCTCAGATTCCCTGCGATATGAGGATATCCCGGAAACCCAGAAGCTGACGGTTTATACGGCACACAAAACAGAAGTCTACCGGCCGATCATCCAGGAATTCGAAGAAGCGACCGGCATCTGGGTCGAGGTACGTGCCGGTGGCACCACGGAGCTTCTGTCGGAAATCCAGCAGCATCAAAACGCATCGACACATGATGTTGACATCATGTTTGGCGGTGGTATCGAGATGCTGGAGGCTTATAAAGACTGCTTTCAGCCATATCAATCACCGATGGAGACGAAGCTGGATCCAAGCTGCATTTCTCCAGACCATTACTGGACACCATTCACGGAGCTTCCAATCGTATTTATCTATAACAGTAAAATCGTTCAGCCGGATGCTGCGCCACATAGCTGGCACGAATTTCTGGACGGCAGCTGGAAAGGCATGATCAGCTTTGCGGATCCATCCATGTCGGGTACGAGCTATACGATACTTGAGACGATGCGTGAGGCGACACAGCTTCCGGAAGAAGAAATCCTGACGCGTTTCTGTGATGATCTGGATGGTCATCTCGCGAAGGGTTCCGGCGATGTACTGAGTGAAGTTGCAAACGGTGACAAACTGGTCGGTATCACACTCGAAGAAAGTGCCTTTAAAGAGATCGCACGTGGAAGTGATGTCGGTATCTGTTATCCGAGCGAAGGGACGTCTGCCGTTCCGGATGGCGCTGCAATCGTGCAGCAGGCACCACACCAGGAAAACGCAGAGCGATTCATCGATTTTATTCTCGGTGATGCCGTACAGAACTACATCATTTCTCCTCTGTTCCGGCGTTCTGTACGTACAGACCTGTCCACAAACGATAAGACTGCAGGGCTGAAAATCATTTCGTTTGATATCGAGGACGCCAGTGAACGGCAGACGAAGGTGCTTGCGGATTTCTGGAAGATCTGGGAGGACCGCTATGCTTGAGTATATCAATAAGTCCTACCGTCGCCAGCTTCTGTTTTATTTCACGCTGGTATCCGTCGTGCCGCTCGTACTGAGCGGACTCCTCCTCGTCAGTATGTTTCGCACCCGCGTACATCGGGATTTCGCCGCACAGGACAGTGCGAAGCAGCGGTTCATCGAGGAGCGGCTCGAGGAACATTTCACGTCGATCGAACATGTCATCACGCAGATTGCCGCGGACCCGGATATGGACCGGGCACTATCGAAAGGAAGTGTTTCCTCTTCGAGCATTTATGCAGCGCTCTACCGAGAGACACAGGCGATTCGTGCCTTCTCTACCGTCGACATTTACGCTGGTGAAAAACGAATTTATACCACGGATCGTGGTACCGTATCGAAGACACTGCCGTCCGATTTCGGTATCATCGCCCGTCTGGAATCTGCCCCTGAGGAAACTGCGTATGTGCTGAATTACGATGGCATCTATACCCGCGAAACGAGTCTTCAGATCGGACGTAAAATTAATGCCAATGCAGGCTACGTCATCGTCACGATCGACCAGAACGATTTCGAAAGCATCTTGAAAGAATGCTACAACGGAAATGAAGGCGTTCTGCTCCTCAATGCGTACTGGGAGCCGCTCTATGCCGGTGGAAATCTCGCGTCCGCAGAAAATCTGCAAACCTTCCGCGAGAATCGTCTGCACGGCCGGCGGCTGAACGAGGCATTCGCCGACAATCTGTACACCAGTCCGATCGGTGATACCGGGCTGACACTGTTCTATATGACACCACCGGCACTGAGCGAGGATATCTTCCGAATGATGCTGATGATGCTTCTGATCATCACCGTTCTGGTACTGATCGGAAGTCTGATGCTGTCCGGATATGTATCGAATTATCTGGCACAGCCGATACAGAAACTCAGCGATGGTATGCGTGCCTTACGTCATGGCGACCTGAGTGCACATGTAGACCTCCAGCGAGATGATGAACTCGGACAGCTTGCCGACGGATTTAACAAGACGACTGTTCGCATCCGACGGAACATGGAAGAGCGTGTGCAGCAGCAGAAACGTCTCAATGAAACCGAAATGCGCATGATGCAGGCACAGCTGAACCCGCATTTCCTGTACAACACGCTCGACACCATCAAGTGGGTGGCGAAGGCACATGGGGTACCGGAAATCGTCTCACTCAGCTCGGATCTTGCGAAGATTCTTCGACGCAGTATTTCCGGCAGGGAATTTGAAACCTTACAGGAGGAGCTGGAGCTGCTGGAAAGCTACTGCAACATCCAGGAGCTTCGCTTCGATGATTCCTTCAGCTTCGAGGTCGAGGTGCCGGAAGAACTGATGGGCTGTGTCATCCCGAAACTTATGTTGCAGCCGATCGTCGAAAACGCCATCATTCATGGCCTGGAGGGGGTGGACGATGGCCTGGTGAAAGTCACCGCCTGCCGTGTCGGAGAGAACCTCGAGATACACGTCCTTGATAACGGACACGGCATCGAAGATGAATTTATCAACATGGTAAAGAAGCATGATGGAAAACTCATGACGGGGCATCTCGGCTTTACGAATGTTGATTCGATTATTCGCTTAAACTATGGACCAGCGTATGGTATCGATATCGCGCGCCTGCCGGAGGGCGGTACGGATGTCGTCCTGCGGCTGCCTTATCAGAAATAAATGTAAGATAATGGAGTACTGACATGACATCTGTAATCGTGGTAGATGATGAAAAATACGTCCGGGAGGGCATCGTACAGGGTACCGACTGGAAGAGTGTCGGCTGCGAAGTCATCGGACAGGCCAAAAACGGTGAAGAAGCACTGGCGCTGGCACGTACACGTCGTCCGGATCTGATCATCACGGATATTCGTATGCCGAAAATGGATGGCATCGAGCTGGTAAAAACGCTCCGTGAAGAAAAGATCGACGTAAAGGTGATCTTTCTCACCGCCTATAGTGATTTCAGCTATGCACAGCAGGCAATCCGTCTTCAGGCTTCCGATTATCTTTTAAAGCCTTTCGAAGATGGACAGCTTGAAGCCGCTGTAAAAAAGATTCTCGGCGATGAAATCCTTCATAGTAAACCGAATGCGTCCTCAGAGGAGGCAGCGCTTCTGTCGCTGAAGGAGGCAGGACCGGAGATGAATCGTTATGTCCAGCGTGCCATCGCCTATATCGAAGAACATTATAGTGAAGATGCGATCAGCGTTACGAAAATCGCAGCATCGATGGGCGTGTCGGAAGGTCATCTGAGTCGACTTTTCAAAAAGGATACCGGACAGAGTATCAACAACTACATCACCTGCTTCCGAATACGGACGGCGATGCACCTCCTTCGGGATGTACGATATAAAGTCTATGAGGTCTGCGAAATGGTCGGCTACCATGATATCGCCTATTTCTCTGGTACCTTCAAAAAACTCACGGGCATGAATCCGTCCGACTATCAGGATTCGTAAATATAGACAGTAAAATGCGGTGAAATGATAAAAAGATGTCAGATTTGACCATGAAAATATCATTTTTACCGCATTTTTATTTTTCAAAATTATTTCTATACTAGAGCCATCAAACAAAGAAAGCTCTACGAAATAATCGAAGAGCAGTTCGTGAACACATAAGGGAGGCAATTTATGAGAAAACGTAAACTCATCTCGTTACTGTTGACTGCATCGATGGCAGTATCCATGCTGGCCGCATGCGGATCTTCATCCAACAACGCAGCCACCACTGCTGCCGCTGCTGCAGATAAGCCGGCAGAGACCCAGGCCGCACAGCCTGCAGAAACCGAAGCTCCGAAGGAAGAGAACCTGACAGGTATCGACGCCATCATTAAAGAAGCGGAAGGTATGACCATGGAGGAGCTCGCAAAGAAGGCCATCGAAGAGTCGAACGGCAAGACCTTCTACGGTGTCGGTAATTCCTCTCGTGGTAAGTCCGCACTTCCACTTTTTATTGCATATCTGCAGACCATCGATCCGAATTACAACATGGAGTTCGAGTGGCAGCAGCCGAAGAACAACAAGATTTTCGAGCAGCTCACCGCAGATTCCCTGAAGGACACCGGCACCTTTGCGATGACCCTCATTCAGGATGGTAATCAGATCAAGAGTAAGATGGTCGATACCGATATCTTGAAGACCTTCATTCCGAAGGAGTGGGCAGAAGCCAACGGCACAACCGCGGATGCTTACAGCGGCTACCTGCCACTGCAGACCCTGAATAAGGTATTTATGTATAACTCGACCGGCTCTGCAGAGTTTAAGAACTGCTGGGATTTCATTTACAAGGATCAGCACCCGCTGTACATGGACATCGATTCCGAGCTCGTCGGAAAGAACTTCCTGTACATGCTGACCGAAGATAAGTACGCCGGCATGCTGAAGGATGCCTACGATGCACTCGATGATGAGCACAAGGCTTACTTCGATCCGACCAT
>CAKQWR010000115.1 GCA_934279105.1 uncultured Oribacterium sp. | reverse complement strand
GCCTCGGTCTGTCCGTCGTTCGGAACATCCTCGGCTCCATCGGCGGTACGATTCACGTCGAGAGTACGCTCGGTGAGGGAACCTGTTTCAGCATGAAGATTCCACTCTGTGAGGATGGCTACGATGAAACAGGCGTAGAGCATGAATATGATCAAAATATTTCATCTGCCGACCGGGATGACGCTGGCATCGATCCTTCCGGATATACAAGAGCACACGAAAGTATAAATAGCAGAAAACACCTTCAGAAGCTTTCGAAAATTGCCTTCGTTGAGAGAGAAGAGAAGCAGAAACAGTGGGAACCATTTGCTGCAAAGTCGAAAAAAATCATTGATTTCTACGGACATCCGGCGGCGCTGATCGACCGCATCCAGAAAGACCCGATCGCCTACGATATGGTCATCACGATGTATAAGCTCCCGGCCCTGAACGGCATCGAGCTCTGTGAAATCATCCGCCGTCTGAATCCGGAGATTCAGCTCGTCTTGTTGGCAAAGCAAGGTGGCGCGGATTATGAGTGGTATCTCAACAACGGCATCATCGACCGCTTCATGCTGCGTTCGGAATTCGAAATAGAATTTCCGGCACTGCTGGAAAACTGACCATTTCCGTCATCGATCGCCACATAGGACCATCTCTTTATACGGATGTTCAAATACGGCGCAGGAGATGACCCAGAAGGACCGGTACCAGAAGCCATATGAAGTGACCGTGAAAAATCAAAATGGACCCCCTATAGAACCAGTTGGAGTAATTTTTCCTTGGAATCCTCCGCAACACTGAGTTTCCATCCAGGAAACTCAGTCGTTTGCGGAGGACCTACTGGTTCTTAGGGGGCCATTTTAGATTTCTCCGGTCACGGAGTACTGTGCTTCTGGTACCGGTCCTTCGGTGGCATCTGCTGTATTGCACGGTAACCCGACAGGTCGAAAATTTACGCTTTCGTGCGTACAAATTCTCCACTTGCTTTTCCGGCTTCTTCACCGACGAGGTTATAGCCCTCCTGCAGGTAGTGGAACTCATCCTTCATGAGTCCCTTCGCGGCGAAGGATGCGAGGCACTGGCTGACGAGAATGATGTTTGGAACGTCCGCTGCGAGCTTTTCCTGCATCTTCTGAATCGGCACATAGAGCGCCGGGTCGTCCCGATGATTTCCGATGCGGATCAGGAAGCAGTACGCGAGATCACAGTCCCGCATGAAGGAGGTCAGCACCAGCTTCGTGCGCTCATAGTAGAGCTGCGGGTCGGTATGCAGATCACCATCCGTGCAGCCCTGACACCATACCATATTCCGATGCGCCATGTGTACACCACGTGCAGAAAGCCAGAGCTCACAGCGCTGTACACGTTCGACTGCATCTCGGTAGTACGCGCCATCCGGAAGCCACTCTGCGATAGCAGAGCCGCCTTTCGCAGCCGATACACCGACGACCGGGGTATTTGTCTCCCCGTAATAGGCATTGACAAACGAAGACACCATGGAGCCGGTCTTCATGCCGGGCTCATAAATGCCATCCGGATTATCCTCATGCTGGCCAAACGGCTCCACGAGGTGCGTGAGTCGATCCGGTGCCGTGATGGCACGAAATTCATAACCATGGCCTTCCGGAACGGTCGGCGCCTGTGCCGCGACACCACGGCCGGCCATATTGCTCTGACCCATAAATGCAAGTAAATCAATCGTAGCTGGTAACATCGTTGTCCTTTCACATCCCTCTATAAAGGGGTGATTTTATTTGTATTCATAGAAAAACCTATCACATTGCATCCACCGCGTCTAGTTTTATCATTGCGTACAGGCACTCCTTCGGGTTAAAATATGGATAGATATATCGTTCAGGAATCACGCAGTGATGTTTGCGTTTAAGATGGAGGTGCACTATGCCACATTCAGGAGGAGGCGGCAGTCATTCAGGTGGAAGCAGTTATTCAGGAGGCTCCAGTGGCGGTTCCGGAAGCAGTGCGAAGAGCTACCGGCATTCCAGTACGCCGTTTAAAGGCGGCAGAGCATTCGTTATTTATAATGGTATGAATGAACCGAAGGTCGTATATACCGATGAGCCGAATTATCATGAGGAGACGACGAAAGCGCAGTATATCCGTGCGGTTCTTTTCGCCATCGTCGCAGGTATCCCAGGCATCATCATCGCCCTGCTTGGTATCGGCATGATATTTTCTTCTCTTAACATCGGGTATAAGAAGACCATCGTACCGGATTATGTCGATCAGTCAATCCTGATTCAGGATAATTACGGTCATCTGACAGATGTCGAGCTGGACATCCTCGACCAGAGTCTCACCGCATTCCGAGATCATACCGGTATCATACCGGCTATCGAGTTTACAGATGATGCTGCCTGGGAGCAGGACTACAGCGATATGGAAAGCTTCGCGTATAACGAGTACATCTGTAACTTCGATGATGAGTATCATCTTCTGATTACCTATGGCTATGGTGCAGAAAATGCACAGACCGGTTTCAACGAGTTCCACTACCATACGATGTGGGGCGATGATCTCGGAAAGACCGCAAAGAAGAAGGATGAGGACATGCTCATCGACCTGCTTCAGAAGCATCTCGCACGTGCAAACGGTGACAATGTCGGTGAAGCGATGACGATGGTGTTCGATGATTATCTCGAGTATTTCGAAGCGAAGAGCTTCACGATCGATACAGAACGTCTGGGCGGTGGACTCGCAGAGCTGTTCTTTGGAGCGCTTCTCGCGACCGCGTTTATCGGCACGGCATTTGTGGTTCGTTCCAATTATCTGAAGGCCGAGAAGGAGGGTATCAAGACCTATAAGATCAGTGGTAAACCGAAGATGCTCAAGTGCGATTACTGTGGCTGCACCTACTATGCCGGCACCATCGGTACCTGTCCGCACTGCGGCGCTCCGCTCAAGATGGAGGCGGATGCATAATCGCGAGAAGTTCCGGAAGAGGCCCGGAGGGGAGCCACCGAAAGTACAATACTCCGAAATCGGAAGAATCTAAAATCCCGCCCATAAGAAGCACTAGGCCCTCTGCAATCGCTGAGGTTCTCCTAATGAGAACTCAGCGTTGCAGAGGGTGCTTTGGAAAATTTCTCCAAGTGCTTCTAATGGGCGGGATTTTGATTCTTCACGTTTTCTTCGTATGACTTTCGGTGGCTCCCCTCCGGGGCCTCTTCCGGAACTTCTATCACGATTTCACTCCACCTTCAGCATGCGGTAGCCGATGCCGATGTGCGTCTGGATGTACTGCTGGGCATTTTCACCGCGCTCAAGCTTCTTGCGAAGGGTAGCCATGAAGACGCGAAGGGAGGCGACGTCGTTCTCCCAGCTGCTTCCCCAGATCTGCTGGGTGATGTAAGTATGCGTGAGCACCTTCCCGACGTTCCGCGAGAGAAGGCAGAGAAGCTTGAACTCGATCGGTGTGAGGTGAAGCTCCTCCTCATGCATGTAGGCGCAGCCGGCAGCGTAGTCGATTTTTAACCCGCCGTTCGTGAAGATCGGAGATTCCTGCCCGGACTCGGCCTTCATCATGCTGAGGCGGCGCTGGGTCGCGCGAAGACGCGCCAGAAGCTCCTCGACGGAGAAGGGCTTCGTCAGGTAATCGTCCGCACCGGCATCGAGAGCTTCGATTTTATCATCATCCTCGGTGCGTGCACTGATGACGATGATCGGCATGTTCGACCAGGTGCGAATCTTTCGGATGACCTCGACACCGTCGATATCCGGCAGCCCGAGATCGAGCAGTACGATGTCCGGATTATGAGAGGATGCCTCAAGGATGGCACTACTGCCATCCGGCGCGGCAAGATATTTATAATCATGGGTTTTCAGCGTGGTGGTGATGAGATTCCGAACCGGTGTATCGTCCTCCACCACGAGAATCAGTGCTTTATTCATTCTATTTACCTCATATCGTTCAGCTTTCTATATCCACGAGCGCGGGCCAATGTCTATGGATGAACATCATCGTCGGACATGCGACCGGTCGGCGCTCTTTACGCTTCTCTCTACATATTTAAATTAATCTCACTGAGTGGCAATGTAAAGGAGAAGATGCAGCCGTGTGGCTGATGGTCACGGAGCCTGAGCTCACCGCCGTGCGCATGTACGATGGACCGGCAGAGGGAGAGACCGAGGCCGAGGCTTCGACGGCTGTCTGCCACGCGCTTGCTTCCGGTATAAAACATGTCAAACACCTGTGGCTTCTGGAAATCCGGAATGCCCGGACCATCGTCAGAAACCTCAATCACCGCATGTTCCGCTTCACGGAAGGCGGTGATGTTTATATGTGACCCTGGCGGTGTGTATTTGATCGCGTTATTCACGAGATTGATGAGAAGCTGCATGATGAGTCCTGCATCGGCGTGTACCAGAAGTGGAAGATCACCGCAGTCACTTGCGATGTGGTGCTCACTTGCATGGCGATCGATATGTCGGAGCGCTTCTGCAACGATATCATCGACGACCTGATCGGAGAGCTGTATTCGCACGCTGCCGTCTGAAATCTTCGTGATCGAGAGAAGATTCTCGACCAGCTCGATAAGCCACTGGGCATCATCGTAAATGTCCGTGATCATCTGCGTACGGCTGTCATCATCGAGTGCCTGGTAGCTATGGAGCAGGGCGTCTGCATTGCCCGAAATGGACGTCAGTGGTGTCCGAAGATCGTGCGAGATAGAGCGCAGAAGATTCGCGCGGAGCTGCTCATTTTTTGCGAGGACCGCGGCCTTTTCGCGCTCCTCTGCGTTATGACGGTTCTCCAGCGCGAGCGCACACTCGCCGAGGATAGATAGGAGAATGCTCGAGGTAAAGGCATCCAGCGGTGCTGCTTCAGAGCATGGGACGCCGACGACACCATAGACCTGCTGTCCGGTTCGAATCGCGAGATAGAAATAACGTGCGTTACGGAAGTGCTCGGTCGTCGCACCGGCGCGTTTTCGATTCGCGAAAACCCACTCGATGACCTCCGACTCACGCTCACGCTCTGGAATGGAGCCTGGCGCACCACCATCAGCCGGATATAGAAATCCTTTATGTATGGATGGGTAGATCAGGATATCCCGCTGTACGAGACGCTGAATCTGCGTCGCCGTCGTCTGGTAGATGTCGTCGGGTGTCTCGGCCTTCTGCAACTGCTGGTTCGCATCGAAGAGTGTTTTCGTGCGGTAGGCATCGCGCGCAGAAATCTCCGCGTGCGCCTTCAGTTTCGCCGCCAGCGTGCCGGTCAGCACAGACGCGCCGAGCATGACGGCGAAGGTGACCGGATAGCCCCGGCCATAAGCTGCAAGCGTCAGACGTGGCTCCGTCAGAAAATAGTTGAAGAGCACCACACTGAGACCCGATGCGAGAAGACCGCAGGTGTATCCGTTCGTGCTGACCGAGGTCAGCAGCACCGCGAGAAGATAAATCGTGATGATGTTCGCGTCGGTATAGTGCAGGCGGAAGAAGAGGAGGCCAATGATGGTCGCCGACGCCTGAATGACGAGCGTAAGAGCGAGATCCCGCAGGGTGGGTACCGTCGGTGCGATCGCCAGCATTGGCCTCGGGCGTGTGTGACTGAAGACGACGGCATCCGGGATGATGTGGATCTCGACGGACGGTGCGAGGGCAGTGAGGCGCTCGGTCAAGGATGGTTTGTCCCAGAAGTGCCGGCGCTCGGCGCCACTGCGGCCGAGAACGATTTTCGTGACATCAGAGACGCGGGCATACTCTGCAATCTGCGTCGGAACATCGTCGCCATGGGTGGTCACGATTTCCGCGCCGAGTTCGGTCGCAAGGCGCACATGGGTCTGAAGACGCGCGATGTCTTCCTTCGTCATCGTCGAGCTGCCCGGTGTCTGTACGTAGAGGGCCGTCAGTGTGCCACCGAAGGCCTGTGCCATGCGCCCCGCCATACGGACGATTCGTTCATTCGACGGCGAGGAGGAAAGGCAGACGAGGATATGTTCGTTTGATTGGTTACTGGATTTTGTTTCTGTTTTTGTCATACGATGATCCTATGCGTTTGTTCTCTATGGGATGTTCCCCGATGACGATCGACGATCCCCACGCGGGTGAGATGCCGTTTGTCCTATGTGGGCTGTTCCCAGATCTTCATTCTGCGAAATAGCGTCTCCGGAAGAAGCTATCATATAGTATTCGAAAGCCATTATAACATAAAGAAGCCGGACCGGAGGTTCGTCTTCCCATGTTTCCCTTATCGGACTCGTGATGCTTATAACCGTTCAGGCAGGGGACCCGGAGGGGCGACAACGGATGCAC
>CAKQWR010000114.1 GCA_934279105.1 uncultured Oribacterium sp. | reverse complement strand
TACGTTAACAGAGCTGCCGGATGGAGTTCCGCGCAACCATGCCAACGCGCATACGAATGTACTTTAACAGAAGTATCCAGGCTTGTCAATCAGATATTGCCAAGTTCCATCGGATACTCTGCGGTGGTGCGTACGTCCTTTTCGAGCTGCGCTTTCAGTTCGTCGACCGATGCAAATTTATGTTGATCGCGAAGACGCTTCATAAACTCTATGCGAATCTTCTTTCCGTAAAGGTCGCCGTTATAGTCCAGGACGTAGGTCTCGATCGATGTCGGATTATTCTTCGCGATGGTTGGATTATCGCCGATGTTTGTCATGCCGCGGTACAGGCGCGTTCCGATCAGTATACGGGTGATGTAAACACCCGGCTTCGGATTCAGCTTGCCTTCCTTCGGAAGGATATTTGCAGTCGGGAAACCGATCGATGCACCGATTTCTTTTCCATGCATGACCGTACCGCTGATGGCAACATGACGTCCGAGCAGTTCTGCGGCTTTTTCAACATTCCCCTTCTCGATCTCCTCACGGATGAAACTGCTTGAAATCTCTCGTTCGTTCCCGTTTTCATCGAGTACTTCCTTCTTTTTGATCACATGGACTTCATAGCCATACGTCGGGGCAAGTGTTTCGAGGAGTGATGTCGTACCCTGCGCCTTATAGCCGAAGGTGCAGTCCGTACCTACCACGATGTCGGCGGCATGCATGCCCTCCACCAGGACCGTCCGAAGGAAATCTTCAGCTGAGACGCCCATCGTCTCCCGGTTCACCGGATAGGAAAAAACATAATCGAAGCCGAGATTCCGAAGGCGTGTCAGGTGCTCATCGCTGCTGGAAATCGTATCCTGCTGAACACCGGTGAGTACGACCTTCGGATTTGCGCTGAATGTGAGAAGTGCGGTTTTTTCATGCTTTTCTTTTGCGATACGGAACATATGCTCGAAGATCAGCTGATGTCCCAGATGACTTCCATCGAATTTTCCGAAGGAAATAACGGCCGGTTCCGGAACAAACATCGGTGGCTTCACGATGCGGATAAGCTCCCCACGTGCCTCATATCCTGCGATTTCTTCGATGGTTTTACTATCGGAAATTGTGAACTGTCCGACACGCGTACGCTTCAGCGCTGACATCGCTGCACCACAGCCGAGCCGCTCACCGATGTCCTTCAGGAGTGTCCGGATATAGGTGCCGCGGGAGCAGGTCACCGTCATCCGCACATATGGGAGGTCAATGCTGTCGACCGTGATGCTGTGAATCGTGATGCGGTTCGGCTTCCGCTCGATGACTTTGCCCTGACGGGCGAGGTCGTAGAGCTTCTGACCATTCACTTTTTTCGCACTGTACATCGGCGGGATCTGATCATAGGAACCGATGAAGTGCTGTACAGCCTCGTGAATCTCTTCTTCGGAGACATTGACCGGCTGCTCTGTGAGAATTTCACCGCTGGTATCCTCCGTATCGGTTGTGATGCCGAGCTGCATCTCCGCTTCATATACCTTTTCCGTCGCTTCAATCGAGGAAACGAGTTTCGTTGCGGCCCCGGCACAAACCACCAGTACACCTTCGGCCATCGGATCCAGTGTTCCGGTATGGCCTATTTTCTTTTCGTGAAGGATGGAACGAAGCTTCTTCGTAACATCGAAGCTCGTCCAGCCCTTCTCCTTATATACATTGATAATTCCGTCCATATATCAAATGAAAAGCGCTGCATTTTGGGCAGTCACTTAAAAATTCCTTCTTATTTTCTTGTTATGGACATAACCATAACGATAAAAAGGCCGTCGTTTGCACGGCAGCCCTTTCTATTTATATCCGCTCGGCATCGGAACGATTCGAAACAAAGCCCGGTGCATCCATCTGCTTCGAGAGTTCCTTCGTGATGTTGTTCATGACATCATGATAGGACCCCTGAAGTGTACAGCCGGCTGCCATTTTATGGCCACCGCCACCGAAGACCATCGCAACCTTCGCCACATCCAGCATATTGTTATCACTACGGAGACTGACCTTGAAATTCTGATTGCTTATCTCATACATGAAAATTGCACAATCGATTCCTCTCGTCTCCCGCATCGTGCTGACGATACCATCGACATCGCGTGAAGTCACCTGATAAAACTTCATGTCCTTACAGGTCAGCCATCCCGCGAGACAGCGTCGATCCATCAGCATAAGGCTTTCCATCAGTACGCGCCCCATCACCTGCTGCTGTGCATAGGTCTTTGTATAATAGCTATCGTCGATGATGGTACCGAAATCGATTCCTTTCGTCATCAGAAAACCGGCAATCTCCATCGTATGCTGCGAGGTGCAGTTAAACTTGAAGACTCCTGTATCATGGACGATGCCGAGATACAGGCACTCCGCGACCTTCGCATCGATATAATCCGGATCCATGAGGTCGAAAACCACCTCCGATGCACTCGACGCATCCGGTCGAATCGATGCATGCGCAAAGCGCTGTAAGCCTGGAACATGATGATCCGCAACAAACAGCTCGGATGCATGCTCGGCCAGACTTCGGAAATCGCCGACACGATCATAACCGTTACAATCACAGATAATGCAGAGATCATATTTCCGGTCGGAAGGGACATGCACGATACTGTCCATTCCCGGGAGGAAATTATATTTCTCGTTTGCAATCTGCAGGTAAACATTTACCTTTTTATCAGGATACTGATTCTGAATATAATGTTTTGTGCCTAAAGTAGAGCCGAGACAGTCGCCATCCGGATTTGTATGTCCGAGGATGCAGATACTGTTCGCCCGTTCGATCATCTGCTGAAATTCATTCATCAATATCACCTGCTCCTTACTAAAACAAGTGGCCGAAAGGTTTAATCCTGTGTCGCATCCTCAGCGTCTGCTTCATCGGATGCTTCTTCCGCTTCCGTATGGCTGCGCTTTTCCGCATCCTCTTCCGTCACCTTTCGAATCAGCTCATCCATATGCGCACCATACATGATGGAATGATCCGCAACGAACTGCAGCTCCGGTGTGTGACGGAGATTGACGGTCTGCGCCAGCTCCCGGCGAAGGAAGCCGCTGGCGGCCTTCAGGCCTTCCATCGTCTTCGCCAGAGATTCCTCGCTGCCCAGAACGGAAATATATACCTTACAGTACTGCAGGTCCGGTGTGACCTCGGCGCCCGTTACGGACGTCATCGGGGACAAACGCGGATCCTTCAGGTCACGGATTGCTACGGAAAGCTCACGCATGACCTCTGCGTTAATTCTCGTATTTTTTACAGAACCTTTTTTCAACGCTTAACCTCTTCCATTACATAAGCCTCAACATAATCCTCAAGTGCGATATCGTTGAAGCCTTCGAATACAAGACCACACTCGTAGCCGGCCTTGACTTCCTTTACATCATCCTTAAAGCGCTTAACCGATGCGATTGCGCCCTCCCAGATCTTATCCTGCTTCGGACCACGGAAGATTCTGGCCTTGGCACCTCTCTGTACGAGACCATCCTTGACCATACATCCTGCGATATTGCCGACACCGGATGCCTTGAAGATCTGACGGATCTCAGCATGACCGATGATCTTTTCCTCATATACAGGCGCCAGCATACCCTTCATCGCATTCTCGATGTCCTCGGTTGCCTTGTAGATGATGTCATAGAGACGAACATCGACGTGCTCACGCTCCGCAATCTCGCGTGCGGTTGCATCCGGCTTCACATCGAAACCGATAACGATCGCGTTAGACGCACTTGCAAGTACAACATCGGACTCATTGATCGCACCAACACCGGAGTGGATAACCTTCACTGCTACCTCTTCGTTCTTGATCTTCTCAAGCGCATCCTTGACAGCCTCTACAGAACCCTGAACATCTGCCTTGACAACGAGCGGAAGTTCCTTGATATCGCCGGCCTTGATCTGATCAAACAGTGCATCCAGGGATACCTTCTTCTTGGATTCCTCGACCATCTTCTGCTTGTTCTCTGTAACGAAGGCTGCAGCATAGGCCTTTGCTTCCTTCTCGCTATCCTTTACCTGGAAGATCTCGCCCGCATTTGGAACGGCGCTGAGACCCAGAATTTCACAAGGCTGTGAAGGAACGGCCTTCTTGATACGCTTGCCCTTATCATCGGTCATCGCACGTACCTTACCATATGCAGAACCTACGGCTACGACATCACCCTGGTGCAGCGTACCCTTCTGAACAAGAAGACGTGCAACCGGACCCTTACCACGGTCAAGCTCTGCCTCGATGACAACGCCATATGCGGCACGGTTCGGGTTCGCCTTCAGCTCCATGACATCTGCCTGGAGTACGATGTTCTCGAGAAGATCATCGATGCCCATACCGGTCTTCGCCGATACCGGAACACAGATGACGTCTCCGCCGTACTCCTCCGGGATAAGATCATACTTCATGAGCTCCTGCTTTACCTTGTCCGGATTTGCCGTCGGCTTATCCATCTTGTTGATAGCTACGATAATCGGTGTATTGGCTGCCTTCGCATGGTTGATGGCCTCTACAGTCTGCGGCATGACACCATCATCGGATGCAACAACCAGAACGGCGATATCGGTCGACTGTGCACCACGCATACGCATCGCGGTGAAGGCCTCGTGTCCCGGAGTATCAAGGAAGGTGATGACTCTGTCTTCGTCATTTACATTGACCTTTACCTGATAAGCACCGATGGACTGGGTGATACCACCAGCCTCGCGGGAGGTGACATTGGTATTACGAATTGCATCGAGAATGGAGGTTTTACCATGATCGACGTGTCCCATAACGCAGACAACAGGCGGTCTTGTAACCATCTCATCATCGGAATCCTCAACATCATCCTTTACGAGCTCGGCGATAACATCGACCTTTTCTTCCTTCTCGCAGAGAATATCGTACTCAACGGCGATGTTTTCTGCATCCTCATAGGAAATCTCGGTATTCAGCGTTACCATCTTGCCCTGCATGAAGAGCTTCTTGATGATCTCGGCTGCCTTGACGCGCATCTTATCTGCGAGATCCTTGATGGTGATTACCTCAGGGATCGTAATGGCCTTGATCTCTTCTTCTACCGGCTTTACAACCTCCGGCTTGATGAATGCGCCCTTACCGGTCTTCTTCTTGTAGGAAACCTCATCAGCTCTCTCATAGGACTGCTCTGCCGTATACTTATTCTGCTTACGGTTGTTCCGGTTGCGCTTTGCTGCCTCTGCCTTCTCGTTATCGAAGTTCTTGTTACCGAAGGTCTTTCCTGCAGCTGGCTTATGCGCTACACGATTCTGTGTCGGCTTCGATGCAACATCGACAGCCGGTGCGGCACCGGCACCGGCTGGACGTCTCGTACCGAAGCCGGTACCGGTCGGACGCTGACCCGGTCTCTGCTGACCATTGCGGTCGCCAAACGGACGGCTGCCCTGTGGACGATCGCCGCTTCTCTGACCGTTGCGATCACCGAAGGATCTCTGCTGGCCATTGCGATCGCCGAAAGAGCGTGTGCCCTGTGGACGATCGCCGCTTCTCTGACCGTTACGATCACCGAACGATCTCTGCTGACCATTACGGTCACCAAAGGATCTCTGCTGGCCATTGCGATCACCGAAGGAACGTGTGCCCTGTGGGCGCTCTGTCGGACGCTCGGTCTGCTTCGCCTGCTCCTCCTTCGTATGCTCCGCCAGTGCCTTTGCGGCCTCTGCAGCCTTACGCGCAGCCTCTTCTTCCGCCGCCTTCTTACGTGCAGCCTCTTCCTCAGCAGCCTTCCGAGCAGCTTCTGCCGCGGCTCTTGCCTCCTCGGCCTCCTGACGCTTCTGAATCTCATTCAGCTCCTTCAGCGGAGTAACGCGCGCAGTACCAGGTGGCAGTGGACGACCGTTCGGGCTGGCCTTACGTGCCGGCTTCGCTGGTTCCTGTGGCTTACGTGCACCCTGCGATGCACCGGTGCCGAACTTTGAGCCCAGTGGGCGATTTTTATGATTTGCGGAATTTTGCGAATGAAAAACAACAGCAAGCTTCTTTTTCTTAGGTGCATCTCCTGCCTTCAGCTTATCCTTCCCTGCTTCCTTGCTGTTCATTCCCAAATCTTTCTGATTCTCATCTGACATTCACACTACCTCCGTCAATATATTTGATCATCGCCTGGGCAAAGCCCTGATCTTCAATGCTTATAGACGATCGTTCCGACCGTCCCAGCTGGTGTCCCAGCGTTTCCTTGGTTCCTAGTTCCTGATATGGCACACTGCGATAGGTGGTCATATTTCTAAACTTCTTTTTCGTATTATCGGATGCATCCTCCGG
>CAKQWR010000113.1 GCA_934279105.1 uncultured Oribacterium sp. | reverse complement strand
TTCGGAGGCATTGGCTCGATCCCAGGTGCGGTCGTCGGCGGTTTCCTGATCGGCCTCGGTGAGACGGCGCTCGTCGCAGCGGGCTACTCTACCTTCTCGGATGCCTTCACCTTCGTCATTCTGATCGTCGTGCTGCTCGTACGTCCGACCGGACTTTTCGGAGAGAAGACCACCAACAAGGTATAAGGAGGAAGCAGCGATGAAAACAAAAGTGAAGATGACGCCGGAGAAGCGCAGAAATATGATGCTGAGTCTCCTGCTGATGGCGGCGATTCTCGGAGCCTGCGCGTTCCTCGACGCTAACAAATATAGTTACAATTACGCAATTTCCATCATCGAGCGTTCGATGATCTACGCAGTCGTTGCGGTTTCCATGAACCTCGTAAATGGCTTCACGGGCCTTTTCTCCCTCGGCCAGGCTGGCTTCATGGCGCTCGGCGCATACGTGACCGCGATTCTCACGATTCCGGTCGACCAGCGTGCATCCGTGTACTACATTTCCGGTATTCATCCGGCGATTGCAAATCTGCATGCACCGATTCTCGTAGCCCTGATCCTCGGTGGCCTCGTCGCTGCGGCCTTCGCAGCGCTCATCGGTATCCCGGTACTCCGTCTTAAGTCCGACTACCTCGCGATCGCGACCCTCGGCTTCGCGGAGATCATCCGTGCGCTGATCTCGGCCCCGCAGCTGGATCAAATCACGAACGGTTCATATGGCCTCAAGTCCATCCCGGGCTTCTCAAGTTTATTCCAGGTGCTCGCCCTCACGGTCGTCTGCATTGGCCTCATGGTACTCCTGATCAATTCGTCCTTCGGACGGATGTTCAAGGCGGTTCGTGAGGATGAGATCGCGGCCGAGGCGATGGGCATCAACCTGTTTAAGACGAAGGAGCTGTCGTTCGTGATTTCATCCTTCTTCGCCGGCGTCAGTGGCGGCATGCTCGCGATGTTCATGCGCTCCATCGACAGTAAGACCTTCCAGGTATCCCTAACCTACGACATCCTCCTGATCGTCGTCATCGGTGGCATCGGCTCCGTGACCGGCTCCGTGCTGGGCGCCTTCCTCGTGACGGCGGGCCGCGAGCTGCTTCGTTTCTTCGATGAGCCGCTCTACATCGGCGCCGTGAACATCCCACTGTTCCGCCCGGGCTTCCGAATGGTTATTTTCTCGATCCTTCTGATGGTCGTCGTTCTGTTCTACTCCCGTGGCCTCATGGGTACGAATGAGTTCAGCTGGAACGGTATCATCGGCTTCTTCCGAGGGCTCGGAAAGAAAAAAGTAAAGAAAGTGAGGGGGAAGGTATGAATGAAGTAAAAGATAATGTCCTCCAGATGGACAGCGTCGTCATGCAGTTCGGCGGCGTGCGTGCGGTTGATAACCTTTCACTCGAGGTCAATCGCGGCGAGATCGTCGCACTGATCGGCCCGAATGGTGCCGGCAAGACCACGGCGTTCAACTGTATCACCGGTATTTACACGCCGACCTCCGGTGCCGTCAAGTTCGGCGGTCGCGACCTTCGGAACCTTCCGCCGGATGCCATCACGAAGCTCGGTATCGCCCGCACCTTCCAGAACATCCGCCTGTTCTCGAATCTGACTGTTTTCGATAACGTCCTCATCGCCGGCCACCTTCGTGCGAAGGACAATGTCTTCAGCGCGACGCTGCGCCTGAACCGGAAGGAAGAGGCGCGCATGCGTGCGGAGACCGAGCAGCTTCTCCGGGAGCAGGGCCTCTATGAGTACAAGGATGATATCGCATCGAGTCTCCCGTACGGACTTCAGCGTCGTCTCGAGATTGCGCGTGCACTGGCGACGAAGCCACAGCTGCTGCTTCTCGACGAGCCGGCAGCCGGCATGAACCCGCAGGAAACGCAGGAACTCACGGATTTCATCGTAAAGATCCGTGACCAGTATCATCTGTCCATCTTCATGATCGAACACCACATGGATCTCGTCATGCAGATTTCGGAACGCATTTACGTCCTGAACTTCGGAAAACTCATCGCCCATGGCACACCGGACGAAATCCAGAACAACCAGGAAGTCATCGACGCTTACTTAGGAGGATCAGACGATGCTGAAAGTTGACAATCTTAAAATTCATTACGGCGGCATCGAAGCCGTGAAGGGCATCAGCTTCGATGTGCCGGATCACTCCATCGTAACGCTGATCGGTGCGAATGGCGCCGGCAAGTCCTCGACGCTGCGATCGATTTCCGGACTGGTAAAAGCGAGCGAAGGAAGCATCGTCTTCGACGGTGAAGATATCACCAGCATGCCGACCGCGAAGCGCGTGGAGAAGGGCATCGTCCTCTGCCCGGAAGGCCGTCACGTCTTCCCGGATATGACCGTCCTCGAGAATATCAAGATCGGCGCGTACCTGCGTAACGATTCCCTCGACGCAGACATCGAGGAAATTTACAGCATGTTCCCGCGTCTGAAGGAGCGTTCCTGGCAGCTCGCCGGCACCCTGTCCGGTGGCGAGCAGCAGATGCTTGCCGTCGCCCGTTCGCTCATGTCGAAGCCGAAGATCATGATGCTCGACGAGCCGTCTCTCGGCCTCGCGCCGATCATCGTGCGGGAAATCTTCTCCATCATCCGGCGCATCAACGAAGCGCACGGCACCACGATTCTTCTCATCGAGCAGAACGCGAACATGGCCCTGAAGGTCGCACATAAGGCCTACGTCATGGAAACCGGACGCATCACCCTCTCCGGCACCGGCGCAGAACTTCTCGCCAACGACGAAATCCAGGCCGCATACCTCGGAAAGAAGAAATAAGCTGCTTAGATAAACAAGTTCTAATAAAAGAGCGTAGGAAACATCATCGGATATTTCCTACGCTCTTTTTGTTTCATGATCAAGAAAAATCTTGACATCATCCTACAGAATCATGCGCCAGATGCGGGAGCGGTCGAAGAGGAAGATGCAGATGTCCATGAAGAGGTGGGCGATGAGTGTACTGACGATGACGCCGTTGGCTTTCATAAGGAAACCGGAGGTGAAGCCATACCAGACGACGGCGGCGGAATAGGCACTCATGAGGAGAAGGACCGGAAGATTTTTCAGAAGACCGAGGCAGTCGTTTCGGAAGCCTTCCCAGGTGACGTCGAAGTAGACGAGACGACCGATGACGAGCATTACGAAGTAAAGAATCAGGTTCTCATAGTTGTAATCTTCGTAGATGAAGCGGATGTACATGAGAATCAGCATGACGTAAATCGAAGCGGTCAGGCGGACGGAGCCTCGTTTCTGTGCGGAGATGTAGCGCAGTGGCACGAGAATGCGGTCGAAAATACGGTCCACGATCATCGAGACGAGCAGGAAGATGATCAGTACCCAATCCTTGTATTGATTCCAGACGTTGTTGACGGTGTGGAGGTTGATGCGATCTCCGATAATGTAGTAAAGCGACAGCAGAAGAAGAATCGAAGTGCTGGCAAACGCCATTTCATAGAAGGATTCGATAAATTCGTACGGGCGGATATCGGTCGAATCGAGGAGCGTCCGGCGGGCACGACTGCGTGCGTGAGGATGTACATCGTGGTCGGTGGTACTGGCACTGGTTATGGTGCGGCGGCCCAGCTCCTGGCGGATGCGTGCGAGGGCGAGGATGATGCCCATCACGATGACGAGTCCGGCGAGAGAAACGAGGAAAAACGGCACGGCGGATGCCATGTCGAAGTAGTGTTCGATATAGTTGAAGTATTCCATAAGAGACCTCTTATATGCGTTGATTTAACGAAGTACATGATAAACGTTTCGGGTTTTGTGTCAAGAAGAGTGGGGTGAAATTTCTGTGAAATATTCCTTTGTATTTTCCTGAAAACGGGGCTTGTATTACGATATTGAATTTGCTATTATATTAAAAATTTGTGTACAGATGGCTTCCGAAGGATCCAACTACAGCTTTTTTCCAAGGTGGGAAGAGATGTAATTGGATTTGTTGAATGCAATAAGCTATGTACAGAGTTTCCATCTGACAATCAGTCATATGTTTCTGATTGTGTGGCAGATAGCCACGGTGCAGTGCGATGTACACAAATAGTTCTATATACTTACAGGCTTAGCTCGAAAAGGACATACGATGAAATTTACAAAGATGCAGGGTTGCGGAAACGACTATGTATATGTAAATTGCTTTTCCGAACAGCTGAAGGATCCATCCGCGCTGGCGAAGCGCATCGCGGATCGGCACTATGGTGTCGGTGGCGACGGACTGATCCTGATTGAGCCGTCAGATAGGGCAGATGCGTACATGCATATGTTTAACCTCGACGGATCGGAGGGCAATATGTGCGGCAACGGTATTCGTTGCGTCGCAAAATTCATTTATGATCACGGCATGATTCCCGCTGATCGAACAGAAGCAGTCATCGATACCAAATCGGGACTTAAGAACATAAAGCTTTATACAGAAAATGGGGTTATGACCCGCGCGACGGTGGATATGGGCGTGGCGAAGCTGACATCAGAGCTTCCGGAAGATATCACTGTTCACGGGATGAATCTCCATTTCATCGGAATCGATGTAGGAAATCCGCATGCGGTATATTTCCTTTCAGATAATCCGGAGCTTCGTGTTTCTCAGGTCTCTGATTTGGATTTTCTTTTATATGGGCATGATTTTGAGACCCATCCGCGTTTTCCGGAAAAGGTGAACTCGGAGTTTATCCGGATCATCTCTGATACCGAGATCGACTTCCGTGTGTGGGAGCGTGGCTCCGGAGAGACACTTGCATGCGGAACCGGTGCGACTGCAGCGGTGGCCGCCGGCTGCCTCGCAGGGAAGCTTCGAAAGGATACGGATGTGCTCGTCCACCTCGTGGGTGGCGACCTCATGATTCGCTACGATTCTGAGACGGGACATGGTTTCATGACCGGACCGGCTGTCGAAGTCTTCACCGGAGATTTTCCAGTGGCTTAGTGACTGTTTACGGACATAACTCGGATTCCTGTGTGCATACCTCTGAGATAGCACGGATGACTTTCGTGCGCAGGAGATCTTCGCTATGCCCTGGCAAAGGTGCTTCACACCTTGCCCACCCGTGGGTTCCAAGTCCAGATGAAGATATATCTTTATATGGACTTGAAACCTACGGGTGGAAACAGATAATATAATAAGAAGAAACACAACAAGTAACGCAATTCAACAAGTTAGTAACATTCACCATGAAGTTATAAAAGGAGAAACAATGGACGCATTTTTGATTCTTGAAGATGGAACGGTTTTCAAGGGTACGTCAATTGGTGCTGAGAAGGAAGTCATTTCGGAGGTTGTTTTCAACACTTCGATGACCGGCTACCTGGAAGTGCTGACGGACCCGTCCTATGCAGGACAGGCGGTCGTGATGACCTATCCACTGATCGGCAACTACGGTATCTGCTACGATGATATGGAGTCCGCACAGCCATGGCCGGATGCCTTTATCGTGCGCGAGCTTTCTCGTATGCCGTCGAACTTCCGCTCCGAGAACACCATCCAGAATTTCCTGAAGAAGAACGATGTTCCGGGTATCGCGGGCATCGACACGAGAGCGCTGACCAAGCGTCTTCGTGATGAAGGAACCATGAACGGTATGATCACCACACACCGTTATACGAAGGAAGAGATGCCGGCACTTCTCGAGCGCATCAAGGCCTACAAGGTCGAGGGCGTTGTGAAGAAGACCAGCACGAAGGAAGTATATGTCGCACAGGCCGAGAATCCGGATGGCTCACGCTACACCGGCGACTGCGAGCCAAAGCGTGTTGCTTTCCTCGACGTTGGTGCGAAGCGAAACATCGTCCGCTCACTCCAGCGCTGTGGCTGTGACGTTACGGTTTACCCATCCGACACCAGTGCGGAGACGATCCTCAGCCAGAATCCGGATGGCATCATGATTTCGAACGGTCCTGGCGACCCGAAGGAGAACGTTGCCGTCATCGAAGAGATCAAGAAGCTCTACGCTTCCAACACCCCGATTTTCGCCATCTGTCTCGGCCATCAGCTGATGGCACTGGCGACCGGCGCGGACACTTATAAGCTGAAGTACGGTCACCGTGGTGGCAACCATCCGGTGAAGGATCTGTCAAACGGACGTGTATACATCACATCCCAGAACCACGGTTATGCGGTGGATCCGAAGACGATCGATCCGGAGATCGCAGAAGAGGCGTTCGTCAATGTTAACGACGGTACGAATGAGGGCCTGCGCTATAAGGGTAAGAATATCGTTACGGTACAGTACCATCCGGAGGCTTGCCCGGGTCCGAGAGACAGTGCGTACCTGTTTGATCGCTTTATGAAGATGATGGAGGGCTGAACATGAGAGATACAAGTATTAAGAAGGTCCTGATGATC
>CAKQWR010000112.1 GCA_934279105.1 uncultured Oribacterium sp. | reverse complement strand
CCGATCACGATGCCACGGCCAGGGTACTCGTTGTTCTTCAGCAGCTCTGGAAGCTGTGCTACATCATATGTTGCCATTGTCTATCTCCTTACTCTAAAACGACCTTATCGTCGGACTTGATGATCTCACCGAGGTGGTATGCCTCGACACCATTTGCACGAAGAACCTCAAGTGCTGCCGCCTCATCTTCCTTCGCTACAACAACGCTCATGCCGACACCCATGTTGTAGGTGTTGAACATATCATGCGTAGAAACATCGCCGGTCTTCTGGATCAGCTTGAAGATCGGAAGCACGCGTACGTCATCCATCTTGATCTTCGCGCCGAGACCATCCGGGATGGATCTCGGAATATTCTCATAGAAGCCGCCGCCGGTGATGTGGCTGATGGCCTTTACGGTCACCTTCTCAAGAAGCTGAAGAATCGGCTTTACATAAATCACGGTCGGGGTCAGCAGGGTCTCACCGAGGGACTTGCCACCGAGCTCTTCGAGCGGCTTACGAAGCTCCTCCTGGGAGATATGGTCGATGTCAAACACCTTACGTACGAGTGAGAAACCGTTGGAGTGGACACCGGAGCTTGGAAGTGCGATCACGACATCTCCTTCCTTCATGGAATTGTTATCGATGACCTTCTCCTTATCGACGATACCTACGGAGAAACCGGCGAGGTCATACTCATCCTCTGGATAGAAGCCCGGCATCTCGGCGGTCTCGCCACCGATCAGGGCACTGTCACTCTGAACACAGCCTTCTGCAACACCCTTTACGATATCAGCGATCTTCTCCGGAACGTTCTTTCCACACGCGATGTAATCGAGGAAGAACAGTGGCTTCGCACCACAGCAGATGACATCGTTAACACACATGGCAACGCAGTCGATGCCGACGGTATCATACTTCTCCATGAGGAAGGAAATCTTCAGCTTCGTGCCGACGCCATCGGTGCCGGAAACGAGAATCGGATGCTTGTAGCCCTCCGGAAGCTCGAACAGACCACCGAAGCCGCCGAGACCGGATGCAACACCCTCGGTCATGGTTCTCGCAACGTACTGCTTCATCAGCTCTACGGACTTGTAGCCGGCCGTGATATCAACACCTGCCTCCTTGTATGCCTCACTGTAGCTCTTTGTATTCATATCTAAAACTCCTTTCAAGCTTTGATCTTCTTATTCTTTATCTTCCGGCTTTACGGATGCGCATGCATCGTTTGTGCTGTTCGGATTCCATGCCTTGTCCGGATCATCGGTGTGCGCGTCTCTCCATGCCTTCGGAATCTTCTCCTCGAAACGGTTCTTCTCGCTGACGCTTGGCAGCTCTGTGGAATACTTACCGTTGAAGCATGCAGCACAGTAGCCCGCATTCGGATCATTCTTGGCAATTTTCAGCACATTTTCAACACTGAGGTAGCCAAGTGAATCAACGCCGATAATCTTTGCGATTTCATCGACGGTATGATGGCAGGCGATGAGGTTATCCTGACTATCGATATCCGTACCATAATAACATGGATACAGGAATGGCGGAGCGGATATACGCATATGAATTTCCTTCGCGCCGGCATCACGTACCAGCTTTACCAGACGTGCGCTGGTGGTGCCACGTACGATGGAATCATCGATCAGGACGACACGCTTTCCCTCGATTTCAGAACGAATCGTGTTCAGCTTGATTTTTACGAGATTCTCACGCTCGGTCTGTCCCGGTGCGATGAAGGTTCTTCCGATGTACTTATTCTTGATGAGTCCGATACCATACGGGATACCCGACTTACGGCTATAACCGACGGCAGCATCCAGACCGGAGTCCGGTACGCCGATGACGACGTCCGCATCCACCGGATGCTCCTCCGCAAGGAACTCACCGGCACGCGTTCTCGCCTCATGAACGGATGCACCATCGATGATGGAATCCGGACGAGCGAAATATACATACTCAAATACGCAGGTGGATGGCTTTACGGTATTGCAGTGATCCTTGATGGAACGGAGACCGTTCTGGTCCATGACCATGATCTCACCCGGCTCGAGGTCACGTACCAGCTTCGCACCGACGGCATCGAGTGCACAGGACTCACTTGCGAATACAACGGAGCCGTCCTCTGTTTCGCCATAACAGAGTGGACGGAAACCATGCGGATCACGTACAGCAATCAGCTTCGAAGGTGACATGATAACCAGTGAGAATGCGCCATGCAGCTTTCCAACGGAATTCGCTACGGCTTCCTCGATGGATTTTGCCTTCAGACGCTCACGCGTGATGACATAAGAGATCGCCTCCGTATCAGTGGTGGACTGGAAGATACATCCGTCGAGCTCCAGGTTACGGCGAAGCTCTGTGGAGTTTACCAGATTACCGTTATGGCAGAGTGCCATGCGTCCCTTCACATGGTTTACGACGATCGGCTGTGCATTGATACGGTTTGTGATACCGGAGGTGGAGTAACGCACATGACCGCAGGCGATCTGACCATCCCCCAGACGATCCAGCTGCTCCTTCGACATCGCCTCACTTACGAGACCGAGCTCACGGTAAAAACGGAATACACCCTCATCATTTACAGCGATACCAGCAGACTCCTGTCCTCTGTGCTGTAAGGCAAACAGTCCATAGTAGGTCAGTCTTGCAAGTGGCTTCGTGGTCTTCGAGTAGATACCGAATACGCCACACTCATCATTAATTTTTCCCATAGATACCCCTCATAATATTTTTCATTGATGATTGATGGTTACTTTCGTAGATCAGCTGTTAAACTGTGCTTCGATGGCAGCGTTCTTCTCCAGGATATTCTGATGATTCTTATCACGCTCATCCTGAAGCTTCTGTGCGAGGTCTGCATCTTCGATCGCCAGCATCTCGATGGCGAGCAGCGCAGCGTTCTTCGCCGTATTCACGCCGACGGTAGCAACCGGAATTCCAGGCGGCATCATAACGGTGGAAAGAAGTGCATCCATGCCCTCCAGAACCTTCGATGAACAAGGGATTCCGATGACCGGAAGTGTTGTGTTGGCTGCGATGGCACCTGCAAGATGTGCTGCCATACCGGCTGCCGCGATGATCACGCCGAAACCATTTTCGCGTGCGGATTTTGAGAACTGGCCAGCTTCTTCCGGTGTTCTATGGGCACTGTATACATGGACCTCAACCGGTACCCCATATTCCTTCAGTACGCTGATGCCTTTTTCAACTACTGGAAGATCTGAATCACTTCCCATGATGATCGCAACTTTTTTCATGCAAACTCCTTTCCTGATGAGCGGAAGCGTGGCTTCCGGTGTAGCGCTGAATACGTTTGCCACGAGGGCATCACAGAGAACTCATGCCGTAAGCGTGAGACTGTAATCAACAACAAAAAGAGGGAGCAGCGCATGGCTGTTCCCTCTTCTATTATTTTTCTGTATTCGAACCAATGTTGTTATTAATTTCACAGACTGCACTAAGCCCGATGAATCCGGCCTGTCCGTAGAATCCGAGTGCACACATCGCTAAAAAGTGATTCGTATGTCTGTTTCCAGCCATGTGCTTCATCCCCAAATCCTTTCGCCCGAGAAACTTGTGAACAACGACAACAAAATTATATTAGATGCAGTTATGTCCGTCAAGCCGTCACTTTGCCATTTTAAGCAGGATTTCGTTCGATCTTGTTATGAACTTTGCCATCTCGTCTGCACTCAGCGGTGACTGCTGCAGTTTTGCAAGATCATACAGCTGTTCGGAGATCATGTCGACGGTCTCCTTCGCGGCTTCGTCTGTGCGGTGCTCGACGAGATACTGTACCAGTGGATGTTCTGTATTCAGAATCAGTGTCTCCTCTACCGGCATATCGCCCATCGGCATGCCACTCATCGCATACATCTTCATCATGTCGTTCATACGACGACTTTCCTCTGAGACAGAGAGCATCGCTGCGATGGACGGCTGTGTCAGTTTCTGAAGCTTTACCGTGAGCTTCTCCTTCTTAGCAGCTGCACGGATTTCTGTTTCCAGATCCTTCTGCTGCTCATCAAGTGTCTTCTGTTCATCTTCGCTGACCGCTGCCTTGAACTCCTCGCTGAGATCTGCATCGATTCTGCGGAAGTGAACGCCCTGGTTCTTTGCTTCCAGTTCGCTGATGAATGGCTGATCGATACGCTCCGGCAGGATGACGGCTTCCTTACCTGCATTTCGGAACATAGCGATATACTGACTCTGCTGAACCGGGTCGGTGACATAGTAGATGACCTTGTTCTTTTCGGCCTTCACATCGGCATCCGCAGTCTTCCCTGTCTCCTCCGTGGATGCAGTTGTCTCGCTGGTTGCGTTGGCCTCAGCATTGGCCTTCGCTGTGGTTTCGTCGGTATCGCTCTTCTCTACCTCGAGGCACTCCGGAAGTGCAAGGAACTTACCGTTGATGCCCTTAAAGAGGATATAATCGGTCATCTTCTTACAGAACTTATCGTCGCGGAGGCAGCCATACTTGATGAATGGTGCGATATCATCCCAGTACTTCTCGTAATTCTCACGGTCGGTCTTGCAGAGACCGGACAGCTTGTCTGCAACCTTCTTCGTGATGTAATCCTGAATCTTCTTTACGAAACCATCGTTCTGGAGCTGCGATCTCGAAACATTCAGCGGAAGATCCGGACAGTCGATGACGCCCTTCAGGAGCATCAGGTACTCCGGAATCACTTCCTTGATGTTATCAGCGACGAAAACCTGGTTGTTATAGAGCTTGATGGTGCCTTCGGCGGACTCATACTCCATGTTGATCTTCGGGAAGTAAAGAATGCCCTTCAGGTTATACGGATAATCCATGTTCAGATGGATCCAGAACAGCGGCTCCTTATAGTCACGGAATACCTTATGATAGAAGTCGATATACTCTTCCTTCGTGCACTCAGACGGCGTCTTGCCCCAGAGCGGATGCGTATCGTTCAGAAGCTGCGGCCGCTTCTCGATCTTCAGCTTCGCCGGGGTCTTCGTCTCCTTGCCATCTTCATCCTTTTCAACCTTCTCCGGAATTTCCTCTACGACGACATCGGTGTCTTTCTTCTGATCGGCCTGAATCGTCTCGGTCTCCTTCGGAAACTTCGAGATGTAGATCTCGACCGGCATGAAAGAGCAGTACTTCTCGATGATTTCACGCATCTCCCACTCGTTATTATACTTCAGGCAGTCATCATTGAGGTGCAGGGTGATGGTGGTACCGATGTCCTTCTTGTCGCCATCGGTCATCTCATATTCTGTACCGCCGTTGCAGGTCCAGTGGATCGGCGTTGCATCCTTCTTGTAGGAACGTGTGTCAATGTCTACCTGATCCGCCACCATGAAGACACTGTAGAAGCCGAGACCGAAATGTCCGATGATCTGGTCATCGTTGGCCTTGTCCTTATACTTGTTAATGAAGTCGGTTGCGCCGGAAAATGCGATCTGATTGATATATTTCTCTACTTCGTCAGCGGTCATACCGATACCGTTATCCTTAAAGGTTACGGTCTTATGCTCAGAATCGACGATGACATCGACTCTTCCTTTATAATCTGATGGCTTCGTCCACTCTCCGATGAGGCTCAGCTTTTCCAGCTTCGTAATCGCATCGCAGGCGTTTGAAATTTCCTCACGCACGAAGATATCCTGATCGGAATACATCCATTTTTTAATAATCGGGAATATGTTTTCAGAATTGATTGAAAGTGTACCCTTCTGTGCCATAGCATTTACCTCTTTTAATATGTAGATTTCATCATACATCGTGTGCGTCCGTGTCGAATAGCAATTCTGCGGAAACATGGTCCAGGATGCAGATGATTCATTTTGATTCACAACGAAAAGAAGTATAGCACCGATGTTAGCACTCTACAAGTTTTAGTGCTAACAATTCATAGATAATTCATAATTCGGAAGAAGCCCAAAGCGCCGACAACAGAAGTACTGTGCTCCTGTTGCCGGCACTCTGGGCTTTTTCGAAAGATTATAAAAGGCCCCATCACTGGGGCCTGAAGTGTGGAACTGCGGGGACTCGAACCCGGGACCGATCGGTTATGAGCCGACTGCTCTAACCAGCTGAGCTACAGTTCCATCTTATATAAATATCGAGGAATCGATATTTATCAGTTTAAAAAAGCCTTAGCTTCGGAAAGCTAAGGCTGAAAGCCGGGATTCGGACTCGAACCGAAGACCTACTGATTACAAATCAGTTGCTCTACCAACTGAGCTATACCGGCACAACTCCCCCAGTCGGACTCGAACCAACGACACCGCGGTTAACAGCCGCGTGCTCTACCGACTGAGCTATGGAGGAATAGCTGCCCCGCGAAGGGAACAATTTTTATTTATCGTGCCTTGAAAACTATATACCGTTCATATATTTATTCTGTAGATAAAACATCAAAACCTACCAGTCACATTGGATAAGCCCTCGACCTATTAGTAACTAT
>CAKQWR010000111.1 GCA_934279105.1 uncultured Oribacterium sp. | reverse complement strand
GTCTCGGTGAAGTGGCAGGCGCACTGGATGAAGTTCAGGCTGTTGTAGTCGCGCCAGTGCTTGATTTCCGCCTCGCGGATGAGGTAGAGCGGGCGGATGAGCTCCATGCCTGGGAAGTTCGTGGAGTGGAGCTTCGGCATCATCGCCTCGTACTGTCCGGCGTAGAGCATGCCCATCAGGACGGTCTCGATAACGTCGTCGAAATGGTGGCCGAGTGCGATCTTGTTGCAGCCGAGGCGCTGTGCTTCTTTGTAGAGATAGCCTCGACGCATGCGGGCGCAGACGTAGCATGGAGACTTCGGAATATTGTAAACAGAGTCAAAAATATTCGTTTCGAAGATGGTCAGCGGTATCCCGAGCAGATCCGCATTTCGCTCGATCACCTTACGATTCGCTTCGTTATAGCCCGGATCCATGCACAGATATACCAGTTCAAACGGAATCTTATTATGGCGCTTCAGCTCCTGAAAGAGCTTCGCCATGAGCATCGAGTCCTTGCCGCCGGAGATGCAGACCGCGATGCGATCGCCCGGCTCGACAAGCTGATAATCGCAGATGGCTTTCACGAACATACCGAAGAGGTTGCGTTTGAATTTTTTGCGGAGCGACTTCTCGATATCGTCGCGCCGCTGCTCGGAATCCATATCCTTCTGGATCTGTCGGAGCACCCACTTGCCGTAACCACCGGCGAGGCTGTAGGCCTCGTAGCCCTGCGCGCACAGGTCCTCGGCTGCCGTCATAGAAAGATCGCCATACTTGCAGTACAGAACGACCCGTTTATCCTTCGGGATGCTGTGCGTACCTTCGGCGATGCGATCGAAATCGACGCGAAGCGCATCCGGCATCTTGCCGGTCTGGAAATCCTCTTCACTTCGTACATCGACCAGATGATAACTCTCCCGCGGCCACTGCTCCAGTTCCTCTGCCGTTACTTCCTTCGCTGTATACTCCATCTGTTTCCTCTCTTTAAATATCTGTCTACTATCTTCAGTGTCCTGGAGGGCCGGCAATAGAAGCACAGTACTCCGATACCGGAAAAATCAAAAATTGCCCCCTAAGAACCAGTAGGCTCTCTGCAAACGACGGAGTTTTCTTCAGGAAAACTCCGTGTTGCAGAGAGTGCTAAGGAAAAATTACTCCAACTGGTTCTAAGGGGACAATTTTGATTTATTCACGGTCTCTCCGTATGGCTTCTGTTGCCGGCCCTCCTGTGTCACTGACTGAACTGTCAACTTATATATACGTGACTGATGAATAAATCAAAGCATCCGTACAATCAGAACTTGATGCCACTCTTCTTCATGATCTCTGCGAAGGAAGAGGTTGCTGCGCCGGACTCCTTGTAATTTGCACGGAAATCCTCGCGCTCCTGTCTCTCCTTACGCTCCTGCTTCTCAGCCTCGAGTGCCTTCATAGAAAGAGAAATCTTGCCATCTTTCACACCGATGACCTGAACCTTTACGGTCTGACCTTCCTTCAGCACATCTGCCGGAGACTTCACTCTCTTGTTGGAAATCTGGGAAACATGAAGAAGACCGGTTACGCCATCTCCGAGATCGATAAAAGCACCATAGTCCTTCACAGTCTCAACCTTGCCCTCGGTTACGAGACCTGTCTGGATTGCAGCTGCCTTCTCTGCCTTTACCTTCTCCTGCTCATCACGGAGAACATCACGTGCAGAAAGAACCAGCTTGTTGTTCTCTGGCTCAGCAGTGATAACACGAACATTCAGCTTCTTGCCTACCCAGTCCTTCAGCTCCTCTTCCTTAACAAAGCCAAGTGAAAGCTTCGATGCCGGGATAAATGCTCTCAGTCCATCCACGTTTGCGGTCACACCGCTCTTTACAGCTTCATTTACTTCAACCTCGAAGCTGGTCTTGTTCTGGAAGTCATCAAGAATCTTCTCCCACTTACTTAAGTCAACACGCTTTGCATTTGCATGCTGCTTAAAAGATGCCTCAAGCTCCTCCTTAAAATCATCCATGGAAGGAATCTTCTCTTCCTTTGCTTCCTCGATCTTGATCTCGTCTGCCATGTCTATGGTACCTCTTTTTCTTAATAATGCGTGCCCCAAAGGCTCACTCGATATAATATACCACAAATGGCATCCTGCCCACAAGATGGAGCAGTGAAAATACATGGTGATTCGTTTCCGGGTTACAGTTCACTCGTAACTTCTTTTCCTATGATTACGAATATTCTTATGCTTATCTATTGTTCTGCCTTCGTTTTACTGGTAGAATCCATAGTGATAAATCAATGAAAAGAGGTTTTCAATTATGGCTAATCCAATCGTAACGATTCATATGGACGACGACAAGGATATCAAGCTCGAGCTGTATCCTGAGATCGCGCCGATCACGGTAGAGAATTTCGTCAAGCTCGTAAAGCAGGGCTTCTATGATGGTCTGACCTTCCACCGCATCATTCCTGGTTTCATGATCCAGGGCGGTGATCCGGAGGGCAACGGTACCGGCGGCCCGGGCTGGAACATCAAGGGTGAGTTCTCCTCCAACGGTGTGAAGAACGATCTTCAGCACAAGCGTGGTGTGATTTCCATGGCGCGTGCGATGGATCCGGACTCTGCTGGTTCTCAGTTCTTCATCATGCATGCAGATGCATCCTACCTCGATGGTCAGTACGCTGCCTTCGGCAAGGTCATCGACGGCATGGATGAGGTTGACCGCATCGCTTCCACCCCGACCGGCTGGCAGGATGCTCCGGTAGTCGCTGTCACCATGACGAAGGTTACCGTCGAAGAGTAAATCTCGAAGCGTATTTTCATAATCTTTCATTTAAGAGAGTCTCCATCGACTCTCTTTTTTTATTTGAATTCCATATTTGAACTTACCGACCGGGTTATGCAGTCCAATGCTGGCGCCCAAACCATCATAACTTCGCGGACGCAACGGCTTCCGCACTCAAAATTCCAATTAATTTTCGCTCCGCTTCTGATATACTATTGCTAAGACATCGATTCCGGAGGTTTCCATGGATACAAGCATTTTCCATTATGTGCTCGAGGTAGAAAAATGCCGAAATATCACCCAAGCGGCGAAGCGTCTGTTTATCTCGCAGCCGGCACTCACCAAACAGCTGAACAAGCTCGAGAAGGAGCTGGGCTTTGCACCGTTTGATCGTACGCATAGTCCGATCAGTGTGACACCGCAGGGGGAGATTTTTCTCGATTTTGCGCGTCGCTATGTACAGCTGGAAGACGAAATGATGGGCAACCTTCGCCAGTTCAACCATCTGCCGTCCGAGCCGGTGCTGATCGCCACGACACATCGTGGTGGTGCCTATGCAGGTGCACAGGCGGCGCCGTTCATGCTGGCCCATCCGTCAATACAGCTCGATTTCCTAAATCGCAACTCCCAGCAGTGTGAAGACGATCTGGAGAACGAATCCGTTGATTTAGCCATCTACACCGAACCGGTACATTCTGATAATATCGAATACATGCCGGTACAGGAGGATCCGCTCGTATTTGTGATTCCGCAGGAATCTCCGATTCTGGAGGGCCTCGACATCTCTGGTAATTCACTCGAGCATCCGGTTGAGATCGACATCAGCCGTTTCCGTAATCCGACGCTTCGCTATCTTCTGGCGACACCGGGCCAAGGCCTATACGATGCTGAAAATTCCTTTTTCAGGAAATATCACATCACACCGATCCATCCGCAGCGCATTGATTATGTCGATACGCGCTATCGCGTTGCCTGCAGTGGCTGCGGCATCGTTCTGTTGCCACACGCGACGATTCGTAACTCATTAACAGCTGAAAGTCCGGTCGTCTATGGCACGATCAAAGGCGAGCCTCTGTATCGCTACGTCATCGTCGCCCGAAAGAAGGGGCGCAGTCTGTCTCCATCTGCAGAACTCGTCTGGCGCTATATGATCAGTGCATCTGCAAAAAATCGATAACATTTCGGAATCGGGTTCATAACGAAAAAGGAAGAAGCATTCGTCGTTCAAATCGCAGAACAGGACGAATGCTTCTTTTTCTGTTTTATGGCACTCTGTCCATTCCAGATGGTTATCGTCCAAAAGAAGAATCGCCATCGCCGCAATCTTGCACAATCGTGCCTGTTTATTCTACAATCCGTTTATCAAATTTACCGGTAATTGAAAGTGCTTTAAAAATCTGTTTCACTCTTTGGGAGGATTTACTGTGAATACGTTAAAAGAAACGAAGATCCTTGGGTTCCCTCTGTGGATGTACCTTATATTCAGTGTACTGATGATGGTGATGGCAGCGAACGACTGGATGCTGACCAACATGGTCGGCGCACTCGCCTTCGCGATGATCATCGGCACCCTGCTCGGCTGGGTCGGCGATCATATCCCGGTCTGGAAGACCTGGTTCGGCGGCGGCATGCTCTTCTCCTGCCTCGTGGCCGGTGCGATGAACACCTTCCACCTGATCGGTGAAGGCTCGATGGAAGCCCTCAATACCTTCAACGGCTCCACCGGTTTCCTTGATCTCTACATTCTCGTCCTGATCACCGGCTCCGTACTCTCGGTCGATCGTAAGATGCTCATCAAGTCCTTCGCCGGCTTTATCCCGACGATCGTCGCTGGTATCGCCGGTGCACTCGGTCTGGCCGGACTCGTCGGTGCCATCACCGGTGTCGGTGCCATCGAAGCGATCGCCACCTACGCAATCCCGGTGATGGGTGGTGGTAATGGTGCCGGCATCACGCCGATGAGTAAGATGTGGGCAGCCGCCACTGGCGGGGACGCTTCCTCCTGGTATGCATCTGCCTTTGCGATCATCAGCATCGGCAATCTCTGCGCCGTTTTCATGTCTGCTCTGCTGAACAAGCTCGGCCAGATCAAGCCATCCCTGACGGGTAATGGTCAGCTGATGGCTGGTGAAGAAAATGTCACCACGAAGGCAAGCGAGGTAAAGCCGACCGCAGCCGACTACGCAACCGGTCTCGCACTCGGCGTCGTATGCTTCAATGTGGCAAACCTCTACGCCAAGGAGATTTCCATCATCAACCACGCAAACCTCGGCTTCAGCATTCACACCTTCGCGTTCATGGTCATTCTGATGGCGATTCTGAACATGACGAACATCCTGCCGGAAAATGTCAAGGCCGGTGCGAAGGGCATGCAGCAGTTCTTCGTAAAGTATATGTCCTTCCCGCTGATGATCACGGTCGGTATCGGTACGAACCTCACGGACTACGCAAAGGTCTTCACGAATCCGGCGTATATCGTCATCATCATGGCGACCGTCATCGGTGCGATGATCGGAACCTTCATCGTCGGTAAGCTGCTTCACTTCTATCCGGTTGAGGCAATGCTGACGGCCGGACTCTGTATGGCGAACGGCGGTGGTGCCGGCGACGTACAGTGCCTCGGTGCCGCACACCGCATGGAGCTGATGTCTTATGCTCAGATTTCTTCCAGAATCGGTGGTGCCATCATGCTCGTCGTTGCAAGCTTCGTCTTCGGTAAATTCCTGTAATCCTGGAGGTACAGTATGGCAAATCAGAATCCATTGGCATCGAATCTTACGCTCGAACAGCAGAAAAATCTGTTCGGCAATGCTTACTTAAATATGCTCTGGCACTGCCCGACCGATCAGCGCTTCCACTACTGGGTGCATCTCCCGGACTGCTACTACGATGAAGCAGAGCACGACTACTCTCTCATGGTCATTATTCACGGAACCGGCTGTGCGATTGAAGAGTATATCAAACAGGCAAAGGAGCTCGCGGACAAGTATCACATGGCGGTGCTCGCGCCGATGTTCCCGGGCGGTCTCATTCAGCGCGACGACTTCAACAGCTATAAGCTCCTCTCCTGCGACGGCATCCGCTACGATCTGATCCTCCTCGATATGATCGAGGATATGGCGAAGCGCTATCCGGGCGTTCACACCGATCAGTTCTTCATGTTCGGACACTCCGGTGGCGGACAGTTCGTAAATCGCTTCCTGTTCGCTCACCCGGATCGTCTGAAGGCCTGCTCCATCGGTGCACCTGGCCGTCCGACCTTCCTGAATCCCGACGAGGACTACTTCTGGGGTGTCCGTGATTTCAAGGATTACTTCGGTTATGATGTCGACCTCGAAGCCGTAAAGAAGGTACCCGTCCTCATCAGTGTCGGCGAGCTCGATAACAAGTTTATCGGCGACTCCCCGTACGGCGATAACCGTGTAGCCCGTATGAAGAGCCTGCAGAAGAACTTCCAGGAGCACGGCGTCCATACGGAGCTGACCATCCTCCCGGGCTTCGCCCACGAGGCCGGTGAGAAGGAACGCGTACAGGCTGCGCAGAACTTCTTCATCCGGTATTTATAAAGCAGACTACACATTACTGTTTGAATCCCCCTTTCTCCGTACCCTCTTTTTTAAAGAGGGTACATTGTGTATTCTCTGCTTTTCCTTCACGCATTCATGTTTTACAATATCTTAAGAATTTCGTAATGGGGACTGTCCCATCCAACAGGAGGATATGAAATGATGCTTTACGGAGCTTTAGAGGC
>CAKQWR010000110.1 GCA_934279105.1 uncultured Oribacterium sp. | reverse complement strand
TATGCCCATGTCGGCATGTGGAACTGAGACTTCTCCCACTGCTCCGGGAACATCTTCGGCATCTTGAGGAAACCGATGGAGTAAATGATGGAACGGAGGTAGGTGATGAACATAACGAGGTCTGCGAGCTGGCTTACGGATACGTTAAGAGCAAGCGGAATAACACAGATCAGGTACCATACGAAGAGCCAGCGATGCGGTGTCTTATACTTCGGATGAAGCTCACCCATCTTTGCTGGGAACCAGCCATCACGAGAAGCGAATACGAGCGGCTTTGTGATGTACGCTACCGTAACGTTCAGGGTCGTAGCAGTTGCACCGAGTGCACCACAAACGATGAACATAACATACATCGGACGGTTGAAGATAACCTCACCAACGACGGTCAGCGGCTTTCCGATAACGCTGTCAAGTGGAAGTACACCAGATGCAACGATGGAAAGAAGTGAGAAGATAACAGCGACGAATGCGGTGCAGAGGATGATGGTCATCGGGATATCCTTCTTCGGATCCTTGGTCTCTGCAGAGAAGGACATCAGCTCAGATGCACCAAGCAGTGCGTAGTTCAGGAATGCAGCACCTGCGAAGATACCGGACAGGCCCTTGGTGGTAAAGCCAGGGTTTGTGAAGTAGGTATCCCACTGAACGTGCGGAAGACCGCAAACGATGAACATGATGATCGCGGCGACGAGGGCGACGGTCAGGAAATTCTCGATCTTCGACATGATGTTAATACCGAAGAAGTTAAGAATGAAGAAGAAGGTTGCGATCAGAATCGCGACAACTCTCGGGCTCGCCCAGGTAAACAGCTGGCAGAAGTACTCTGCGAAGGACAGTGCATACATACAGATACCCATCTCACCTAAGAAGTAAACGATGAGCCATGCACCACTCCATTTCTCGCCGACGAAGAGAGACCATGTTGTATAGCTACCACCCTTGAAGCGGGCTACACTGGTACTCATGATCGATGGTACAGCGAAGAAGAGGGCGAAGAAGGTCGCCAGGAGGTAGGAAATGAATACGGATCGACCGGTACGGCCGATACCGATACCAGTGAGTGTCATTACGCCAGCGCCGATGATCATTCCGATACCGATGCCGAACAGGTCTTTCTTCGTAAGGACCTGTTTGAAATCGTCGTGGCCAGACGTTGCAGGTTGATTAGACATGTTGTTTCCCCTTTCTTTTATAAAACACTTTTCTCATCGCCGCCGGGTATCGGTAGACACCCCAGACGGCGTTGTGAACTTTTTGCATGGTGCTCGTCGATCGCCCGAGACATTGACTGAAGTGTATGATGTATCGCATGTCAATGCTTCTGACGCGCATGCTTCAAGCGGATACAAAGCGAAACGATGTCGCCGGTAACGTAAAAGCTTCCGACGCGCGTGCTTCGAGCACCATCTATGCGCAGGCTGCGATCAGTGCTTGTCCACGCAGTTGGTTACGAGCTTCTTGATCAGTGTCAGTGCCTTCTCCATGGACTGGATACAACAGTACTCATAACGTGTATGGCAGTTGTCGCTTCCGGTGAAGAGGTTCGGACATGGAAGGCCCATGAAGGTGATCTCTGCGCCGTCGACGCCGCCACGTACCGGGATGATAACCGGCTCGATGCCGAGCTCATTCATCGCATCGACCGCGTTGTCGATGATGAACGGATTCTCGAGGATCTTGTCACGCATGTTGAACATCGTATCGTGGAAGGAAATCTCTACGGTTCCCTCGCCGTACTTCGCGTTCAAGAAATCGGCGATGCGCTGAAGCTGCGCACGCTTGTCGTTGTAAAGCTTCATCTCGTGATCACGATAGCTGTAGTTCATCTTCGCGATACCAACCTCACTCTGGATACCGGCGAGGTGGATAAAGCCCTCACGGTTCTCGGTGTTTGCCGGTACAGCGAGTGGATCCAGCATGCTGTGGAACTCGATGGCTACGTGGCTTGCGTTCAGCATACGGCCCTTTGCGTAACCGGTATGTGCCACTCTGCCGTGGATGGTGACATCTGCGAGACCGCAGTTGAAGTTATCATAGTAGAACTCACCCTCTTCGCCGCCGTCCAGGGAGTACGCGAAGTCAGGATTGAACTTCTCGAGGTTGAGGTGGGTGGTACTCTGACCGATCTCCTCATCACAGGTGAAGCAGAGCTTGACTGCGCCGTGATGGATGGATGGATCGGAGGTAAGGATGGCTGCGAGCTCCATGATCTCTGCAACGCCGGCCTTATCATCGGCACCGAGAAGGGTCGTACCATCGCAGACGATGAGATCCTTGCCCTTATAAACATTGAGACGTGGGAACTGCTCCGGACGGAAGACGATGTTCTCTTCCTCATTCAGGACGATGTCCTTTCCATCGTAGTTCTCGATGATGCGTGGCTTGATGTCGTGGCCAGGCAGCTCCAGTGCAGTATCCATGTGCGCTGTGAAGCCGATCGCCGGAACATCCTCTGCGACGCCCTCGCTTGCCGGGATGGTGGCATAAACAGTGCCGTACTCATCCATCTCCGCAGAGCTGATGCCCATCTCCTGCAGCTCGGAAACGAGAAGACGTCCTAAATTCTTCTGCTTCTCTGTGCTTGGGAAGGTACCGGTGCCGCGTGCGGACTGTGTGTCGATGGCGATGTAACGCAGTAAGCGCTCAACCAAAGATGTCATTTGTTGTTCCTCCTTATATATCGTTTCATTAAATACCCAGGAATTTCTCTACATTTGCGATGGACTTCTCTGAGAGACGTCGCGTGCACTGTACGGAGCTGCCTGCGCAACCCTGCCAGTAAATGAAGTTCGAGTAATCCTTCAGCTCCTCATAGAGATCGCCGACGCCGACTTCCTCGCAGATGTAGTAATTGCTTTCATCCTTCAGCCACTCCTTCATCGCTGGTACGGAGAAGGTCGGACCGATCGAGGTGTTGAGATAAATCTTTCCGTTACCGAAACGCTGAAACTCCTCTTCCTTCATGAGGCAGGCGTTTCTCGGAAGCTGTGTGCTCAGGATATCGACCGTATCGAGCAGCTCCGGAAGCGGCAGATACTTCATACCGAGTGCCTCTGCCTCCGGCTTCCGAACGAGATCGGAATAGTAGATTTCTGCACCGAAGAACTGCAGGCCCTTCGCGAGCTTGAAGCCGGTGGTTCCCATGCCGAGGATACCGATCTTCTCACCGTCGAGCTCATGTGGGCGCTCCTTCCAGCGCTTTCCGCCGAAACCATGGAGCAGCCAGATCAGTGCGCTGACGCCGAACTCGATGACACCGCCATCTCCATAATCGAAGATACCGGTGACGGTGATATCACGCTCACGGCAGCAGGCAATGTCTACATTGGCGCTCTTCTCGCTGTAGAGTGAGCAGCACATACCGATATAGCGAAGATTCGGGCAGGCCTCGATGATCTCGCGGGTAATCTGTGTATTATAGGAAACCATCAGGCAGTCGGCATCGCCGATACGCTGCTTGATCAGTTCCGGATCCGTAGGAAAATCATCATAGAATGATGCACTCTCTGACAGGGCACGCAGACGATCCTTCGCCCACTCGTTCATGCCTGTATTGTCTACGACCACAACTTTACGAAACATGCGAAACACTTCCTTTCTTCAGATGTCAGGTGGTTCTCTCAATTAAGGCAATTATATCGGGCAGTGTTTTTCCGCCACAGTAGAAAAAGGGGATATTTTGTTTCAAAAGCGGATGTATTTGTATATTTTTTTATCTGAACCATAAAAACAGATGATGTGTTTTGTCACTTTTTACGAAGAAACAAATGTGGTATATAATACATAAGAGATAAATCAAGGGGAATTACAGGTTCCGGCGGATGGCCGGAATCTTTCTATAATCAGAGTATGAATTACGAAAGAACACATGCAGCGAAGGCACCTCTACGTGTCGTGCTGGTCGACGATGACCAGCTGATCCTCCAGTCGCTACGTGAGATTCTGGACTGGACTGCCTGCGGCTGTGTACTGGCCGGCACCTTCGAGAATCCGAAGCTGGTGCTGCAGTCCATGGCTTCGCTGATGCCGGATCTCGTCATCACGGATATCCGCATGCCACAGATGGATGGTCTCAGCTTTATGGAAGAAATCCGACGTCTGAGTCCGTCGACGAAGGTACTGCTGCTCACCGCCTACTCCGACTTCGATTACGCACGACGTGCCGTCGAACTCGGTGCCTGCGGTTATCTTTTAAAGCATGAGCTCTCGAAGGAGCTTCTCATCGAACGTATACAGCAGCTGCAGGCCGCGTCGCAGCAGGCACTGCACGTGCGGGATGCTGCACGGCGTCAGCTGCTCGAAAATCTCTTCCTCCCGCATGCAGGAGAGGAAAGCCTCGCGGCATTTCGTCGCGAATTCTGTCCAGGACAGGAGCACTTCTGCTTCTGCCTTGGTTTTTTGCGCGCATTTCGGCCTTTCTGGGCACCGCACCGCGATGCCATCGAGGAGCGTCATGAAACGATTCGTCTCTGCACAGAGGCACGTAGCTGGGGCACCGCGATGGCGAAGCGGGAGGATCTCCGCATCGAATCGATTGCGATTCCATGGAGCGATGGGCAGGCGCTGATCCTGCTCCGTCTGCCGAATCTGATCAGCGCGCGTCAGTGGCATGCGACACTGCAGACACTGCTGCCGGGACTCACGAACTGTGCGGCGGTTCCGAAGACGCGCCTCAACTGTCTCCTGCTCGCCACACCATGCAGTGGACCGGAGGGTCTTGCGGCGGCGCTCGCAGAACTCACACATGCGCAGGAGCGCTGTGTGTTCCGCGCGGAAGAGCGTGTACTGTACTGCCACGCGCTCGCAGACAGCCGTTCCTCGGAGACACTGCATGCCGCCTGTCAGGAACAGGCACAGAAGCTTCGGCAGCAGCGAAGCAACGGGGTACGCCTCGACGAACTGGAGGCACTTTTCCTCTCCGCCTGTGAAGCACTGGATACAGAGGCGCTGCATGTATGCATTGACCTTATGCACAGGCTCGTCGAACAGCGTATCCATCAGGAGCAGCTAGATCCGGAGCTGGAACAGCGCTATACAAGTGAGGTGCTCGGCGCACGAAGTGCAGACGCACTCTGGACGGCCTTCCGCGATTTCTGGGACCGTCTCGGGGAGCTCCCGGTGCATGACCACAGCCCGCGTGTCGCCCATGCGATCCGCATGATCCAGACGCGCTATGGTGAGGACCTCACGCTCCGGCAGATTGCGGAGGAGCTCGAGCTCAGTGAGGAATACCTCAACAAAATGTTCCGGAAGGAGACCGGCGTCGGTTTCGCGCGCTATCTCAGTGACTATCGGATGGAGGTAGCAAAGCGTCTGCTGCGCGCGGGCAATCTGCGTGTCGGCGAGGTTGCAGAACAGGTCGGCTACCAGAACAGCCAGTATTTCAGCATTACCTTCCGTAAAACGACGGGCATGACGCCGTCGCAGTATGCGGAAGAGACGGAGCAGGAAGCATGAAGCGCTTACGGAAACTCATACGACGAAGCATATCGTTGAAGATCTGTGCGGCACTCGCAGCGATCCTGCTTGCGATCACGCTGCTCGGCGATCTCCTCGTCTACAGCTACATCAACGAGCTTCTGTATACGGCCAGTACACAGCAGTGTGCAGCGGCACAGGCCGGCGGCGCGGCATCGCTTCGTCTGCAGGTGCAGGAGATCCAGACGCTGATGCAGAGTGTGAGCAGCGATCCTGCGGTGCTCTGCTACTGTAAGGAGAAGGAAACACGGAAAGAATTTGGGACAGTGAACCTGGTCGCCCAGCGCTTACGCGATTATGTCGGACGACAGACATCTCTCCAGAGCATCTCGCTCGTCTGTGATGGCGAAGCCTTCTGGTCACTGTATCCCTTCGAAAATACGATGACACGGCTGCTCAGCGAACCCTGGTATCAGGCATTCCGTCCGGAGGAGGCGTCGATTCAGTTCAGCGGCCCGCACAATCTCAATGCATCGAAGAATAAATTTGAACCGTTCATCAGCTGTAAGATGAACATCTATGATCCGGCAAACCCGTCGCACAAGCTCGGCGAGCTGCTCTTTCATCTGAAGGCGGATGAGTTGAAGCGGGAACTTCAGTCCCTGCTCGGTGGCTTCCGCGAGTTTGCCGTCGTGGACATCCACCATCGGCAGCTTCTGTACCATCAGGCAGAGGCGGCGTCCGACCAGATTTCTGACTTTCTCACAGAGCTGCCGGAGGAGAATTGGTACCAGAGCACGAAAACGACGGTGCCGAATGACGGACTCTACAGCACGACACCGATCGAGCCGGGTGGTCTCCTGCTCATAAGCTACATATCACAGAAGGATATGTCGACGGGTTCCGGCCTGCTGCTCTACTACTTCGGTGTTTTCTCCTTCCTTACGGTGGTGATCACCGCCATCTGCTGTGCGATCCTCGTGCGAACCATGATGTCTCCGATTGAGATCCTGCGGGAGGGTATGGAGAACTTCGTGCGCGGTGATCTCAGTACCCGGGTCTCCATCGAGACCGGTGATGAGCTCGAGCAGCTCGGCGACCAGTTTAATCATATGGCGGAAGATATCCGTGCACTGATCGACCGGCAGGCAGAGGACGAACGTCAGAAGAAAAAACTGCAGTTTGATATGCTGATGTCGCGTATCCATCCGCATTTCCTCTATAATAC
>CAKQWR010000109.1 GCA_934279105.1 uncultured Oribacterium sp. | reverse complement strand
ACGACCTCATCCGCGATGACGATCTGACCATGCTCATCCTTCTCATATACAACATGTGTTGCTCTCTCTTCATTCTGTTCCATATAGAACCTCCGTATGTACTCCACCCGGGCATAATCCGAGAATTTAGACTAAACTATGGAAACATGATACCACAAAACATGCATAAAACCAACGTGAAAACAGATTTTATGCATTCTGTTTTCAAATAGCTTTCAAATTTGTACCAGAACGAATCAGACTTTAATCAGCTCTTTCAACTTCATATAGGTCTTCTCTCCGATTCGTTTTACGTTCATGATTTCTTCCGGTGCGGCAAAGCCACCATGTGCTTCGCGATAAGCGATGATGTTCTTCGCGGTCGATGGACCGACACCAGGTAGTTCATCGAGCTCTTCCAGCGTCGCCGTGTTCAGGTTCACGCGCTTGTCTTCGATCTGTATCGCGGTTATTTCCGCTACAGGTACAGCCTGTATTGGGGGCGCAGCAGTATCCGATACGGCCTGTGCGATCGGGCTTGTATCGTTCACTGGCTGTTCTATAGATTCCGGCTCTGCAAAACCTTCTATTGTATATTTCGTCGTTTCACCTGCCGCAATCGAATTTCCCTCTTCCACTGTCGAAGACGCCTCTTTCACACTCGTCACGACCACGGTGTTCGTCATCTGGCTTCGCTCTACCATCAGGTAGTACAATCCCGCGATGAGCATGAGTATGAGCATGACACTCTGCCGCATTTTCGCCAGTTTTTCTTTTCTTTTATGCTGTTCTTTCGCTGTTAACGGATAATCGTTCACCGGTCTTCCTTTCTGCTTTCGTCGTTTTTTCGATTCGATAAGCATTCCATACCACGATGCCAATGCTGTCGAAAAGAGCATCGTCACCTGGCGTTTTATCGTGCACTCCCACTATTGACAGTGCCTTTCACCGTTTTATAATGATGCTTGATTGCTAGGGGCGCATATGCTGAGAGGATTCTTCATAGAACCAACCCTTCTCACCTGATCAGGTTAGTACCTGCGTAGGGAAGCATGACGACGTTTATTCGTTGTTTATATTTTGCCCCTCCTAACAAAGCATCACGGGATTCCGTGCATATTTAAGGAGGTTTTTTTATGTCAAAAAATGTGAAGATTCTTGTTTACTGTGCCGTATGCATCGCACTTGCGACGGTCACCTCGATGATCAAGGTATTTGAGTTTCCGACCGGCGGTTCCATCACCCTCTGCTCGATGCTGTTTGCAATGCTGCCGGGTTTCTTTTTCGGTCCGGCAGTAGGCATCGCAGCGGGCGTGGCGTATGGCATTCTTCAGTTCATCCTGGATCCATATGTGCTGACACCGGTACAGGCCATCCTGGATTATGTCTTCGCTTTCGGAGCATTCGGCATTTCCGGTTTCTTCGCAAATAAGAAGAACGGACTTCGTCTCGGCTACATCGCTGCCTGTATCGGGCGCTTTTTCTTCGCATTTCTGAGTGGCTGGGTATTTTTCGGAGAGTACGCCTGGGAAGGATGGAATCCGATCGCTTACTCTGCCGTATATAATCTCATTTATATCGGTGCAGAGGCTATCATCACCCTGATCATTCTTTCGATTCCGGCCATGAGCGATGCCATCCAGCGTACGAAGCGGAGTGCGCTTCAGTAAACTCATTCTACAGGAAAGCTACAGAGGGAACAATATACCTCAGCAAAAATAAAAATATGTAGACTATACGCAAAACGGCGTAGGTCCGGTTCCGAAAATCGAATTCTGATTTTCGAAACCGGATCTACGCCGTTTGGTTATTCTTTCATTATGTATTTCTATATTGAGGAAGATATGCAAACTTCGATATGCATGCCATAGACGATACGCAACGCAAGCTTATGTGCATACAGCCGTTTTTTCGTGTGTTTTAGTTTGCATGTACGGCCACACCGCTCTTCTTCACACTTTCCTTGCTATCACCGGTGCAGTGAATATAGCTCTTTGCAGAGTTCACAACGATGGTCAGGCCGAGGATGATCAGAAGAATCGCGATGATGAGCTGAAGACCATTTGCGATGATGACTGCCCCCCAGGTGGTCTCACCGGCAGGGATCGTAACCGCAGCGGCGGTCTGGATAGCCTTTACCATGGCGATCAGACGCTGTACCAGTGCTGTAAAGGTTACGCAAAGCATGATGATCAGTGGCGGGAAGAGCATCTTATTGCTACGGCCCGTTACCTTCAGGAAGACACAAAGTGTAATCAGTACAAGTGCCGACAGAAGCTGGTTTGCTGAGCCAAACAGTGGCCAGATGTTTGCATAGCCGACCTTCGTAAGGATATAACCGAACACGAGGGTGAGAATCGTGGAGAAATAAATGTTGCAGAACAGTTTTCTCCAGCCCTCCGCATGCTCCATATCATCCACGCTGAAAAGCTCCTGGAAGCTCATGCGGGCGATACGTGCGACTGCATCGAGGCTCGTCAGTGCAAGTGCGGATACGCACATGGTCATAAACACCGTTGCAACATGAGAGGAAATGCCGAACATCGAGATGAAACCGGCTACACCACGGCTGAAAATCTGGAATGGTGTACCCTCTGCCGGAGTACCATCCGCTGCAGCGGCCGCACCTGCAACACAGAGTGCCAGTACTGCAAGAAGAGACTCCAGTATCATCGCACCATAGCCAACCTTCAGCATATCCTTCTCGTTTGAAACGGTCTTCGAAGAGGTTCCGGAGGAAACCAGGCTGTGGAATCCAGAAACCGCACCGCAGGCTACCGTAACGAAAAGAATCGGAAACATGGTGCCTAACTTTGCATTATTGAAGCCGGTGAATACCGGAAGGTTCATGGTCGGGTGTGCGACGAGCAGGCCGATCGCTGCACAGGCAATCATCGCGATAAACATGAAGGTGGTCATATAATCTCTCGGCTGCTTGAGAATCCAGATCGGTGTAACTGCAGCGAAGAAAATATAGATGAAGGTGATGTAGCTCCAGGTCTGCTTACCGGCGACGAGTGGAAACTGCATGCCGAGTGCGAAGCAGACGATGATGAAGACGATGGCCATCACGGTCTCCTTCCAGCCGGTGAACTTGCACTTCTGCTGGATCAGGCCATATACGACTGCAAATACCATGAACATGATGGACACCATGCCGGCTGCGGAATTCGAATCCGCCGCGGCCGCCAGAGACGTCACACCATCGGTTACGGTGTAAGCATTGAACGTACCTGCTACCATATCGGCGAAGGCTGCGATGACGATGCAGCAGAACAGCCAGCAGAAAAGAAGGAAGAGACGACGACCGGTCTTACCGATGTACTTCTCGATGAGAAGTCCCATGGAACGGCCCTCGTTCTTTACGCTTGCATAGAGCGCGCCGAAATCGGTGACCGCACCGAAGAAGATGCCGCCGAGCAGGATCCAGAGAAGAACCGGAAGCCAGCCAAACGCAGCTGCCTGAATCGCACCGGTGACAGGACCTGCACCTGCGATCGATGAAAACTGATGACTGAATACCGTCCAGCCATCGGTCGGAACGAAATCCTCACCATCTTCATATTTAACGGCCGGTGTCTTCGCCTTCGGATCGATGCCCCACTTATTCGCGAGCCAGCGTCCGTAAAGCGTGTAGGCCGCTATGAGACATAACGCTGCAATCAATACGATAGCAAGTGTGTTCATACAAGTAACCCCCATTAGTTGAAAAATTTTTGAAATTCTCCATGTTTTACAACCATATTTCGGACTTGTCAATCGTTTTTCACAACAAAAAACACAGATTCAGAAGAATCTGTGTGTACGTTAATCTACGGTTATTTTTAAAATAATAAGTGTTTATAAATGGCGAGAAATGGTTATTTTTCGTATAATTTCATTTCATATTTTCTTCGTACAGGTCTATCTGATAACTACACTTACACTTACCAGCTATTTTGGGACGCGTGCATCATGTCTTGTTCATGTGTCTTTTTTAGCATTGACTTTTTACCTGCTTTAACAATCCGCTCAGGTTTCAAAAAACTACATTGTCCGAAAATCACAAATATCCGGTAATGTCGAATTCAGCATTACCGGATATTTACGATTGCGATGATTTATTAAAATCAGCATTACACCTAGTCTTCATTTTTACACAATATAATTTCGGCAGCCAAAGTTGCATTACATCGTAGCAATGCTAAATTGTAGAATATCGCACTACGGTCAACATTCCATCGAAACGATGTAAATTCAGAATAAGGCGTCAACGTCAATAGCTGTCACTCCGCCAGCGAAATACGATCTACGATTTCTTCCGCGGTCATCGTGGATAGTGCATCCAGCAGCGCGATGTGATAGCTGCCACTGCCACGTGGCGCCATTTCCTCTGCGATTTCCCCGGCGATGCCCATGCAGACTGTCGCCAGCACCGTGGCGCGGAAAGCAGCATTTTCTTCGTTACAAGCCACTGCCTGAAACGCGGCGATCAGTTCCGTCGCCATGCAGCCGGTGCCAGTCACGCGTGACATGCGCGGGCTGCCGTTTCGCACAAAACAGCGAGCATCTCGTGAAACGATGATATCCGCCCGTCCGGATGCGACAAGCACCATCGAAAAATTAAGTTTCTGAAGATATGCCTGCATTGCGTCCGCAAGCTCGGCTCCGAAGCGTGCCGGATGTGCCGCATCAACGATTGCATCCACCCCCGTGCCGGTACCTGCATTGGCAAGCAGGGCCTGGATCTCCGAGTAGTTTCCACGGATGGTCGTCGGCTGAAGCTCCGGAATCATGCGACGAAGCGTCTCGCGGCGAAAGGTGGAGCCGGAGATCCCCACCGGATCGATGACGAGCGGGATGCCTTTCTCTCGTGCCGCCTGCCCGCTCAGAAACATCGCATCGATGTATTCCGTGGCCCCCAGATTCAGTTCGAGTGCCTGACTGCCACGGGTGATTTCTGCCGCCTCGCGCAGATCATGCGACATAACCGGACGCGCCCCGATGGCCAGAAGCGCATTCGCACAGTCATTGACCGTCACATAATTCGTAATGGAGTGCACAAGCGGCGCGTCACTCTTTAACGCATTCATCCATGTGTAGATCTGTTTTTCAAACCGTTCGTCGATCATTCGTGCATCCTCATTCCTGCCCTATTGCGTCCTGGGGGCATGTCTCCATCCGGCGCCGTCCACAGAAATTCGTTTACAGAAATCCATATCCGCCCACCGGCGCCCGTCACTTCAGCATTTCCTTTGCGCGCTCCAGGAAGCCGGTCTGGCTCAGTGCCACGGTGATGATCACCGCAATCAGCGTGCCACCGCAGGTGCTCACCAGGAACGGAACGACGAAGGTGAACATCGCCGCCTTTGTGTTGCCCATGATGAAGGCAGCTATCGGATACGCCAGAATACCGCCGATGATACCGGTACCGAAAATCTCGCCGACATAGGCTGCCGGAAGTTTCCGAAGCTTCTTATAGAGATAGCCGGACAGGAAGGCACCGCACATGGAGCCTGGGAACGCAAGCAGCGAGCCGAGGCCCATCAGGTTACGAATTACGCTCGCGACGAAGGCTGCAGCCACGCCATAGCCCGGGCCGAGAAATACCGCGCACAGCACATTCACGAGGTGCTGTACCGGCGCACATTTCGAACCGAAGACCGGCACGGAGAAGGTCGAGCCGACCACCGCGATTGCGGCAAATACAGCCGCGAGCGCCAATTTCTTTGTGTTTACACTTGTTGTTGCTACACTTGCTGCAGCAGAATTTTCGTTACGCATTTTGAATCTCCTTTTCAATCCTAAGAATCGCCGAAGGATGGTTCACTTCATCGTCTCATGAGGCTTGTATCGTATTGCCTGCGCGTTACATCACACTATGTGCTCAGCGGATCGAACTGGGTCCGATCAACAACATCGCGTGCTGTCTGCTCAGACAGATGCCGAATAATCGCCCTCGATCATAAAGCCGTGGTCCATCGGACCGCTGCCCTTTCCGAGATCCAGCATCGCGTTCAGTGCGCCGGAGATATAATTCTTCGCATACTGTACGGATGTTTCGAGATCATATCCCTTCGCCAGATTCGACGCAATCGCAGAGGACAGCGTGCAGCCGGTGCCATGCGTATTCGAATTCTCGATTCGCTTTCCGCGGAACCAGCTCACCTGCTCTCCGTTTACAAGCACGTCATTTGCATCGTCCAGACTATGTCCGCCCTTCGTAAGAACGGCACAGCCGAAGGCCGCGTGGATCCGCTTCGCCGCCTCCACCATATCCTCGGAGCTGCGAATCGTCATCCCGGAAAGCACTTCACTCTCCGGAATATTCGGTGTGATCAGCGTTGCGAGCGGAAGCAGTTTTGACTTCAGTGTATCCACTGCGTCATCGCTGATGAGCTTCGCCCCGCTGGTGGCGATCATCACCGGGTCCACCACGATGTTCCTGGCTTTGTAGAACGTGAGTCTCTCTGCGATCACCTCGATGAGACTTCCAGAGGAAACCATTCCTGTTTTCACTGCATCCGGATAGATATCCGTAAAAATCATATCGAGCTGGTCCTTTAAAAATTCAGGGGTCGACTCCATAATACTTTTTACGCCGGTCGTATTCTGGGCAGTCAATGCCGTAATCGCGCTCATCGCATACACGTGATTTGCGAGCATGGTCTTGATATCTGCCTGGATGCCGGC
>CAKQWR010000108.1 GCA_934279105.1 uncultured Oribacterium sp. | reverse complement strand
AGCAGCGTGAGCGCCGCAGAGATGAACTGCGAGATGATCGTCGCGAGGGCCACGCCGAAGATGCCGAGGTGGAACTGCAGGACGAACAGGAGGTCGAGGACAATGTTTAAGACGGAGGTCAGTACCAGGAAGTACAGTGGGCGGCGGGTGTCACCGACGGCACGCAGGATACCGGAGCCGATGTTGTAGATCAGAAGTCCGGCGATGCCCGCAAAGTAGGTGCGAAGGTAGATGCTGGCGTCTGTCATAACGTCGTCCGGCGTCGCCATAAAATCCAGCATGTACGGTACACCGAAAATACCGATGATGGTGAAGAGTACACAGCACACGAAGGTGGTGGCCATGGTCGTCTCGATGGAATCGTGGAGCCGCTCCATGTTTTTCGCGCCGAAGTAGCGACCGATGATGACACCGGCACCGATGGAGAAGCCGTTGAAGAAGAATACGGCCATGTTCACGATCATCGTGGTGGCACCGACGGCGGCGAGTGCCTCCGTGCTGACATAGTTGCCGACGACGATGGAGTCCACCGTGTTGTACAGCATCTGGAAGATGTTACCGAACATCAGCGGCAGTGCGAACAGCATGATTTCCTTCGCGATGTTGCCCGTCGTCATATCACGGGTAGTGGTTTTCTTTTTTACAGTTGTGCTCTGATTCATAAAACGTCTCCGAATCCGATAAAAAATAGTAAATGGCTTCTCGATACGCAGAAAATATAGACATCGAAACAAAAAGTATGCATATCTATAAATCTATAGATATGCATACCTTTTACAATCTGTTTACAATTATAGCACGATTCAAATGTCATGCCAGCCCTGTGAAAGCACTTGTTTTTATACAATCGATGAGCAGCGGCGATATCACAGCGCTGTATCCATCGCATATCGAGCACTCTACAGGTCTTCTGTCAGCTTCAGGGTGCTGCTGTCCGATATGCACTGCCGGAGCGCCAGAATCATACTTTCCTCATCGAGCGGCTTCGCAAGATGTCGGCTCATACCAGCCAGACGGCTCGTGATGATGTCGTCGGAAAAAGCATTGGCCGACATCGCAATAATCGGAATCACGCGGGCATCCCGACGTTTCATCGCACGAATCGCACGCGTCGCATCGAGGCCGTTCATGCGCGGCATCATGATATCCATATAGATCGCGCCGAAGTAGCCCGGTGCAGATTTCTCGAAAATATCCACTGCCTCCTGACCGTCCTTCGCCGGCGTCACTTCGATTCCCCGGTTCTCCAGCATGAAGGTCGCAATTTCCATGTTGAGTGCGTTGTCCTCGGCCAGTAGTACACGAAGACCTTTCAGCGAAACCTTATCCAACGCCTGCGATTCTTCGTGGATTTCACTCTCCTCACCGATGGCAAATGGAATCTCGATGATCACCCGTGTGCCGACGCCCTGTTCACTCTCGATGTGCATCATGCCGCCCATGCGCTCCACCAGCTTCTTCGTGATGGCCAGACCGAGCCCCGTGCCCTCATACTGTGTCCGGCTCGTCTCCTCGCCCTGTGTAAACATCATACCGACGCGCTGAAGCATCTCTTCACTCATACCGCAGCCCTGGTCCTGACAGATGAAACGCATACGGACCGTCTCCGGAGCAGTGTTCTTCACTGTCTCTGAAGAATCCCCCGGCGTCATACCGGATACCGGATCCGAGCTTATGGTCTCCGTGCACAGCTCCTCCGCCCACACACGAATCGTCGTACCAGGCGCACTGAACTTGATAGCATTGTCCGCAATATTCCTCAGTATCCGTCCGAGATAAACCGGATTTCCCCGAAGCGCCGGATAGCGAATATCCTTTAGTTTCCATGCGACATCATAGTGGATGCCCTTCTCCTCCGCTCTCGCTTCTGCGATTTTATTGATTTCCACGAGGGCGTCGACTACATCGAAATTAAGCTCCCGCTCTTCGAGTTCTCCGCTCTCGATCTTATTCATATCGAGGACATCGCTTACGAGCGACACCAGATACTGCAAGGTTTCCTTCTCCTTCGCACGAATCTTCGTCAGCATCTCGAGATTCTCCGGATACTGACTTGCCAGGTTCACGAGGCCGATAACGCCGTTCAGCGGTGTCCGGATGTCGTGACTCATATTCGCAAGGAATCGCGCCTTCATCTCACCTTCCCGCTTCGCCGCAGCCGCCTGATATACAAGCTCGAGCTCTCGCCGCTTTGTTTCACTTATGCCTCGAATCGCGCACAGAACATTTGTGACACGGCCTGCTTCATCTCGTTTTTTCACGATAAATGAAAGATGATGCCAGCTTCCATCGCACATTTTATACTCGGTATCGAGAATTTCCTCCGTCTCCATCCGCTCGGCGAGGGTAGACAGATCCATGAAGTGGCTCGCCGCTTCGCGATAGTCCGGATCAACGAGCTGATTACACACCCTCTGTAAGCCTGTCGATATGCTATGTTCGTACATCATCAGCTCACGCGTATAGCCTTCGGTAGCGATCTCTTCTGCCGTATCAGTTGTGAGATTGATTCGGATAATCGTCGTATACGCCTTCGCAATCGCCGAAATAATCTCATAGCGAAGCTGCGCCTGATCCAGCGCCGTCTTCAGCTCCTTCTGCACGGCCGTCTCCCGTCGCATGATTTCGTCGATGCAGCGGAAACCGATCAGCGCATGGATCTTTCCGTGTTCATCATAGACCCGAACGACCTGCACTTCGAAGTACTGCTGCCCTGCCGGCGTCGGCATACTTTCATAATGCTTGACGATACGCGCGGTCTCCTGCAGCAGCTCCCGAAGATGGGCCACACGAAACCACTCCCTGAATTTCTCCCGTGCCTCCGGATAAAAATACGTATCGAGATAGGCATCCGCCAGCTGATCGAAGCTCTCGAAATTCCGTTCGAGAATCTCATACGCATTGCACCCCTGCGCCAGATGCCAGATATGGAATCCACCCGTCTCGAGATCCACATAATACACGGCTGTATAATCCGTGCACAGCTGATCCAGCACCTTCTTCTCATTCTCGAGTTGCTGATACATCGCCTGCAGCTCCTGATTCTGCTTCTCCTTCTCGGCGATTTCCTTCTGAATATTATAGAGCACGCACATACAGTAGCCGGTCTTCCCGGTCGGCAGGGCCTCGATGCGCAGGTAGGTTCCCGACTGCTTCGCCACGACATCGAACGCCTGATACGTGTCCTCGTATGCCGCCTTATAATAATAAGGAAGCCACTCTCGACTACTTTTCGGATGCAATTCGAAATAGTGTCTCCCCATAATCTCTTCCGGCGTGAAGCCCTCCGCCTCTGCAAGCGCAGGATTACAGTAGTCGAAGCACCAATCATACGGTGCTCCGCCCTCATCAAGCAGCACATGAATCACACAGATCCCATGCGGATTACGATCGTTAATATTCAGGTTCCAGAGGAGCTTTTCATCTGCCTTCTCCACTCGCTCATTTCCCATCTCAGTATTCCCCTATTCGATAGTATGCTTCCACTCGCGCTTTATTCGGAAGAGCTCTGACTGTTACGGATACTTCTGCAACCTATCCACACCCGGATTGCATTTCAGAAGAATTTAAAACCATATCTGAACGCAAGCATCTCCATACCTTACGAGAAGCTATTCCCATATCTGGCGTTTGAAACCGTGGCTGAAAGCAAACAGCTCCTGTGAAAGCCCGCGAAATCAATCACAAAATCTTTAGTAAAATAATAAAATACAGGCAGAGATGTGTCAAATATGAGGCAGGATGGCGCACGCGTGGCAAAGATTTTCGCGGCACCTATAAGATACCGGTGGATAAGCCTCTGATGGAGTATACGTGGCAAAGATTTTCGCAATAGCGCCGAATTATTCATTTCGACATTATATTTTTTCTGGCAACACAAGAATTGCAATCTGAAATATCGGCTTTTCACACCATAGCTCTAACTCGCCCAAAACGGCATTATATTTTGATAATGTCGTTTCCTATTCAGAGGCTCCATTGTGTCAAAGCGTACTCGAAGTTAATGTCAGATTCCCGACTTCCTTCACATTGCGAAAAAAAGTTAATGTCAGATTTTCGGAATCCTCTGATTTGTCAAACACATATAATGTCAAATCTTTCGAAAAATCACTATTGCGTCAAATCCAGAAAAATATAATGTCAGCAAGCATGACTCGCTCGTATTGCGAACATTTTTCATGTCAGCATTAAGAGTACACATACTCCGTAAATCGCATCTTGTCCAATTTAAAATGCCGCTGAATAACCTAACTAAAAAGATCATTCAGCGGCTTAGATCACTCTATATTTGGCTTTCCTTCGTATTAATCCATTCAAACACATCCGTGGCATTTGGAAAATCATTAAGTCCACAAATACGAAGGCATTTCCATGCAAATGCTTTCAGTAAGTTTTGTTCAATTACTGTATACTTTTGAACCAGTTTATTTTTCCCCCATTCCTGCAAATCTTCAATGATTCGCTCGTCTGTAATAACTGCATCAAACGTTTCATCACTCTTCTGAAAAGACGACTCTAAGAAAATCTCTTTTAAGAGTACAGTTTGGTACAGAGAATCCGCTGGCTTCTTATCTGGAATCAAGTATTTCAGTAACTCCAATTCCGTATCTCTCTGCGCGATACCGAACGGAAATATTTTATGATTATAATCTTCCTCCTGCCGTTTTCTTTCTTTCGGAGAAATCATATCAAACCATGTAATCCTCTTTCCCATACCTATTCTCTCCGGTTTCAGCGGATTCCTTTCTTCGGACTGTGTTTTATAATATATTCATAGTACAATCTTTGCACCATTCTTAAAAGACTACAGCTATACATTATTTTAGTCAAATATCGTTTCTTTAAAGAACTGAATACAAACAGGAGAACCAAATCCATAAGTTGATACTCTCTTCAAGCAACCGTCTTCTTCTATATGGAAGGTGACAATCGTATCGCTATCCTGATTGCCAACTAAAATATATTCCCCTGTCGGATCGATTGCGAAATTGCGAGGTGTTTTTCCTTCACAGGAGATAGTCTCTACTATATTTAGGCTACCATCTTTCTTAAACGAACATACAACAAGACTATCATGTCCTCTATTTGATGCATATAAATATTTTCCATCTGGTGTAATATGTAGATCAGAACATATATTCTCTTCCTTAGGAAAGCCTTCCGGAAGTGTACCGATTCCATCCCTATAGATCATGGTGCCATCCTCATAGGTATAATGCTCTACGCGTGATCCGATTTCATTAATCAGATAAAAATCCTTTCCATTCGGATGAAACTCGCCAAATCGCGGTCCGTTTCCAGCAGCCACCTTCAAGTCTTTATCAGGGCAGGCATCGATCTGTCCATTTATATCATTCTCATATGTATACACCTTCACTGTATCAATCCCTAAATCTGGCACAAGCATATACTTTCCGTCAGGTGTAAAAATTGTACTATGCGCATGAGGTCCTTGCTGACGTTTAGGATGAATACTATGGCCTTCATGTTGATACACGTGTTTCTCTGTGTTTATACAGCCATTTTCATCAAGTCCATAGGTTGTTACTGCCCCAGACGCAAAATTCGCAATCGAAACAAATCTTCTGTCCGGCGAAACAATAATATGACACGGATCCGTCGCGCCTGTGTTATCTGTGAATTCGGAAGTCATCTCTCCCTTCTCATCATACGAAATCTGTGTAACACCACCACCAAACTCGCCGAGATATTCTTTCATCTCATTCACAGCGTATATTTTTTTCTGTTTCTCATCCACACAAACAAATGATGGATTACGCACCTCGAGGCTACTTATCCTTTTGATTTCTCCGTCTTCAAAACTGCAAATATAAACGCCTTTTCCCTTTCCTTGAAAAACCTCACCGGTTCCAAATAAAATTGGCTCAGTATAGCTTCCAAGACAAAAATACTGTTTCATACACCTACTCTCCTCTAACTCTATTTTCTTGCTTTTTATATCCTCAAAATCTCAAAAAGCCGGACCAGTCATTTCTGGCAAGTCCGGCCCGCATATCATTTATTTTCTAACATCAATCTCTTCATCAAGTTTCGTCTTTACCTTAACTGCCTCAATGATAAACTGATTACGCTTTTCCTCACATTTTAGAACGTCCATCTTGGTCCAATCATAGAAGCCCTTTCCAGTCTTTGCTCCTAAATCTCCATTCTTGACCAGATTCTGAATATATGCACCAGAGTGCTTATCTGCGCAAATACTTGGAAGAACCGAATCCTGCACGTCTAGACCGAGCTGAAGTCCGATATCATCAAGATGCATTAATGGTCCCCAAACAGGGAAACGCATCGCCATACCACAGCTGATAGCCGTATCAACATCCTCTGCCGTTGCAAGACCAGAACCCACAATGTCAATGGCCTCACGTATAATAGCCTGGAAGATTCTATTTGCTAACTGCCCTGGTAAATCTCGCCGAACCAGTACTGGCGACTTCTTCCATTTCCGAAGCTCGTCTCTTACCTTTACCGCAATCGTTTCATCAGTCTTATCTCCCATAACCACTTCTACCAGTGGCACAAGATGTGCAGGTAACCAAAAATGTGTTGTTACGGTACGCTCTGGATGCTTACATTTTGCGCTGATATCAGTGATACGGAGTCCAGAAGTATTAGAACAAATCGGCACATCAACCGGCAACATTTCATCTAATTTTGCAAACATATCCTGCTTTATGCCAACATTCTC
>CAKQWR010000107.1 GCA_934279105.1 uncultured Oribacterium sp. | reverse complement strand
ACAAATCAAAATTGCTTGATGCACAGCATGTCGGATTTATAGCAAAAAACAGGCTGACAAATAAGCTTTTGTCGATATGATAGATACGATTATAATTAGAGGAAAAGAAGGAGACCGAGATGGTTACAGGAGCGATTAAAAATAAAGTAGATAAGATCTGGGATGATATGGCAGCGGGCGGCGTGGTGAATCCGCTTACCGTGATCGAGCAGCTGACGTATCTGATGTTCATTCGGTCTCTGGACGAGAAGGAGCTGGAAACTGAGGCGTTCGAGAATATGACGGGTAGTCAGATGGAGCATATTTTCCCGGCGTCGGCAGTTGGGCAGTCCATGCGCTGGAGTAAGTTCAAGGATAAGGATGCCAGCACGATTTTTGAGACGATGTCGCAGCGTATTTTTCCGGCCGTCAAGAAGATGAAAAACGGTCATCTTCCGGACTTCGATGCGAATGGTGAGATGTTACCAGTCGTTGAAGAGGATGATGAAAACGAGAATAAAACGGCATTCGCCAGATACATGGAAGATGCGATGTTCCTGATTCCGACGCCACAGGTGCTTCAGAAGGTGATCACCGGTCTCGATGATCTTTACGAGCATGATGTCACCGATATGGATATGCAGGGTGATCTCTATGAGTATATGCTGGGTAAGCTGACGACCGCTGGATTAGTCGGCATGTTCAGAACACCGCGGCACATCATCAAGATGATGGTGGAGCTGATACAGCCGACACCGGATGACGAAATTTGCGATCCGGCGTGTGGTTCGGCAGGTTTTCTGGTGGCGGCCGCTGAGAGCATCCGTGCAAACTATGAGAGCACGATGACCGAGGAACAGTGGAAGAAGTACGAAAGTACCGCCTTTACCGGATTCGATACGGACCGTACGATGCTTCGTATCGCGGCGATGAACCTGATGCTGCATAGCATCAGTAATCCGGAGATCGATTATAAGGATAGTGTTTCGAAGCAGAATGAGATCAGCGGGAAGTACTCGATCATCCTGGCAAATCCGCCATTTAAGGGCACCGTGGATGCGGAAAGTATCAATGATAATCTGAAGGCAGTGACGAACACGAAGAAGACGGAGCTTCTGTTTCTGGCACTGTTCCTTCGTATGCTTCGAAAGGGTGGCCAGTGTGCCTGCATCGTACCGGACGGCGTACTGTTTGGTTCGAGTAAGGCGCACCTGCAGATTCGTAAGGAAATCGTGGAGAATCATCAGTTGCGGGCGGTGATTTCGATGCCGTCCGGTGTGTTTAAGCCGTATGCGGGTGTATCGACGGCGATTCTTGTCTTCACGAAGACGGGTGCCGGTGGAACGGAGGATGTCTGGTTCTACGATATGAAGGCAGATGGCTTCAGCCTCGACGATAAGCGCTCGGAAGTCAAGGAGAATGATATCCCGGATATCATCGCCCGTTTCCGAAATCCGGAGGGCGAGAAAGGCCGCGAGCGTACAGAGCAGAGCTTCTTCGTGCCGAAGAGCGAGATCGTGGAGAATGGATACGACTTATCCATCAACAAATATAAGAAGGTCGAGTACCAGGCGGTTGAGTATGAACCAACCGATGTCATCCTTGGGAAGATTGAGGCGCTGGAAGCAGAGATCCAGCAGGAGCTCGGCGCGCTGAAGGAGTTATTAAAGCAGGATAAGTAAGCGGTTTGTATCGGAGGAATGGAAGATGTCAAATTTTGAATTTCTCAAAGATAAACAGGAATATGCGTTATTTGCACCGGCGGCGATTGAAGCGGAGAAGGTATTTGCCACCTCTCCGGCGATGTGTGCCATCGGCTCACGAAAGGCTCTGGAGCTTGCGGTCAAGTGGGTATATTCTGCGGACTTTTCCATGATGATGCCCTATAAGGATAATTTACAGTCGCTGATCCATGAGCCGACATTTCGCTTCGCGGTAGATTCGAATACATGGGGAAAACTTCCATACATTATTAAACTGGGGAACCTTGCAGTCCATACGGAAAAGAGTGTCTCTGCCGGAGATGCCGTAACCTCTCTTCATGGTCTTTTCGAGTTCATCGAATGGATCGATTACTGCTATGGAACGAATTATGAAGAGCGTTCATTTGATGAGTCGAAGATACCGGCTGAAAAGGTAATCATCGATACGAAGAAGATCAAAGAGCAGGAAAGTCTGCTGAACGAAAAGGATTCGGAGATCGAAAAGCTTCGTGCAAAGATCGCTGAAATGTCCGAGCAATATACGAAGGAAAAAGAAGAGCATGAAAAGGTGCGGAACTTTAAGGCGGAGGATATTTCTGAGTTCCGTACACGTAAAAAATATATCGATCTCGATCTGAAGCTGATGGGATGGAAGCTGACCGGCATCGATCAGGATGTCATACAGGAATTTCCGGTAGACGATATGATGGGACAGATCGGACAGGATGGATTCTGCGATTATGTCCTGATGGGAAAGGACCAGCTGCCACTCGCTGTTGTAGAGGCGAAGCGCACAAGTAAGGACCCCAACATTGGCCGAAAGCAGTGTGTTCTGTATGCAGATTGTTTAGAGCGGAAGTATGGTCGTCGGCCGATTATGTTTACGACCAATGGCTTCGAGACGTACTTCTGGGATGATAAGAGCGGACCGCAGCGGAAGGTGTATGGCGTTTTCAGCAAGGACGATCTGCAGAGACTGATCAATCGTCGTTCGGATCATCAGGAGCTGGATGCAATCGCCATCGATGATAAGATCACGAATCGTTACTACCAGAAGGAAGCGATTCGTGCTGTTTGCGACCATGTGAAGCAGGGATTCCGAAAGAATCTGCTGGTGATGGCGACCGGTACCGGAAAGACCAGAACAGCAGCTTCTCTGGTCGACGTGTTCAGCCGTGGTGGATACGTGACCAATGTGCTGTTCCTCGCAGATCGTACCGCGCTTGTAAAGCAGGCGAAGGACTCTTTTAAGGAATACCTTCCGAACATGACGCTTTGCAATCTTTGCTCCAATAAAGATGATAGGAACGCAAGAATTGTGTTCTCGACCTATCCGACGATACTGAATGCCATCGATGACAGCCGAAGTAATGATGGAAATCGACTGTTTACACCGGCGCATTTCGACATGATCATCATCGACGAGTCGCACCGTAGTATCTTTAAAAAATATCGTGCGATTTTCGAATATTTCGATGCGATTTTAGTGGGCCTGACGGCGACACCGAAGATGGAGGTCGACCGGAATACCTATGACTTCTTCGAGATGGAGAATGAGGTCCCGACCTATGCATATGATTATGAAACAGCTGTGTATACAGATCATGTGCTGGTACCTTACTACAACTATAAGGTCAAAACCGAATTCCTCGAGAATGGCATCACCTACAGTCAGCTCTCGAAAAAGGATCAGGAACGGCTGGATGATGTGTTTATAGGAAATGGTATGAATGTGCCGGATTTTATACCATCCGCAGCACTGAATAAGTTTCTCTTTAATACCACCACTGTAGATATCGTTTTACAGGATCTGATGGAACGTGGCATCAAGATCGAGGGTGGAGAAAAAATCGGAAAAACCATCATATTTGCACAGAACAAGCTTCATGCGGAGTTTATACTTGAGCGTTTTAATAAGCTCTATCCGAATTATAGAGGGACGTTTATGCAACGTGTCATCTGTGATGATGCCTACGCACAGACGATCATCGATGATTTCCGGAATCCAGAGAAGGATCCGCAGATCGCGGTGTCGGTCGATATGATGGATACCGGTATCGACGTACCGGAAGTACTGAACCTGGTGTTCTTTAAGCAGGTGAAATCGAAAACGAAATTCTGGCAGATGATTGGACGTGGTACACGCCTCTGCCCGCATCTTATGTGCACGGATCGGATTGACGGAGAATACGAAGGAAAACGTCGGTTTTTGATTTTTGATTATTGTGGAAATTTTGAATTTTTCGAGACGCATAAAGAAGGATATGCCGGCTCTGAAACGAGAACGTTGTCGGAAATGATCTTTATCAAGAAGATTGCGCTGACACAGCATCTGCAGACAGAAGCGTATGCGGAGCCAGGATTCCAGGCGTGGAGGCAGCTGCTGGTGACCGACTGCCAGCGGCTCGTGAGTGCGCTGAATATCGATCTGGTGTCTGTGCATACCCATCTGAAATATGTGGAAAACTATAAGAATCTGGACGTATATCAGTTTATTTCGGATGAAATGCAGACAGAGCTTATCCGCGAAATCGCACCGCTCGTGCATATCGAAGAAAAGGATGAGTCGGCGAAGCGTTTCGATAACTTTATGTACAACTTGATGCTGCAGGATATGGACGGAACTGCGCTGTTTCCACATCTGAAGGATCAACTGGTAAACATCTGTGAGATGCTGGCGAAAAAAATCAGTATCCCGCAGGTCAATGCGAAGCTGCCGGTCATCAAGAAGGTACGATCGGATGATTTCTGGCTCAGGAATGATGTGCTCGAAATCGAAAATGCGCGTCAGGAGCTCCGGGATCTGATACAGTTCCTGACCGGTGGCGGAAGTGCGAAGCCGATTTACACGACACTTGCGGACAGCATCATTGACCGAAAAGAAGGTGATCAGCTGGCACCGGCGTATGATTTCGTCGATTACAAGAAGAAGGTGAATCGATATATCAATGACCATGGAAATGCGATTTCCATTCATAAGCTGACGCATAATATCCCGCTTACGAGCGGCGATTATGAGGAACTGGAGCGTGTTCTGACGGAGGAACTGGGCAATAAGGAGGACTATGAAAAGGCGTATGGGGATACGCCGTTCGGTCTGTTGATCCGAAAGATTGCAAAGCTCGATCACGACGCGGCGATGGCGGTGTTCTCTGAGTTTATCAATGACCAGTCGCTGAATCAGAAGCAGATTGCGTTTGTGAATAAAATCATCAGTTATATCGAGAATAACGGTTATATGGAGAACACCGACCTCATGAAGCCGCCGTTTGATAAGCCGGTGAGCTTCATCAAGCTGTTTGATCCGAAGCGGAGAACAGAAATCCTGCAGAAGATCCAGGAAGTGAAGGAAAACGCCGTGAAGATCGAGGCGTAAGAGGTGAGCAAATGCTGGAATACATAGAAATTTTCATAGTGAATCTGATCATTCCGGCGGTTATGCTTTTCGGTGGGTACATGATGAAGACGTGTCCGCCGAGGAGTATTTCGCGCTGGGTCGGATTTCGGACGGCGCTCTCCATGAAGAATGCGGATACATGGGCGTTTGCGCATGCGTGCTGCGGGAAGGTATGGTGGAAAACTGGATGGATCTCGCTGGCGCTGTCCGTGCTTGTGCAGCTGCCATTTGCGAAGGCCGCCGAGGAAACCCTCGGGATGCTGGCACTGGTGATGGTGCTTGCGCAGTTCTGCGTGCTGTTCGGAACTGTGGTGTACGTGCAGAAGGAACTGAAGCGGACGTTTGACGAGAGCGGGCGGAGACGACAGTAGAGGAGCCTGCATTGGCATGCCAGATAAGGGAAAAGCACTGATCTGCAGGGGGGCAGGTCAGCGCTTTGATTAGATGAATTTAATCTAATAGTGAATCCAGATCGCGTCTGGCATAGAGGATGCGACGAACTTCCATGGTGTCACCAATGACGACGTAGAAGACGGAAAAATTTCTTACGTTGATGCGGTAATATGGGTATAAGCGATCTTTAGATGAGACGTAAGGCGCAAAAGCGAGCGGACAAGTCAGCCTTTTGTATATGGCGATTTCAATGTCATCAATCAGCTGAAGAGCAGCAGATGGATTCTGCAGATGATTGACGATATAACCTGTGATTTCGTTTAAATCATCTTCGAATAGCGGGAGAAAGGACAGTTTATACTCGTTTTGGTTCACTTACGAATCTCCTCGCCCTGTCGAAAACATCGGATGCGGAATATCGAACGTCGGACTTTGCGGCGACAGCATCTGCTTCGTCTAACTTGTGCTCGATATTGTCGGTTAAAGCAGAGTACTGCTCTACGCTCATAAGAACCATGGTACCGTAACCGTTTTTGGTGAGAAAGACAGGAGAATTGGTTTTTAATACAGTTTCTTCGATTTCAGGGAATTTGTTTCGGAGATCGGAAACCGGGCGGATATTAATCATAGGGACACCTCCTTTTACTGGATATCATAAATCTATCATAATTATATCATCTTTGCGAGACTTGACAATCAGTGTATGGGCGTGAATTTTTCGAAAGTTAAGCAGGATGCACTGATACGCATCGTGGGCGTATAAAACACGGGCGGAGACGGCAGTAAAGGAGACTGCATTGGCTTGATATATAAGGAAAAGCGCTGATCTGCGTGGTGGCAGGTCAGCGCTTTTAATTATTCCCAGCTTTCTGCGAGGAGGAAATCGCGGATGTTTCTGTGCTTGATACCGTTATGGCTCATGTCGAATTCGTCGAGGGAGACGACGTATTTCGGGTAGTTGTCCCGGATGCTGTCATAAACGCCGAATTCGCGGGCGATGGTTTCTTCGCTTGCCAGGAGGTAGGTGACCTGGATATAGAGCTTTTCGCCATGCCGGTCGCAGACGAAATCGACTTCCCGGGTGCCGGACCTGCCGACAGTGACATGGTAGCCACGGCGAAGAAGCTCGAGGAAGACGATGTTCTCCAGAATCAGGTTGATATCCCGCATATTGCCGCCGAAAACAGCCTCGCGGATACCGTGGTCTGCGATGTAGTACTTTTCGTTTGTGCTGAGTGTCTGCTTTCCGATGAGATCCTGGCGG
>CAKQWR010000106.1 GCA_934279105.1 uncultured Oribacterium sp. | reverse complement strand
AAATAAGTTGAAACAAAATGAATTGAAATGAGGTATGCCGTGGCCAATATCGCACTGCTGGTTCCGAATGATGAGCTGTTTCGTCTGACGCATGATGTGCTGCAGGAGCAGCAGAAGCGTCTATTTCTGATGAAGGTCATCGAGTCGGAGCGGGCGGTGATGGAGGCACGGCAGGCGATCAATCAGGGTGCAGATATCATCATCGCGCGTGGCTTGCAGGCGACGATCATCAAGCAGTACACGGACATCCCGGTAGTGGAAATCGTGCTGACCAGACAGGCGGTGATGGATATGCTCGAGCGTGCGAAGCGCGTCGTTCATAAATCGCATCCGCATATCGCCATAGTCACGTTTAAGAACATGGCCTGTGATATGTCTGGGCTCGATGAGCAGTGCGGGGTGCATCTGCATGAGTATTTCGTGCAGAATCCGGAGCTGCTGCGACCGGCAGCCATGCAGGCAATCGAAGATAAGGTAGACCTCATCATCGGGGGACAGACGGTGCTGACCGTCGCGGATGATGCAGGGATTCCTTCTATATTTATCACGAATACCGAGGATGCGGTCGAGGCAGCCATCAAGGAGGCCTTTCAGCTTGCGGCGACCTTTGACGGAAACGGCGGTCTTCCCGATGCGACGTACCGAACGACCGAAACGCAGAGAAAGACCTCGTCGTTTGTGAATTTTCCGTATATCAGTGAACGTATGCAGGCTGCGGTGACGCTGGCGGAGAAATTCTCGGAAACGGACTGTCCGAAGCTTCTCATCGAGCCGGTAGGGCGACTCTACCGTGCCTTTGCAAACGCCATGCACAACAAGTCGAAGCATTCACAGGAGAAGCTCGTAGAGTACGACTGCATCGCCGGAGAGTCAGCTTATGAGGCGTTGTTCGGGCGTCTCGGAAAAATGAACGATGCCGCGAAGGGAACGCTTCAAATCAATTTCATCGAGCATCTCGATCTGCGTTCGCAGAAAAAGCTGCTGGAGATTCTGATGTTTCGGAACGTCATCGTCGTGACGAAGAAAACAGATCTTCGTCCGTATCTTCTGCCGGAGCTGTATGAGCGTCTGATCGCGTTTGCGATTCGCATTCCGATGCTCATGGAAACGCCGGAGGAGATTCCCTTCCTCGCCGATATTTATATGCGACGTCTCGCGGAGCAGTATGGACGCTACCATGTGCTGACGAAGGATGGAATGAAAACAATCGCGGAGCTTCCATGGTATGGTGGACGTATCCAGCTGGAGAGTTTCCTCGAGCGGCTCGTCATCACGGCAGACCATCGAAGTATCCGTCCGGATGACATCACGAAACTGTATGAGATGATCTACTGGCCAGAAGCATTGGCCTCCGGAAAAACAGGCGGACCGGAAGCGGTCGGAGATGCAGCCGATGATGGCATACATCACGATGAAGATGGAATCGGTCTGCCGGGATATGGCGTTTCCGGAGGGGGAACGGCGCACCATAACGATTGCAGTGCGTATGCATCTGCGGTCGGAGAAATGGGCGTCGGCGGAGATGCCGTTGACATCCGGCACCGGACACCGGTCCTTTCCGTACAGGCGATGGAGCGGGAGCGCATCGTCCGGGTGCTCGCCGAGTGCATGGGCAGCCGGGAGAAAGCCGCTGCGAAGCTCGGAATCAGTAAGACGACCCTGTGGCGGAAGCTGAAGCAGTATCAGATTCTATGAGGTCACTGGACCTTTGCGATTGCACAGGATGGTGTGATGAATGTGCGATCCGGCAGAGAACGTCTGGAATGAAAAACGTGAAGCTGTTCGGTTTCGCAGAATACGATGGGATGAATCGAGGATTCAGAGGAGGACAACATGGATTACAGAAGATTTGGAAATCAGATTGTGTTACGTGTGGATCGCGATGAAGAGGTCATGACGGAGATTACAGCACTCTGTGAAAAGGAAAATGTGCATCTTGCGTCCATCAGCGGACTCGGTGCAGCCGATCATCTCGTGATGGGACTCTATGACGTGGGCGCACAGAAGTTCACGGAGACCGTGCTGGATCAGCCACTCGAAATCACGTCCATCATCGGCAGTGTCACCGAGATGGATGGGAAGCCATATCTCCATGTGCACATCACGGTGGCGGATGTGGATGGCCGTGCGTATGGCGGACATCTGAAGTCCGTACGCATCGGTGGAACGGCAGAGATTTTCCTCACGGTCATCGACGGACAGGTCGGTCGGAAGAAGGATGAGATCACCGGAACCGGTCTCAATCTGTTTGATTTTAACTAAGCGAGTCAGTGAAATGATACGATTCTGCGTATACGATATACATGAGACGGAGTATGGTGATTTTATGCCGTCCGGCGCAGTAAAAATGATCAAATGATGACTGTCGAAAGACAGGAGGAGGTATAACATGAAATTACTTTTTGCTTCGGATTCTTTTAAGGGAACCCTCTCCAGCGACCAGACCATCGAGCTGCTCACGAAGGCGGCCGGTGAGGTATTCGGCAGCTGTGAGACCAGTGGCGTGCCGGTTGCGGACGGTGGTGAAGGTACGACCGATGCCGTTGTAAAGGCGAGAAGTGGCGAGATCGTCACGGTGCCGGTGCACGGCCCGCTGATGGAGATGGAGCAGGGCTTCTATGGTCGGCTGTCCGATACCGAGGCGATCCTCGAGATGGCCGCCGCATCCGGACTTCCGATGGTGCCGGAAGAGAAGCGCAACCCGCTGAACACGACCACCTATGGTACCGGTGAGCTTCTGAAGGCAGCACTCGACGCCGGCTACACGGATATCGCGATCGCCATCGGTGGATCGGCGACCAATGACGGCGGCATGGGTTTCGCCTCCGCCCTCGGCATTCGCTTCCTCGATCAGGACGGTAACGTACTGGAAGGTCGTGGCGAGAACCTCGAGAAGGTGGCGCACATCGACATGAGTGGCCTCGATCCGGCAGTACAGAAGGCGCACTTCACGGTTATGTGTGATGTGACGAATCCGCTCTGTGGACCGGATGGTGCAACCTATACCTTCGGAAAGCAGAAGGGTGGTACACCGGAAATCCTCGATCGTCTCGAGAGGGGTATGCAGAATTATCGTGATGTGATCATCCGTGAGTTCGGTGTGAATCCGGATGAAATTCAGGGCAGTGGTGCAGCCGGTGGACTCGGCACTGCACTGAAGGTGTTCCTGCACGCAAAGATGAAGTCCGGCATCGAGACCGTGCTTGATCTCATCGACTTCGATGCACGCCTCGAGGGTGTCGACCTCGTCGTGACCGGTGAGGGAAGAACCGACTGGCAGTCCTGCTTCGGTAAGGTGATGCAGGGCGTCGGTGATCGCAGTGCGAAGCACCAGGTGCCGGTCGCTGCGCTCTGTGGCGGTCTCGGTCCGGATTATGAGAAGATCTATGCCCATGGCATCAGCTCGATCATGACGACCGTCGATGGTCCGATGCCACTGAAGGAGGCACTCGATAACGCGTCTGCGCTCTACTATAAGGGCGCGATCCGTATGTTCCGTTTCATTCAGGCAGGCATGCAGATGAACAAGCACTAATACTGGATAAACATAATGAAGATAAATTCATAGTCCGAAAGACGAAATAGAGCGTTTATTCGGACGAGTGAGAATCTGTTTTTACATCAGCGCAGATCGTTTTTCAGCGACGATCTGCGCTGATATTCGGTTCAGGGAAAGGTTATAAAATTAACGTTGAGGTTAGAACTTTAACGTTCATTTTTTGACACATAAGTTATGTATTTAACGCATGACATCCACGTATTTCTGTATTAGGATGAAGCAAGTTGCGTTTAAGAATGACATCATGATTTGATTCAGGGGGAAGTTAAAATGCCGATTCATGTTTTAGAAGAAGCCAATCGCTGTCTGCAGTGCAAGAATCCACAGTGCCGAAAGGGCTGTCCGATCAACACAAACATTCCGGAGATGATTCGTCTCTTTAAGGAAAATGAACTGGAGACCGCAGCGGCGATGCTTTTTGCGAATAATCCGCTTTCTGTCGTTTGTTCACTCGTATGTAATCATGGAAAGCAGTGCGAAGGGCACTGTGTTCGTGGCATCAAGGGCTCCCCTGTGCATATTTCCTCCATCGAAAACTATATCTCCGATTCCTGCTTCGAGCGTATCAAGCTGAAGATGGCGGAGCCGAATGGCATGAAGGCAGCGGTCATCGGTGCCGGTCCTGCCGGTATTACGATCGCGATTCTGCTGGCCAGCAAGGGATATAAGATCACGGTCTTCGAGAGTCGTGATAAGATCGGTGGTATCATGCGCTATGGCATCCCGGAGTTTCGTCTGCCACATAGTATCCTCGACCGCTACTACACGAAGATGCGTGAGATGGGCATCCTCTTCCGTCCGAACTTCACCATCGGCGGAAACATTACCCTCGAGGATCTTTTCCGTGACGGCTACCGTTCCATCTTCATCGGAACCGGTGCATGGCGTCCACGTCGTATGCTGATCCCAGGCGAGACCTTCGGTAATGTACATTACGCCATCAATTATCTCAACAATCCGGATTCGGTCGATCTCGGTCAGTCCGTGGCGATCTTCGGTTCCGGAAACTCGGCGATGGATGTCGCACGTACTGCGGTCCGTCAGGGCGTGAAGAACGTAACGGTATATGAGCGTCGTGACAAGGTGACGGCTTCTCCGGATGAGTTCGAATTTGCAAAGCTTGATGGTGTGCAGTTCGAGTTCTATTCGACCGCAACTGCGATTAAGGACGATGGTGTGATGATCGTAGATACAGAGGTGCAGGAAGATGGTACGCTGGTAACGAAGCCGGAGACCGAGCATTTCGTTCCATGCGATTCCGTCGTCATCGCTGTTTCACAGGTGCCGAAGCATCGTCTCGTCGAGCACAACTCCGGCCTCAAGCTGAACGAGCACGGCACCCTCGCCACCGATGCCGAAGGTGAAACCACCATGCCGGGTGTATTCGCCTCCGGCGATGTCGTAACCGGCGCGAAGACCGTCGTCGATGCCGTTCACGTATCAAAGATGATCGCCGAAGAGATGGACCAGTACATGCAGGCGCACAAGGACGAAAAGGCATAACCGTTTAATAAGGACCCCGGAAGGCGGCCGTTGAGAGCACAGTACTGCGAGCTCGGAAGAATCTAAAATTGTCCCCCTAAGAACCAGTAGGCTCTCTGCAAACGACTGAGTTTTCTTTATGAAAACTCAGTGTTGCAGAGAGTGCTAAGGAAAAATTACTCCAACTGGTTCTAAGGGGGACAATTTTGCTTCTTCACGACCTCTTCGTATGGCTCTCAACGGCTGCCTTCCGTGGGTCTGGCTTAGAGTGGTGCCTGCTATCCAGAGTTCACTCTAGATGGTAGTAGCGGATCTTTCGCCAGAGGGTGGTCGTGCTGATGCCGAGTTCCTGCGCAGTTTGTTTTCGATTTCCGTTATTTTTGCGAAGGCAGGCCACGAGGAGGTCGCGGTAGATGTCGTTGCTCTCGGGTATGTGCGGAAGGAGTGCAGATGGAGCGGTCGTTTCCGAGTGTATGGCGGCTTCGGTTGTGTTCGGCCGTGAGGACGGCATGCTGTCCACTTCGGAAAGCGATGCATGATTCAGAATCTGACGAAGCACCGTGGATTCCTGCGCGGTCGAGCCCTCCATCGAGGCAGAATGTTCTGTAACATAGATCGCTGAATCCTGTTCATAAAGCTCAGCGAGCAGTGACTGCACATAGCCGGTATGGATCACGACATCCGGAGCCGTCAACACGAGACGTTCACAGAAGGCACTCAGCTGCATGATGTTGCTGTCCCAAGGGTAGTGCAGGATGGTTTCACGTGCATGCGCCGTAAGGGTGTGGTGCATGCCATACTCGCGATTGTAATCATTGAAATAGAATTCCAGCATGTTTTCAATATCATGCGGGCGGTTTTTTAACTTCGGAATACGGATACGCAAAGCGCGGAAGGTGAAAAGCAGGTCAGAGCGGAACAGGAACTGATTTCGAAGTTCGGTCAGGTTCTTCGAGGTGGTTCCGATGATGCGCACATCGACATAGCGGTACTGAGCAAAATTTGTCTGACTGGCAACGCGCTTCGTTCGAATAACGCGTGCAAGCTGCGACTGCATCGGAAGTGTTAGCTTATCGATGCCTTGAATCATCAGTGTGCCATGGTTACAGTCTATGATGGCGCCTTCACGGCCCATACGTGGGTCACCGAAAAGAATACGATTCTGATCTTCGTTTGTCAGGCCGGATAAAGAAATGACTGCATAGGACTTTCCTTTTCGATCACTTCCATTATGAATCGCCTGTCCGATCATCTCCAGTTCCGGACCGGCGGACGCTTCAATCAGTACCGGGCTCGAGGAACGTGCATAGAGCTTTGCCTTGTCGAGTTCCGGCTTTAAATCAACAAACAGATGCTCCAGCATGTCGAAGGTGGCGACCGCAGGATCACCGTGCAGGAGAACCATATCACTTGGTTTGAAATTCATCATTTGCTCCTTCTGTAAAACGTAATCATAGATTGAAAGATAGTGAACAGGATGTACCGTTCGGATGCCTGTTTGTGTTCATTATTTTGAAATATGTTGAAAATTAAATCCAACATATCTATAGTGTAATGCAAACATTTCAATTTGCAATACCATATGAAATATAAGTGAAATACTGTTTTTGAAATTCAGATATTTTGAAACGTTTGTACAAAATGCACAAATTAAAATTGATTTTTGTGCATATTTTGAAGGATTCTTAGGCGGATATCTTATATATTGTCAACAGTTGATATGATAAGTCAGTATATAAGGAGAGGAACCATGAACTCTTTCGATTTTGAAGATAAAATCAAGTTTACCAAAGCTGTTTTCTATAATTTTCGTCCGATTCCGCTTCCGAAGCCATTTCAGGATGGTACCGGCGGATTCGG
>CAKQWR010000105.1 GCA_934279105.1 uncultured Oribacterium sp. | reverse complement strand
GTTCAGACACCCTATTGCTCTCTTGGGAAGTTTGAGGCTGCTCCTCATTCGCCCACCCCATTGAATACGCGGATGTTTGTATGTTCTGCTCCCGCCCACGCTCATGTGGAACCCTCAAACTTCTGGCTAACTGGAAGATGATGGTTTTCATCACTCAACATGCCTTTGCTGCATCTTTTTGAAGTTTTCTCATGATGATGACTGGGCAGTCTGGAAAAAATGCTGCATCATTTGGGCATAGTTCTTCCCTGATGCCAACATCTCTTTTCAATCCCGCTTGATTTTTGTTGGCATCAGCTTCAATTTATGCCGATTTGATGCAGCATCATGACCTCCAGATACGCTTTTACCGTTAGCATCATTTTCATATGGAGCTGTTTTGATACATTATTATAATCCACAGCCCCCTCTTACCGTTAGCATCATTTTCATTTTAGACTGTTTTGATACAGCATCACCCGCTCAAGCCAAGGCAGATAGGCATCGCAGCATGGTAATGCACCAAATGGCGGGAATCACCCGCTCGAACGAAATAGGCGCCGTTTTTTTAGTTGTCTGCATGGGGCGGGATGGATATGCGAATACATAAAGATCGTTCATGGAGTGGACAGGCAAACGAGAAGAGGCGCCTCGGTGGACGCCTCAAAAAACCAGCCGGTTTACGAAATAAACCCGACTGAACATATATTTTTCGTTGCTTTGCAGCATTCGGGGTCAGACGGTGACGGCGCCGGGGAAGTAGGTGGCGACGATTTCCTTCCGGAGACCTTCTCCGATGACGATGATGACGTCCTCTGTCGGCGCAGAAAGTGGGCGGAAATGCCGCTCGTCCTTCGTGACGTTCAGTTCAAGCCCGCTGGAGAAGCCTTTGATACGAAGGACATGGCCGGCGGTGGGATCTTCGAGAAGCTTCAGCACGCGTGCCTGAAGGTCCTCTGCCGTCGTTTCATAATGCATATAAAAGAGCGACTGGTAGGCATCCCCTTCTGCGATCTCTCGTTTTAAGAAGCCTACATGCTGATAACCGGCGGTTTCAAGCATCTGGAAATCGGTATCCTCAAGTGCGTCCCATGGCTTCGCGAGGACATCTGCCGGATACGAGAATCGGCGCTTACATTGCACTTCTTCCATCGACTGATTCAGGATCATGAGCGTCTGACCGATGGCAGCATTCTTTGTGTCGATATCCGCAACAGCGCTGTTTTTTGCCGGGAACTTCTCTGTGTCGACGACCGGTGAGGTCATCGTGCTCTCCGGGTGGTCATCTGGATAACCTGCGTTGATATCTGCGGCACTGTCTTCTGCCGGCTGCGTTTCGGCGTCTTCTGGTGTCGATGAAGCAGCCGGCAGCTTACTGAGGATGATTTTACCTGCACCTGCGGCCTCCGAGGCGAGCAGATAGCGTGATGCCTCGGAGAGCTTCGGATCGAGCTGGGTGTCGACGATGGTCAGTACAGAACCGATCTCATACCAGCGGTCGAGAGGATCCTCGTAGAGAGTATCGAAGAACTCATCGACATCATAGATACCGCTTGGTTCCACGATGACACGGGTATAGCCGAGCATCGCCATGCTGATGAGCTTCGTGCGGAAGCGACGCTGATGTGCCTCCGCCCCATCGCCACCCACGACCATCTCGAGATCACAATTCGGTCCGAGAAGGTCCTGTAGCAGGACACGGTCAATGTTGATCGCCCCGTAGTCATTCTCGAGGATACAGACACGCTCGCCCTTTGCGACGAGCCAGCGCGCATATTTCTCGATAAATGTGGTTTTACCGGAACCTAAAAAACCGGTGATGAGATCAATCGTAATCATAGAAGCCCTCCTGCCGCATGTCCTGCAAATTCTCATTCATATTAGCGTTTCTCTCAGATGTCGTCAAATCATCTTGGATGTACAGTTAGGGACGTCCGTATGGCTTCCGCTGCCTGTCCTCCGGGCATCCTTGACCATACTGCGGGAATTTAGCTTCTGACCTTCGCGCCATCCGTGAGATTCTCGACATCGATGACAGCAACGATTTCATCACCTTCCGTGATGCCGTTTGAGATGATCGCCTGCGTAGCAGTCATGTAGTCGATGCTGACTCTCGTTTTCACTGCACGGCCACCCTCGATGCGATACACATAGTGCTCATCGTCGCTTTCAAATACCGCACCGGCCGGTACGGTGAGGGCATCCTCGTTTTCATAGAGAAGAAATTCAACATCGACGCCGTAGCCTTCTCTCGAACGGATATCTTCTACAGCCGCTGTGTCGGCATCGTTCAGGATAGCACGCACATGCACACGGTATTCCTTGAGACCGAGGGCGGAGTTTTCTTCGATGGCAAAGTCATTGATCTGATCGACCGTACCGTATTCCGTTTCGTCCTGGCCCCGTAGCTTCAGTACGGTTTTCACCTTGGTCCCAGGATGAATATATGGAGCGATATCGGTGAGTACATCCGCTTCCACTTTACGTTTGCCACTGCCGCTCAGGACAGCGACGGTCTGTCCTGCGCTGACCATACTGGAATTTTTTGCAGCGAGCGAGGTGACGATACCATCACGATCTGCGGTGATCGTACAGTCGGCGATCTGGTCGGTAAGGCGGCTGAGATCGATCTCGGCGGACTCGATCTGTGCCTTAAGACGGGTCGTTTCACTCTGGTAGAAAGTGTCGTTCAGGCTACTTTCATCCAGCCCCTGCTTTTTCAGCTCTGCGAGATATTTCCGGCTCTCCTTCAGGCGTGCCGCACTCTGCGATGCCTGCGATTTCGCGGCATCATAGGCTGCCTTCGCGGCCTCGTAATCACTGGTTGAGACATCCCCACTTGCGTAGAGAGACTGCATCGCTGAGAAATCGGTTTCAGCCTTCTGAAGAGCGGCACTGGCAGCGTCGGCATCCGAAGCGATGCCCTCGAGGTATTCCTGTGGTGTCGTAGTCATCATGCGGCTGATATCGGACTGTGAGAGCTCGGCCTGGAGCATTTCGATATTTTTTTCCGTCTGATTCTTGCTGTATTCGTATTCCCTGCTGTCAATCCGCAGCAGTACATCCCCCTTCTGTACCCGGCTATTTTCGGAAACCAGCACGTCACGGACATCGCCGCTTACCTTCGATAGAATCTCTACGCTGTCGCCGGAACGGATGGTTCCGCTTTCCGTATACCAGTCCGTCACCGCACCGCGGTGTACTTTCGTGCGCTCTACCTTCAGACGACTACCGATGAACAGGTGGTAGCCGACGGCTGCGATGACGAGCACCGCGATGAGCCCGGTGATCCAGATTCTGTTCTTTACTACAAACGCTTTCATACTTTTTCCTTTCTCTTTTACGCAGCGCGTCTCGATTCATCCGGTGGATGCACGCGCGGTGATCCGCAGAATTCCATCCCGCACAGCCTCTGCCTATCTCCGCTTCGACATCAGTTCCCTGTACCTTTTCGTCGACCCGATTATTCCCGCTTATTCCCGCTCCTTCAGAACCTCGGTCATGGAGATACGGCATACAGCGCGCATTTCCATATGGATGGTTAGGATCGCCATCAGGAGACAAATGAGGAAGGTGCTGAGGTAGGCCATCACGGTCACGTGCATGTTGATTTTGTAGGAGTCTGATACCAGTACATTTTCAAGCAGGTACTTGATGCCGCAGCTTCCCGGCATGCCCAGAAGAAGCCCGGACAGAAAATAGACGACCATCTCACAGCGGAGCATATCCTGGATTTCTATATCGCCCGCACCAAGCACTTGCAGTGTACCGAGCTCGGTCAGGCGTTCACGGAGATTAATCATCGAGATGTTATAGATGAGGATTCCGCCGGTCACGATCGACATCAGCGCAAACATGTAAATCATCGCTTTCATGCTCTTCATCATATCGAGATAGGCATTCAGTGTTTTTCCGGAATCCGCAACCCAGGTCACATGGGAAGCCTCCGAAAGCTCGTCCTTGACAGCCTGCATGCTACCTGACTGGATGCTGGCGATGATGGTATTGACCGGTGTGACGCTGGCAAACATGCTTCGGATGCCATCGAGGTCTGTATAGGCAGCATCACCGACATTTTCATAGATTACCTTCGTGACCGGCACCGTGACGTAATCATCGGACAGTGCCGGACAGCGGAGCTCGATGGTATCGCCGGTGCGGATTTTCAGCTTGTCTGCCGTCCGCCAGTTCAGGATCACCCCACCCGTCGGCGGGGCATAGCGCTGCCCATACATATCCGTGATATGCCAGAGGCGGGAGTCCTTTTGGATGCCGTACAGTACGGTGTATTCACTCCGGTTGTCCGCGCGGAGGGCGGCGGTCAGGACACTGAGCGGCTCAGCATAGCTGATATCGTCGAGGGTTTCCGCAACCTCGGACGCCTGATGTGGATCTATATAGTGATCGAGGCTGATCTCGAGATCGTAGAGCTTGATTTTTTCAAACTGATCCATGTACATGCTGTCTGCCACGGTGTCGAAGGACAGCAGCACGGTTGACATCGAAAACGGAAAGGCGATGGAGAGGATGATGAGGAAACCACGCATCGGATGTCGAATGACTGCGCGAAGCCCCAATCGTCGAAGCGCCGACATTGGCTGCCGTCCGGTAAATTCAGCCACACACTTACGGAGATAGCCACTCGTATGTGCTGGTGCTGCCGTTCGCATCGCCTGCGCCGGATCGATCTTCAGAATGGCGCGTACACCGACGTACACTGCGGCGACGCCGGTGAGCACTGCAATCAGTTCACCGATGAGACGCGTCGAGAGATAATCATGGTAGCTTGGGTCCGGGAGATTAAAGAAATCGACATACATTTCGAACATGAAGCGGCCGAAAGTGCCGGCGGTGAGATCGCCGAGCAACGCACCGATGAAACCAGCTGCCGCTCCCTGACCGAGGTAAGCCTGCATCAGTTCGCGATCAGTCATCCCCATCGCTTTCAGTGTACCGATCAGCGGTCGACTCTGATCGATCATTTTTCGGAGTACAACGTAAAGCATGAAAACAGAAATGCTCATAAACATCAGCGGTAGAAGCACGCACATAGACATGAGCTCATGCAGCTCACCATCCACCATGTCGTAGCTTGTCTGATCGGACCGCTTCATGAGGGACTGAAGACCATAGCGCTCGAGTCGCGACCTCAGAGCATATCGAACATCTTCATAGCTGTAGCCTGGCTTCAACTTGAAACCGAGTTCGTTTCGGACGTCGCCCAGGTTCATCAGATTTTTCATTTTATCGAGGTCAATGCAGGCGATATCATAAACTTCACCGTCCGGAATCATGGCGCCGCCGGGCGGAATCGAGTAGATGTAATCCGGCGCGGAGCAGCGACCGGAATAGTAAACGCTTTCTACCTTGCCGTCGTGCACGAGTTTGAGTTCTGTACCCTCCGAATAGTGGTAGATATCTGCCATTCGGCTGCCGAGGTAGATTGCTTCTTCATCAGTGAGTGGATGATCTAGCGATAAGGAAGTGTCAGAGCTGCCTGTTTCGGATATGATGAAGGCATTTCCCGCTACCACGTCCACTGTTTCGTAGGTGTCTGTAGCACGCAGCGCCTGTACGCGTAATCGATTGATCGTATCGTCCGGATCATAGGACATAAGATGCACCGTGACGAGTTCCTTCTGATCCGGGCCCAGTATGCGGATATCACCGGACAGCTTCCCCGATACCAACTGGATGCCGGGAATCTCACAGAGACGCTCGAGTTCACTTTCCGGTATGGCGTCCACGGTTGCAAAAACGTCCGCCAGTCCATAATCCTCGTAATAGGCATCGATCTGACTTTCCAGATTCTTCATCGTATCGCTGACGCCGACATAGCAAAAAATACCGATCCCGATAATCAGGACAGCGCCGATAAAGGAGGCACGGTTTTTCAGTGCGAGACGTAGGATGTTTTTCGAAAACTGCTTCAAAAGAATTTCTCCCTTTCCTGTTCAACATCTGCATTTTCAGAGATGCATTCGAGAATACCATCCTTGAAATAAAAGATGCGGTCAGCGATACAGGCGATATCACGATTATGCGTAATCAGAATCACGGTCTTTTTATATTCACGATTAAAATCGCATAGAAGCTTCAGGATTTCGTTTCCGGTCGTGGAGTCCAGCGCACCTGTCGGCTCATCGCAGAGCAGGATGTCCGGATTTTTTGCCAGTGCACGTGCGATCGCCACGCGCTGCTGCTGTCCACCCGACATCTCACTCGGAAAATGTGTGGCTCGTTCACGGAGGCCGACCTTTTCAATCAGTGTTTTCGGATCGATCGGATCGGCGCTAAGCTCTGCTGCAAGTTCGATATTTTCATATGCGGTGAGACCCGGCAGCAGATTGTAAAACTGGAAGACGAAGCCTACATGCTTTCGACGATAGGAACATAGCTCGGTGCGGTTCATCTCACTCAGTGTAAGGCCGTCATACTGTACGGTTCCGGAGCTGGGACTTTCGATTCCGCCGATGATGTTCAGCATCGTCGATTTCCCGGAGCCGGAGGGCCCCAGAATCACGATGAATTCACCTTTATAAATCACGAAGTTCACATTCTGAAGTGCATGCACGACGGAATCGCCGGAGATGAAATATTTACATAGCCTGTCGGCGCATAAAAGAGCATGTTCTCGTTTCATAGATTACCTTTTTCTGCAAGAGGCTGCGGAACAGACGGCTTCTTCCACACGGAAACGAAGAGTTTATTTTAGATGTTGTGTTCACGCAAGCTCAGAAATGTTAATAAAGTGCCCGGGGTTAGGTTAAGCTAACCCCTCTTGTTGGCGATTATAACACACAAAAATAGCATGTAAAATGAGAGATTTCATTTTACATGCTATTTTTCATTCTGATTTATGCCAGTGACTTGTCAAACTAACTTCCATCCCTCTTCTCCCAAAGATGGAACTTACTTGTTCCAAATGCCACAGTGGA
>CAKQWR010000104.1 GCA_934279105.1 uncultured Oribacterium sp. | reverse complement strand
GATGAAGCTCCTGGTTCTTATTATCATCGCAGTCAAACACACACCACAGCTGATCTCCATCTTCAGGATAGTAATCGGATTGAGAAATCAACGCCTGTGCATGCTTCACCAGATGCTCTGCCGCCTTATGTTTCGACGATATCGGTATGACATCCACAAGACAGTTCCTGGAACGAAAGTGCCTGAAATACAGTGTCTCTGTTTCCTTTCCTTCACATATGATATAAATGATCGGTCTTCGTTTACGTCGTGCTACTTTATTCGGGTTATACTCTTTCCTGAATTTCGCCGCCATCATCACCTCCTATAAAAGGCACCGCACCGAAACGTCCCCGGAGATAGCCTTTTCGCACATCTTCTCCCTTTCGCGGGGAGAAGGAGGCCAGCGAATACAGCTCGGTCGCGCAGGTCTTATCATCCTTTTCGGCAAACCATATCTGATCTCTACGGAAAAATTTGAGATCCAGAAGCATTGCATCATGGGTTGTGAACAGAAGCTGTGCCCCATTTACGTTCACTTGCTGATCCTGTATCATCTCGATAAATCTCTTCGTCAAAAGCGGGTGCAGACTGTCTTCGATTTCATCCACCAGTAAGAGCGCACCCTGATCCAGCGCCTGGAGCCAGCCACCGATGCGCGCGAAAAAGCGTTGCGTGCCTGCCGACTCCTGATCCATCTGAAGCTGGAAATGCTCGACGCTTCCATCCTCATGAATGATTCGATGCGTCGTCGTAATCACGGGTGCATTCCCGGATATGCTTTTAATGCTGACATCCGAGATACCGAGGTCTGCCAGCATCAGTTCCTTCAAAATACGCATTTTCTTCGCATCACTGCTTAAAATCTGTCCCACTGTTTCTGACCTTGCCGGTTCTTCCTCCATCAGAAAAGTCAGCTTTTCAAAAAACCACATATAGGCTTTTTCTGTCTGTGGAAGATTCCAGTCATTTGAAGACACGAGATAAAGCTTGTTGTCCGGTGTACGATTGCTTAACGCCGTCTGTTCATTGACATTCTCACGAAACTCATAGACACCATGATCTCTCGAAAAGATCAATGCTTCACGCCCATTCGGCCAGTAGTACAGGTACTCTGTATGAATAAGCATGCCACATTTACCCCTTGTTCTTGCCCATGTCACTCTTTCTCCTCTATCATACCAGCAAAGCCGATAATATCCAGCTTTTATTTTGCATTTTTGCATATTTCCCGCAAATCGCTGAATTAAACATTTCATATTCTATTTTTGCCGCTCAAAGCCATGTAACGACATCACTATAGTCCTGCCCCGATGTAGCTTTATACTCACAAGTGTGTCTCCGGATATCATCACTAAAACATCCCCTGTTTCAAAGCGAACTATTCCGCTTCAAAACAGGGGATGTTTTTGTCTTAGATAAATCCGAAAATCTGTTTAAGCAAGGATAAGAGTGAATACCTCAGGGAAAAGGGCAATCAGCATCAGTACTCCTACGAAGCCTAAGAAGAATGGCATTTCGCCTTTCGTCACCTCGGCGATGGACAGTTTGGATATCGAACATGCCGCAAAGATATTTACTGCAACCGGTGGTGTCATCGCTCCGATGACGCCGGCTAGGCAGACGATCAGTCCGAACTGAACTGCCGTCAGCCCCATGGTCATCGCTACCGGCCAGAGTACCGGCACGAGCAGTACACAGATGGCGGTTCCTTCCAGGAAGGTTCCGAAGAACAGAAGAACGATCGCGATCAGTACGCAGAATAACTTCTTGCTCATATTCAGTGCGACGATACCGGATACCATCGCTTCTGAAATATCCGCATACGTAAAGAGCCATGAGAAGCTGGATGCTGTCGCTATAATGAACAGAATCATGCCTGCGCTCTTCGCCGAGCTCAGAATGATCGACGGAAGATCTCTGATTTTAATCTGCTTGTACACGAATACGCCGATGATAAATGCATACACAACTGCCGTAGCGGATGACTCGGTCGCAGTCATCAATCCACTATAGATCGATCCCAGAATCAGAACTGGCATTAACAGTGCCGGAAATGCCTTCATAAATTTTTCCACGATCTGGGCCGCCGTCCACTTCACACTGATCTGTGGCCATGCTTCTTTACGGCACAGGACATACACTTCTGTGCAGAGGACAATCGCGATCAGGATACCTACGATGATTCCGACAGAAAACATGTCGGTAACCGATGCACCTGTAATGGTACAGTATACAACCATGATGATGCTCGGTGGGATGACCGGTCCTAATCCTCCGGATACCGCCAGCAGACCTGCGCAGCGTGCTTTCGGGTAACCGATTTTCGCCATTTCAGGATAAAGCATGGAACCGATCGCCAGAACCGTGGCCGGTGCAGATCCTGATAATGCTGCAAAGAATGCACATGCAACGATGGCTGTATATCCTAATCCACCTCGTACATTACCCATGAAGCAGTTGACAAACTCAACGATCATTTTGGAGATACCACCATTGGTCATGAGATTTCCAGCCAGAACAAAGAACGGAATCGCCATGATGGAGACATTGTCCATGGAAGTAAATAATCGCTGTGCGATGACCATCACCGGCAGATCCGGATAGCAGCACAGTATGGTTGTCACTGCGGACGCGCCTACGGATACAGAGATTGGTACGCCTATGATCAGGAAGAGAATGAGTGAGAAAAACATGATAAATGCAACTTGTGCCATTAGTCCTCAACCTCCTTTCCTTTTCGGGTCAATGCGGAAATCATCTGAATAAGGATCCCGCTTTCTACCAGAGCTGTGATTCCGAAGCTTATCGGAATCGCTAAATATGGTACAAACATCGGTACTTTTAATGCCGGTGAACGCTGACCGGATGCAATCAGACCTTTGATAATGCTGATAGACTGTACAAAAATAAGGATCGAAAATACAGTAACGATGAACTTAGCCACGATTTCTATCGTCTGTTTGGTTTTCCCTTTAAACTTGTCAACAACCATCGTTAACGACATTTGAGAGCCATCCCGTAATCCCAGCTCTGTAGCCAGTAACGCCAGATATACCTGACAGTATCGTGCAACCTCTTCCGGCCATCCGATCGGCAGATGAAGAAGGTTTCTATTGACAACCTGGGTAAAGGAAGCCAGCACCATGAGAATAAAAACCAGAACCACGATCGCCTCTTCTATTTTGCTGGCTTTTTTGAATAGTTTTTGAAGCTTATCCATAAACATTACTCCTGGTTCGTTTTACTAAGCTCATCATTCATTACCTGAAGAGCCTCTGCGCTAAAGTCAAACTGCTTCATCGCTTCACGCGTTCTGTTCTTAAGCTCATCTAAGTCGAGATCGAAGAATGTAACGCCTTCGCCTGAAAGCTGTGTTCTAAAATCTTCCACTGAATCTCTGAGAATCTCTCTCTGATACTGACAGCCCTCTGCTACCGCTGCCATCACAGCATCATGATATTCAGCAGGGATCTTATCCCATGTCTTATCCGAAAATACGAGCATCTGATATGCGAAGATCACCGGCTGATTGCAGATATATTTACATACCTCATTAAACTTGCTCGCAACGATCGTAGGAATCGTGTTCTCAGCACCATCGATCGTTCCCTGCTGAAGCGCAGTAAATACATCTCCGGATGCCATCGGTGTCGCGATACATCCAAGCGAATTGTATGCGGCCATATGGTATTCATTTTCCATGGTACGGATCTTCAGTCCCTTTAAGTCGTCGATGGAATTCACGTTCTTCTTTGTGAACAGACAACGGAATCCCGAATCCATAAAGCCGGCGATTTTAACTCCACCTGTCGCTGCCTTGTCCTTTAAGTAATCTCCGAACTCACCATCGATGAAGTTCCACGCCTGATCATAATCATCGAATAAGAAAGGCTGGTCTAATACCGCTGCCTCCGGGATGAAGTTCGTTAAAACGGCATTCGTGATGATGCAGCTGTCAACCGTTCCTAACTGACATCCCTCATAGAGATCACGCTCGTTTCCGAGAGAATTGCTCGGATACAGCTTAAATGTCACCTTTCCGTCGGTTGCTTCCGTAATCTTATCGCACATATACTTATAGCCCTTGATATGCACACTGTTCTCCGACTCTGCAAATCCTAACTTCAGTTCGATGCTTCCATCCTGTGCATTAGCTGCTTTCGTATCATCTGATTTTGCAGCATCCGCCTTCGCCGCTGCAGTCGTTTCTGCTTTCGGCTTCTCACTACTGCCACATGCTGTCATCGCAGTCATACAGATCGAAGCTGTTACCATCGCTGCCATAAGTCGTCTCATTTTTTTCATCTTTCTTTTCCTCCTAAGTCAATCCAAAAGTTTTATTACTTTCCGGCCGGGTTACCGCCGACAACACCTTCTTCATCCAGAATTTTCTGAATGGCTACATTCATATTCTTTAAATCACTCTCTTCAATCAGAAATTCGCCACCACGCGCATTCTGCTCGACCGCTTCTACTCGTCTTGATCCGGCGTCGACATTGATATTCGGTGCCTGCTGCAGGGTCCATGCGATCGTCAGTCCCGCCTGTGTGGTATTGTACTTTTCGCACAGCGGCTTCCACGAATCGATCAGATCGATGATTCTCTTACGTCTCTTCGGCTGATACCATACGCACCACTCGTTTCTGGCATCGCCCTTTGTCACCTTCGTATCCATCGTATAGGTGCCTGCCAGCAAGCCTCTCTCCAGTACGGAGTATGCCTGATACGTAATGCCTTCCTTAAGACACAGTTCATTCAGGCGATCAAAGCTCGTCGGGTCCAGCATGCTGTAACGCTCCTGAACCAGATCCAGCTGGCCATACTTTAAATACTCCTGAATGTCTTCAACCGTAACATTTGATGCACCGATCGCTCTGATTTTTCCTTCTTTCTTTAACTCCATCAGCGTCGTCATCGTCTCTTCAATCGGTGTAAATGCAGGCGGTACGGACTGCCAGTGTGTGATATAAAGATCGATGTAATCCGTCTTCAAACGCTTGAGCGATCCTTCGAGGCTTCTCCGGATGGCCTGAGGCGAAAGGTTTCTCGACACTTCATGTCCATCTCTTGTAAAGAACGGTGAACCTTCACCGGTATCCCACTCCAGTCCGCACTTCGTGGAAATAAAGCACTTATCTCTACGGCCTTCAAGAGCTTTTCCTAAAACCGTTTCCGCATGACCGAAACCATAGAAATTCGAGCTGTCAAACCAGTCGATGCCTAATTCCATGGCACGATGAATAGTTCTGATCGAAACAGAATCATCATTTGCTCCCCAGACACCGTCACCACCGATGGAAAGTGTGCCCATCGAGATGACGGATGTTTCTACACCGGTATTTCCAACCTTCATTCTTCTCATTCTTATGTTCTCCTTTGCAATTCTATGATGTAATCCGGATTTGTTTTGATAGACACATCTTAGCAGTTTTCATTTTCTGGAAATATCTCGATATTGACACTAACTTGTCCGATATTGCCCTCTTGCAAAACAAACGAAAGCAAACTGATTTTTGCCTTGCGATTCAGCAATGCGCACAGCATAGTCGAATTCAGCCAACACACGGGCGGTCATTTTTACTTCTCGCGCTCTCCTGGATTTTGCGAGCCGGTGGGCGTAAAGCACAATACGTATCATGGTGTTTTTTAGGAGAAATCATGCTATAGTGAAGATTCAAAAGGAGAAGCTATATGAATATCACATACAGTATTTACAAAGAATCCGTGCGCCATAAATACCACTCAGAGCCACATTTTCATGAAGAATATGAGGTTCTTTTCGGCTTAACGGATGGTGGAACATATGTGGTAAAGGGGAAACCACATCCCCTTTGTCATGCTATGCTTTTTATTTTAAATAAGCATGTCGTTCATCAGTGCATCGCGAATACAGCAGCTTATGATAAATATGTACTTCATTTTTCTTCGGATACTCTAAAAATGCTTTCAACCGACCAAACAGATTTTGAATCCATTTTTAAGCGGCTCGATTATATCGCGATGCTGTTAAATGAAACGCAGTGTCAATATCTATCTACCATTTTGCAGGACTGCCTGCCAGGGACGGCCGGATTCGGTGACGATATCCGGCAGAACATCGCGTTTATAAACCTGCTTTTATATCTCAGCAATCTGATCGAACAGCAGTCGCCGATCACGGACCCAACGCCGGATCGGAAATACAGTAATATAAAACCGATATTTGATTATATTCATAGTCATTACATGGATGAATTCAGCCTCGAAGACTTAAGTCAGAAGTTTTTCATCAGCAAATACTATCTCTGTCGTCAGTTCAAGGCCATGACCGGCTTCAGCATCGGGGCTTATGTAACAAACTATCGCATTCGCGAAGCCAGTATTCTGCTACGTAAAGGCTATTCCGTTCAGCGTGCCGGAGAAGATGTAGGCTTTAATAACAGCGCAAATTTCATAAAAACGTTTAAAAAAGTAGTCGGGACCTCTCCGGGAAAATATGCCAGAAATATCATCTCAAATAACAACTAGCATGCTCCCCGTTCTCTATATCCTGATGTCCGGACATAAACTCCCCTGTTTTTTAGTACCCACACTTATGCGTATCGTATATCTATTCAAACCGCCGGTGGCCTCTGCCTCCGGCGGTTATTGCGCCTCGCTATATAACCCCTGTCTATAACGGCGCCTAAATTTTACGTATTATACTTTTGATTCATTCCCCATTAAAATAAGTAAGATATTTTCACATTATATCTATACACGAAGGGGTTCTACTAAATGAAGATTATCGATATTTTAAAACAGGATCAGATCACGCTTTCCTTCGAGGTGTTCCCGCCGAAGAAGATCGAGAAGTATGATTCCGTGCAGGCGGCGACGGAGGGCGTAGCGGCGCTCCACCCGAGCTTCATGTCCGTGACCTACGGTGCGGGCGGCGGAACCTCCGAGTTTACGCTGAACATCGCGAAGAACATCCGGGACAAGTACGGGGTCGAGGTGCT
>CAKQWR010000103.1 GCA_934279105.1 uncultured Oribacterium sp. | reverse complement strand
TTTATAAAGGCAGGTACAATTTCAAAATTGATTCCATCCGAAAAGTTAATCCCTATTACCTGTCCATCACCCTTTACATATGATGTACTATAAGTCTTTTGCAAAACTCCCTTAACTTCCTGTAACAGTGCTGACTGTCCATTACTTTTGTATGCATTAAATTTTTCATAGGTAGAATATGGCAACTGGACAATAATATCTATATCGCTCGTCCATATTTCCGTTCCACGCCCATATGAACCTACATATAAACTGTGTGTTGTTTCCGATGAACTACTCCAATAGTCCAGATTTATTCTTTTAGTTATCTGATGATACCTATATTGAATTGTTGATACGGTATCAGAACTCATTCTCAGATTCGAACAAAATGTTGAAAAATAATCACTTACTGACATACTCTACCCCTTCCTTTCAAAAAAATTTTTATATTGTAATTCCATATTGATCAAAAATCCATATTTGACCAGTTTCAATCATTTTTGTTAAATATTTTTGTTTTACTTCCTCTAAAAACTCTGTAATAGCATCCGGATGATTTTTTAAAAACCATTGTATATGATTTTCAATGTACTCGATTCTAACATTTGCATCATTTAAATCATTTGGACATCTTTTCATTTTCTCATCAATACTATCAAATCCTTTAAACTCTTCAAGTAGGCGTTCTTCCGTCATCTCTATATATTCTGGATTTATATCTATGCCAACACCCCTACGATTCGTCTGTTGACATACTCTTAAACATGTCCCTGAACCGACAAAAGGATCCACAACTACATCATTTTCTTTACTTGAAGCCAATATCATTCGTTCATATAATCCTTCTGGCTTCTGTATAGGATGTTTTTTTTGTTACAATAATGCATATGAGAAAATTCCAAACATTTCCAGGATTCGCACCTCGCATATTATTTACCGAGCGATAATACTTTTGTGGAACTCGTATTGCATCTAAATCAAATACAAACTTTTTTGCATTTTTTGTAAACATTAAAATATCATCATGTCTCGGACTAAACCCCTTTGTTTTACCAATGCCTTGTGTATAATACCATGTAATCCAGCTATTAAATGTCATGCCCAATTCTTGTTCTAAGATAGTATATATATAAGAAATATATTTCATTCCCATGAAAATATATATTGTACCATCAGGCTTTAAAACTCTCTTCGCCTCTTTTAGCCAAAGGCGACTAAACTCAAGATAATCTTCAAACTTTAGTTTATCTTGGCTGGTTCCATAATCTTTATTTAAATTATACGGAGGATCTGTTACTATAAGATTTACAGACTCATTTTCCATTTTCTGGAGTTCTGCAATGGCATCTCCACAGATTGCTTCTATTCTTTTATCCATTTATTTTTCTTTGCCTCATTATAAAAATCTTCTATAGTTCTTTTTGAACTATGTAAATATTTATTATCCAACAGTTGACACATTTCCCATGTTGTTCTGTATTGATATGTAATATAATGGATGTCTTTTATCTGTATTTGTCCAGTTCCTAATGCTGGATTATAGTTAATATCCGCATCACTAATAAATTTCAAATCATATGCGTTATAATCTCATATGCTCCCTTCTAGGCAGACAAGAGAAATAATAATTCTTGTTCTGCTTGGAAGGGAGCATATTAGGTATGCAGCATTCTACTTAAAATCACGAGATTATCAACGCTCGGAAAACTCTTCCCAGAACGCCACTTGTAGATCGCCTGCGGAATCAACCATCCTCATCCAGCTCGTCCATCGCATCATCTACACCATCTGCATACTCCCAGTCCCACTCATAGCGATCTTCATCATACTCACCGTCGTAGTAGATCGAGTCATACCCTTTATCATAGGCCTCATACGGATTCAGATTTTTCCGACCGGTCGAACGAGAGGTTCCGCACGTCGACGGGGCTGTATACGTCCGCGTACTCGACGGGGCTACATTCGTTTCACGGCTGGCGGTCGTACTTTCCACGCGACTCAAATACATCTCTCGCTCCTTCTGACTCTCCGCCTCCTCGCGCGCAGCCTCGATAGACTCCAGCATCGCCTTATCATTTCGTTTATAGGCCGCGTACTCTCCCGGAGCACAGTATCGGTAAAACGAAATGAGCAGAAACAGTATCCCAGCCAGCACCATGCCAATGTTGACCTTCGCACGTGTATCTCCACTCCCATCGCTGTCGATCGCGTTTATAATCAGATAGTTCGCGAGGTGCAGCAGCATGTAAATCGTCAGCAATGTAAACATCGCCGCCATCTGCGTCTCCATATCCTCGCTGTATCCTTCATTTAATATATACGCCCACATGACATGAATAAACAGATACACCACAAGCCAGCGCATCAACATAAACACTTTCTTCGCGATCATCCAGCCAGTTCGATCCACCTTCTTATACGTCATCATGCACCACCCTTTCTGCACTCCCCTCTATTTATTATCTCTAGTCTAACATGCCGATCTGCAAAATTTTGTACACCCCATCTGTAGCAATGTTGTATATTCAAATCATGACGCAAGCTGGCGTGACGAGCTCGGGGATCTAGAGAAGCATCCTGACTACCGAAAACGTATCTAAAAACACCATCTCTATCCCCACAGAAAGCAACAGAGCCCTATGCTGTCTCTGGCATAGGGCTCTGTTGCAATTCTTTATTTCTTCTATTCACTTCATTTTATTTTATCGAGCAAAGATAAGTTTCTCGGTCTTCAGATCCAGTTCCATGGCATACCCCTCGCCCGGCTTCACGCTCCACTCGAAGTAGCATTTCTTCGGTTCCGCATACCGCTCCATGAGGGCCATAATCGTGCCGCCGTGCGCGACGATGGCGATAGAGGGCGCACCGCCCGAAGGCGAGCGCTCGAGTGCCGGAGACTCGACAGATGATCCGTCCTCTCGGAGTATGTGCACTCCAGTCGTTTCATCGCCGGCATCGGATACTTCCAGCCGTGAGTCCTGTGTCCGGAGCACAGGTAGTACCGCGCGTTCGAAGCCCTCGCACACGCGCTTCGTAAACGCCGTCTTGCTTTCTCCGCCCGGGAACGCAGCTTCACCGTTCGTATCGATGTAGTGCTGGTACGCGGCGCGGTTCGCCGGATCCGGATCTGCATTGATCTCCTGATAGGTTTTATATTCGAACGCACCGAAGTTCATTTCCATAAACTCAGGTACCACTATCAGACGCGGAGCGCCTGTCTCCACCATCTTCTGTTCTACGTTTTTTCCATCAGCATTTTCCGCCATGCGTTGACATCCCCAGCGCGCCTGCGCCATGATGGCGGTGGCCGTCACAGCTACACCGGTATTCGTCGCGTATTCACTTTTGATGCTTCCTCGAAGCCCTGGGAAGAGGCACATCGCTGTTTCTATGCAGCGGCGCGCGGGACTCACGAAAACGATGGCCGGATGAAACTCCATGCGGTCGGCCTTCGTCTCGAGGCGTTCCCACTCCTCCGAGAGGATGCTTTCGTCGCTTATCCCGACGTAGCGATGTTCCTTATTTCCTTTCGTCATCCCATGACGAATCAGCCATACGCGCATAAACCATTTCCCTTTCTTTTGCATAGCTGTGTCGCGACCTGTTTCACATTTTCAGCGTCCCCTGCCGCTTCGCGATAAACTACTTGATTCTCTGGGCGATTCCGGCGACCATACGATATACTTCGTCAGCTTCCGCAGCGATGCGGCATCCGACGCGGCCTACGGCTTCCCGCCAGGCACGTTCTTCCGGATCCATCGGTACGATACCGCTGCCGACCTCCGGGTAGATGAGGACGAGGTCCTGCGTTTCCGCAAGATCGTCTGGAGTGGTGCTCTCACGCGTCGTGACGATCATGCGGACGAAGGCATTGACCTCCTCCAGAGGATCACGGTCAGCCCGTACGGCCTCGCGGATGCGCTCTGCCATCCCGTCGACGCAGCGGGCGTGCATAAACTGTGCGGCGAAGGCATGCTTTCCCTGCGCCATGCCGCCGATGATCATAATCAGTTTCATCTTCCCTCCGATTCCGGCCATTTTTCGGCCCATGTTTTCGTTTTTCTACCAATCGACCTTGCTTCCGCCATATCTTCGTTTTCCTCCGGCGTCCGTCATGCTTCGGCCCATGTCTTCGTTTTCAGACACCTACCCGCTCTCGTTAGCTACGATTTCGTGGTGTTCCGAGACAGCCATAGAACATATAGCTCATCCTCGTCACCGATTGCGTGGGTGCGTCAGCGTCCCGATCAGCGCGTGAACGCGGTACGCAGAAGCAGGCACAGCAGATTTCCGGCCAGGATGGCGCGCTCGCAGTTACACAGAAAATAGCCGCAAAGGTCGCCGGTCGTGCCACCGAAAACCGGGATGACGCGGAGACGATACCACTGGAAGCTGAGACCCGCTGCGAGAAATGTGATGACCGGGTACAGGAGTGACGTTTCGTACAGGATGGACGTCACGAGCAGAAGGAAGCCAGCGACGATGAGCTCTCCGGTGAGGATCGTGGCGACATGGTGATCCGATGCGTCCGCCATGGCACGGACCATGCCGTCCTTCCGCGCCTTCGGGAAGGTCACGACGCTGAGTCCGGAGAGAATGCGGGACAGCACGAAGCCCCAGCAGATGCTCGGGAGCGCCTGCTCCGCTTCTGCCATGGACGCGGTCTGTGTCCAGCAGGCGAGGACACTCAGGATATAGAGGATGCCGTAGATGGCGGCGAATGCGCCGATATGCGGATCCTTCAGAATCTCGAGCTTTCGCTCCTGCGGCGCATAGCTGTGAAGTGCGTCCTGGGTGTCGAAATAACCGTCGAGGTGGATGCCGCCGGTCAGAAGGATCGGGAGCGTGGTGAGGCAGCTCGCGATGAAAAAGGCATGAAGCCCGAGGCACGTGAGGAGCCGCCAAGCGAGATTGCTGAGAAGTGCGATGACGACACCGACGAGCGGGAAAAAGCACATCGCGTATTTCATGCTGTGCTCGTTCCAGTCGGCCTGCGGGGTCGGGATCCGCGAGTAGGTCGCAAAAGCTATTTTCAGTGAATCGAACATAGGTCTCCTTTCAGCTGTATCGGAATTCCGTACACGACTTCGGTCACCTGATCGGCGGCCATGCAGAGCTCGGCGGCGAGGCCTGCGAGCGCACGCAGAAACTGGTCGGTTTCCGCCTCGTAGGTGATGCCGTCGCTGTAGAGTTCGTTGGCGACGATGATGAGCGCGCCGGCCTGCTGCGCCAGCTGAAACAGCGGTGCCACGATGGCGTGCGGATGCCCATCTGTCCCGTAGACTTCATTGGCATACAGATTCGTGAGGTCCTCGAGGAGAATGACGGCGTCTTTTAAAGGCTGCGCATGGAGCTTCGCGATGTCCGTCGGGCATTCGACCGTCGTGTAGCCCTTGTCCGCGCGGCGATGCTGATGCTTCGCGATGCGCGCGGCCGCATCCGAATCCTGAGGTGCCGGATGCATCGTCGCGACGTAGTAAAGCGGCCCCGCGAGCGCGGCATGAAGACGCTCCGCGAGCGTCTCGGCATATTCGGATTTTCCGGAGCCGGCCCCGCCGGTGATGTAGTAAAGTCTGCCCATGATGTTACCTGTACGATTTGCTTATGTGGTATGGATGCACTGTACGGTGAAGCGAATGCCTGCGTTCGCTTTCAGCTACGCATGTTTGTCCGTATCTCGCATCATTACGAAACGATGTGAGAGGTCTGTCAGCATAATCACTCACTTGAAGCGGTGGTACGCCTCGACATGGATGTCTTCGAAGCTGCCCATGCCGCGGTACACCGCCAGTGCGGCATCGAGCATCGGCATGAGAAGGACTGCACCGGAGCCCTCGCCGAGCGACATGTCAGCATCGATGATAGCCCGCAGGCCGAGCGCTTCGAGCGCTTTTCGCGCGGCACCATCTTTCGATACATGCGATGCCAGTGCATAGTCTGCGATGGTAGCATGACCCTCATCCGATATCATCTCTTCCTCCAGGATCCGGCTTGCGGCGAGTGCCGCGGCGGTCGAAATCGCCCCATCGATGACGATCGGCATCTGCTCTTCGACGGCGCCGAGAAACATCCCGGCCATCGTCGCAATTTCCAGTCCCCCCAGCTCAAATAGAAGCTGCTTCGCTGTTTTTTTACCCACTCTTCGAAGCGCACGGCGGACACAGTCACGCTTTCGCGCGAGGCCTTCATCGCTGATACCGGCACCGCGACCGACGGTCTCTTCTACCGGGAGCCCGAGGAACGCAGAAAACAGTGCACTCGTCGGCGTGGTGTTGCCGATGCCCATCTCACCGGTCAGAAGCACATCGTAGCCCTGCGATTTCAGCTCCCGAACGAGCGCACGGCCGAGCGCCAGTGCACGCTTTCCTACTTCTTCCGACATCGCCGGCTCGATGGCGATATCACCGCTTCCCTGCTGGAGGCAGCGATCATTGACAAGATCGGTACGGAGAGGCACATATCCTTCCGTTTCATCGGGAAGGCGTCCGCTGGCTGAAATCATTTCAGAGATCGACGGACGAGCAGCACTGTTTTCGCGGCTTTGCGTCACTACGGAAGCGAGCGCGGATGTAAGCATAGGCCTCGACGATATGCCGAGCATGCCGACGTCGATCGGGAAGATATCCACGGCGAACTGGCGCGCCAGCACGCTCGTCGTGGTCAGACCGCGCACGAAGTTTTCGGCGACGATACGCGTCACCGAGCTGTCGGTCTGCGTCACACCCTCGCGCACACAGCCATGGTCCGCGCAGAGCACTGCCAGCGCCCGCTTTTCGATGCGTGGCTGCTCCGTCCGCTCGATCATGCAGAGCTTCGTCACATGCTTCTCCAGCACACCGAGACTGTCGATCGGCTTCCCGAGACGGTCCCAGTGCTGCTGCGACCGCAAGCGGAAGTACGCCCGCGCATCTGTATGCTCGTGCGTTTCCGTGTGTGCAGCCGAACTTCCGTGATGACGGACGGGATTCGAATTTCCTGTATGCATCGGTTTATTTTTCTGCTCTGGTTTTTCTGTTCTGCTGTCTCTCTTCATACGTTTTCTCTCGTCACTC
>CAKQWR010000102.1 GCA_934279105.1 uncultured Oribacterium sp. | reverse complement strand
AGCGGGCGAAACGCCTGCTCCTTTAACTAGTCAACAAATACTCTATATTTATAGCACGCTCTTCTGGACAATGCAAGGTTTTTCGCGCTTTTCACTCAGAGTCCCTGGTGAGCTGCTGTCCGGTTCCGTCTGAAGCGGTGGGTATTTTCTCGGCCAGGGCGTGGAGGTCTCGCAACGGGAACCAGAACTTCGAGGCCGGAAAAATCTAAAATTGGACACGAAGAACCAGTAAGCCCTCCGCAATCGACTGAGTTTCCCTGATGGAAACTCAGTGTTGCGGAGGGGAACGAGGAAAAGTATCCTAACTGGTTCTAACGTGTCCAATTTTGATTTTTAACGGCCTCTTCGTATGGTTCCCGTTGCGAGACCTCCACGCTCTGACCGAATATGAATCGCCGCTTCTATGTCTGTCTTACATCAGGCCCTGAATCAGGATGATAAGGATCAGCACCGGCAGGACATACTGAAGGTATGGCTTGATGGCTGCCGGCAGTTTCGGGCCCTCGCCTTTATTACACTCTGCGAGGTAGGCGTCGAAGCCCCAGCCCCACTTACTTACACAGAACAGAAGGTAGATGAGTGAGCCTGCCGGAAGCAGGAGATTTGAAACGAGGAAATCCTCGGAATCTAGCACGCCACGGGTACCGATGATCTGAAGGTTTGACCAGAGATTGAAGCCGAGAACACACGGTACACTGGTGAGCAGTACGAAGATGCAGTTCCGGTATACTGCCTTCTTTCGCTCCCAGCCGAAATTATCGATGGAGGTCGAAAGCAGATTCTCAAAAACGGTGATGACGGTACTGAAGCTTGCGAACGTCATGAACAGGAAGAACAGAGAGCCCCAGAGGCGACCGCCCTTCATATTCATAAATACCTTCGGCAGTGTCAGGAAAATGAGACTTGGTCCGGCATCCGGCTGTACGTGAAACGCGAAGCAGGCCGGGAAGATGATGAGCCCGGACATGATGGCCACGAAGGTATCCAGTACGCAGATGCGTGCCGACTCTCCGACCAGCGTATAGTCATCGGACATGTAGGAACCGAAGATTTCGATACAGGCGATACCGAGGCTCAGCGTAAAGAAGGCCTGATTCATGGCTGCGGAGACAACGGAGCCGAAACCTTTCAGCATGCTTCCGTTTCCCTGCTCCGCGACACGTGCGAGACTCGGAATCAGATAGAAACGCGTTCCTTCTGCGGAGTTCGGCAGCGTCAGGCTGTGGAAAGCAAGCACGACAATCAGTGCGAGCAGTGCCGTCATCATGACGGTCGTCACCTTTTCGAGTCCCTTCTGCAGACCGAAGGAGCAGACGAGGAAGCCGGCCAGAACGGTTACGACCATGCACAGCATCATCTCCTCCGGAGAATTCATCAGCTTCGCAAAAACATCATCTGCTGCCTCTGTGCTGATGCCATCGAAGACGCCCAGTATAAACTTGAAGAAGTAGGACAGCATCCAGCCGGATACCGTCGTGTAGTACATCATCAGAAGGTAGGAACCCGCCGTCGCAAACCAGCCATGAATATGCCACTTGCTCCCTTTCGGTTCCAGTGTTTCATATGCGCGAACAGCGCTCTTATGCGATCCACGTCCGACCGCAAGCTCCATCGTCAGCACAGGAATACCCATGATGACCAGAAAGATCAGATAGAACAGTACGAAGATACCGCCGCCATTCTGTCCGACCAGATACGGAAACTTCCAGACGTTTCCGATACCGATGGCACATCCTGCACTTACCAGGATGAAGCCAATGCGGGATTTGAACCCTTCTCGTTTACCCATAGTTATTTCTCCCCTATAAAATAATATCTTCTGAAGCTAGTCTTCCTTTCGAAAGAAACGACAGATACTCTATTTTAAACATTTTTTTCTATTTTTGCATCTACCAATTCGGAATGACGACTCCTTCTATATGCATTCAGAAGCAGGAAAGTGACATCGTATCTCTATAATACAAAAAGAGCATCGGCACATCACATATGGAATGCGCCGATGCGTAAATGTTAAAATATCAGAATACGATGCCGAGATACTCGATCAAAAGGCCCCAGAAGACACCGAGCGAATATAAAATAATGGTGATTCGCAGGTTTTCATTCGGATGATCATTCGTGCGGAACAGTACGAGCAGACCCACACCTGCCCCTACCAGCAGTCCGGCCATCATCTGACCTGCATTGAGGATGCCCATCAGATACAGCTGGGTAATGCTGACGGACGCGGCGCAGTTCGGAATCAAACCGACGACACCTGCGAGGAAAACACCGATGACCGGCTTACCTGACAAGAAGTGACCGATGGCCTCGGCACCAATGCCTTCGACAAGCAGTGTGATCACCAGAGTGATGAAGAAAATAAACGCGGTGATCTGAATCGTATGGTGCAACGCCGGCATCGCAATGCCACGGAAGCCCTTCTCGTGATGATGATGACCGGCATGTGCATGACCATGATGATCATCATGCTCGTGCTTGTGTTCATCCGCCTCCTCATGACCATGTACATGCGTGGAAGTGTCGGTCACCTGCACATGCAGTGGATGCTCTTCATGTGCTATCATCGCATGGTCATGCTCCTCTTCTGCCTCTTCATCGTCATCGCAGGCACAGTGCTCATGTACGCAGAGGTCATGAATATGCTTTTCCGGCGCTTTCGTATGACGACCATGATGCATAAAAATATCGAGCAGGACACCACTCACGAGACCGAGGATGGCCTTCGCAGCCAGAATTTTCAGCATCGTTCCCGGATGAACGCCTTCCGATATAAAAATCGGCAGCATCTCATCGGAAGTGGACAGAAATACCGCAATCAGGGTGCCAACCGAAATCACGCCACCTGCAAACAGACTGGAGGCAGCGGCAGAAAATCCGCACTGCGGAAGTACACCGACCAGCGCTCCGATCAGCGGTCCGAAATGGCCCGCTCTTTCCAGCATGCCCGTCGTGTGTTTTTCGGCCTTATGCTCAAGGTACTCCATGCCCATATACGTGATGAACAGAAATGGAATCAGCTTTGCGGTATCGAGTATCGCATCCATAAGTGCATCTAACATTATTTCCATGAACTATTATGTCTCCTTTATCGGCGTATCGCCGACATTCAGAATACCATATCTGTCAACACGTAAATCATCATATGAACAAGCGTGAATGTGAATCAGGATCACTTACGGAGAGATGCCTCGATCAGGCCGCGGAACAGCGGGTGCGCGTTATTCGGGCGTGACTTAAACTCCGGATGCGCCTGGGTTGCCACGAAATACGGATGATCCGCCAGCTCGATCATCTCCACGATATGGCCGTCCGGTGACTGGCCGACCAGCTGCATACCGGCCTCCTCGAGTTCTGCACGGAAGTCATTATTGACCTCATAACGATGACGATGACGCTCGGAAATCTGTGTCGTTCCATAAAGTGCATGTGCCTTTGAGTCATCGCTCAGCACACATGGGTAAGCACCGAGACGCATCGTACCACCGAGATCGGTGACACTCTTCTGCTCCGGCATCAGATCGATGACCGGATGCTCCGTGTTCGGATCAAACTCTGTCGAGTTTGCGTCTTTCCAGCCCAGCACGTTTCGTGCGAACTCAATGATGGCGATCTGCATGCCGAGACAGATCCCGAGATATGGCAGCTTATGCTCACGTGCATACTGCGCCGCCATAATCATGCCCTCGATACCACGGGAACCGAAACCGCCCGGAACCAGGATGCCATTCACTCCGGCAAGCAGGGTTTCTGCACCGGACTTCTCGATCTCTTCAGAGTCTACCCAGCGGATTTTTACCTTTGCGCGGTTCGCGATTCCGCCATGCTTGAGGGCTTCAACGACACTCAGGTACGCATCATGCAGCTGCGTATACTTGCCGACGATGGCGATGACCGTCTCCCGGCTCGGATGGCGCAGGTTCTCGACCATCTGTGTCCAGTCCGTAAGATTCGGCTCTGGGCATGGCAGGTGGAGACACTCGAGGACAGACTGCGCGAGATGCTCGTGCTCCATCATGAGCGGCACTTCATAAATGAATTCTGCATTGGTATTCTGCAGGACATGGTTTGCCGGTACATTACAGAAAAGACCGATCTTCTCACGAATATCCTGCGGAATCGGATACTCTGTACGACAGACGAGGATATCCGCCTGCAGACCGAGTCGCTGCAGCTCGCGCACACTCATCTGTGTCGGCTTCGTCTTCAGCTCTTCCGAAGCATGCAGATACGGAATCAGTGTGACGTGAATCATGATGGCATTCTCATGACCGACCTCCTGCTGGAACTGGCGAATCGCCTCGAGAAATGGCTGTGACTCGATATCACCGACGGTTCCGCCGACCTCGATGATGGCGATACGGTCTTCATCCTTGTCATCTGAATGATAGAAATCGCTCTTGATCTCGTTTGTGATATGCGGGATGACCTGTACCGTATGGCCCTCATACTCTCCATGACGCTCCTTATTAAGAACAGACCAGTACACCTTACCGGAGGTAACATTGCTCCGATGATCCAGCGACTCATCGATGAAACGCTCATAGTGACCGAGATCGAGGTCCGTTTCCGTGCCATCATCCGTGACGAAAACCTCACCATGCTGAATCGGGTTCATCGTACCCGGATCGATATTGATATATGGATCGAACTTCTGCATGGTAACCTTATATCCACGCGCCTTCAGAAGACGACCGAGAGATGCCGCTGTAATACCTTTTCCGAGTCCGGAAACGACGCCGCCGGTGACAAATACGTACTTGATCATATGCTCCCCTTTCGTACTCCCAAGTGAAGCAGGCCAATGCTTCACTCGCCATGCATTCACTACCCGCAGCTTCTGCGGCAGCGATGCATAAAAAAGAGGTGACCTGACGCAGGGACACTCTTCCTTGCCCCTGTGACGCCATTGCCACCTCAAATCGTATATGTAGTAATTGCTTTCATTCGGGTATGGATTATACCCTCAGGCCATCAGAAAACCGCTTCGCGTATTTCCAGCGCCCATAAAAACAGGAGAATCATACCACTGCATCCCACGAATTGTAAATAAAAAATTACATAAATTAAGGGTTTTCCCAAATGAAGAAGTTTTCAAAATTTTACATTGCTGTTTATCAAGTCTGGCCGCTCTTAGAAAGCGAAATCACACACAATACATGCAGTTCCTGCCTTTCAGCATTGCCCAAAAACAATGCTGATTCTGTGAGAACTTCTCTTTTGTATAAAAACCATGTTTTCGAAGCAATGCTGTTTTTTGAAAATGGTTTTGTTTGTGTCAAAACAGCAATGCTAATTTTCAGCAATGCTTCCGTTTGTAAATCTCTAGCAATGCGGTTTTTTCGAAATCAATTCGTTTGTGTAAAGCAGCAATGCTGAATTTGGGAAACTGTTTGGTTTGTGAATTTGCGCAGGAGCGCAGGCTCAAAAAAGAAACGCCGGTAAAGGCGTTTCTAAAGAATCAGTCGGAGCGGAGTGCGTCGATCGGGTTCAGCGCTGCAGCACGTCTCGCCGGCAGGTAACCGAAGAGAAGGCCGATCATCACGGAGACCATGAAGGATACCAGCACCGAAAGGAAGGTCGGTGCTGCATCGATGCCCATGATCTTACCGGCAGCGCTCGTGCCGATGAAACCGACGGCGATGCCGATGAAACCGCCCATCGAGCTCGTGACCGCAGCCTCGATGACAAACTGGGAAAGAATCGTCCGGCGTTTCGCACCGAGGGCCTTTCTGATACCGATTTCACGCGTACGCTCGGTAACGGATACCAGCATGATGTTCATGACGCCGACACCGGCAACCAGGAGGGAAATACCGGCGATGCCGCCGAGCATCATCGACATGGTACCGATCATCTCATTCATGGAATCGAGAAGCTCACTCATGGCAGTGACCGTATAGAGATCATCGTCCTTGAAAATCGTGTAAAGATAATCCTCGATATAGGTTTTGATCGTTGTGGCCTGATCGACGTATTCATCCCGCACGCAGAAGGTATAATTGTTTACCGAACCGTTTCGTGAAAGCTTGACGGCTGCCGTGTACGGAATGTAGAGCGTGTCGTCCGAACCGCCGGCGCTCAGCTCATCGCTTGCAGATGTCTGTCGCTCGATGACACCGACGATCTCGTATTTTTCACCATTCACACTGATTTTCTGACCGATGGCTGCTTCCGCTGAATCATAGTATGTCGTCGCGATGTAGTAGCCGATGACCGCTACTTTCTGACGTGCGGCGATATCGGCATACTGAATAAAACGTCCACGCAGCAGATTTTCGTCGAGAATGGTCAGATAATCCTCGGAGACGCCGGTCGTTTTCGTCGTCGTGGAATTCTCATTTCCGACCTTTACCGTAGCCCCGACCGTGACCGTCGGAGACATGTAGGAAAAATACTGTGACTGTTCCTCATAAAAGGCATACATGTCATCGACATCGACGGAACGCGTCCGCAGATTTATCACATTGACCGTAATCCGGTTCGTACCCATCGAGGCGAAGCTTTCTGTCATATAGGACATTTCACCGTTGACGATACCGACGAGGATGATGACGGCGGCGACACCGATGATGATGCCAAGCATCGTGAGAAATGAGCGGAGTCGGTTCGACCATATGCTTTTAAGTGCGAGTTTAAATGAATTTAGCATAGTCCTCCGTTTTTCCATCGAAGACGACTCGACCGTCCGAGATACGTATCACACGCTTCGCCTCGAGCGCCAATGCATTATCGTGCGTAATCATGACCACGGTCGTTCCGTCCTGATTGATATCCTGTAAAAAGCCCATGACCTGACGAGAAGTTTTACTATCCAGAGCACCGGTCGGCTCATCGGCGAGGATGAGCTCCGGATCTCCGGCGAGTGCCCGTGCGATGGACACACGCTGCTGCTGACCACCGGAAAGCTGTGCCGGATGCTGCATCCATTTGTCGGCGAGACCGACGCGCTCGAGCTGCTTCATCGCACGCTTCCGCTGATCAGACTTGGAAAGTCCGGCATAGAGAAGCGGCAGGGAGACATTGTCCACGAGGTTATCCTTCGGAAGCAGGTTGTACTGCTGGAAGATGAAGCCGATCTTATG
>CAKQWR010000101.1 GCA_934279105.1 uncultured Oribacterium sp. | reverse complement strand
CCGGATGCCTGAAGGTCGATGGTGATGGAACCACCGGAGATCGCCTCAACAGCCTCCTTGAACTTGGTATCCATCTGTCCGCAGATGGTACCCTCAAGCGGGTTAACCTCAGCCATGGTCAGGGTTACGGCAGGATCAGCTGCTGCAGCCTCGTTTACAGTGTACTCGCCATCAGCTGCTGCCTCGGTTGCCTCTTCAGCTGCCTTTGTCTCCTCACCAGCTGCCTCGGTTGCTGCCTCCGTAGCTGCTGCAGTGGTAGCTGCTGCGGTTGTCTCTGCCGGCTTGGATGATCCACAAGCTGCAAGGGATGCAACCATGGTTGCTGCGAGAACGCCACTTAAGATTCTCTTCTTCATAATAGGTTTCCTCCATTTTGTATAATTTAGACTGCCACGCTCTGTGGCTGTCTTTCACACACAAGTACATTATAAAGAACAATCTGATTTTTAAGTAGGGTAAAATTCTGACATTTGCCGTATTATTTTAACATTCTGTTCACATTTATTATTCACTTTTATCAACATGTACAAAAAGAGATGCTGTAATTTGCACAATATGCACTACAAATTATAGCATCTCTCACTATTATGACTGCTTTATGAACAATTATGTCAAATGATTTCGATACTCGGACGGGCTCATACCGGTGATGCGACGGAATACCTTCGTAAAATAATTACTATCGGTATAACCAACCCGCTGCCCGATTTCCTTCACGTTACAGGAAAGATCCGCAAGCTCCCGCTTCGCAAGCTCCACCCGGTACTCCGTGAGATAGGTCACGAAGTTCTTTCCGAAATTCTGCTTAAACAGTTTACAGAAATAGGCCTCGCTGTAGCCGAAGGCACTCGCGATATCCAGCACCGAAATATCTTCCATATAATGTGTTTCCACGAAATGGCGCATGCGGGCGACGATTTTATCCTCTCCGCCTTCCTCTCTTTCTGCATGTGCTTCATCCGATATCGTATCATTCTCTGCATGAACCGCATGCGCAGACTCTCCGCCGGCCGTTTCCACCGCCGGAAGCGGCTGCAGCTTTCCTTCATTCACCTTATCGACATAATGCATCGCACTGTCAATGGAAAGAAAGAGCTCCGTTTCGTCATACGGTTTCAGCAGGTAATCAAGCGCATGCACCGAGATTGCTTTTCGTGCATAGTCAAATTCATTAAAGGCGGTCAGAAAAAGAATGGCACAGTTTTCATCTTTTCGCCGGATCTGCTCTGCCGCCTCCAATCCCGTAATGCCCGGCATTTCGATATCGAGGAGCAGTATATCCGCACCCTTTTCGTCATACCGTTTCAGCACCTCACGTCCGTTCTCTGCTTCATAAAATTCCACATTCTCTTCACCGAACTTCTGGCGCAGCTTTTTCACCAGCACCTTCCGTTCGATGACTTCATCATCTGCTACCAGGATTCTGTACATATACGCTCTCCTTTCTCAAATTGATTTCCACCGCTACCGGGCACTTTCCTGATTTTCTGCCGCCTTCCATGTCTCCGGCACATCTCGTTCCTGCGGAATCGTCAATGTGATGCGTGTACCGACACCTTCCTTTGCATCAATGCTGAGATCACCGCTCTCCGGGTAGAGTGTACGTATCCGACGATAGATATTGCCCAGACCGATACCGATCCGCGCAGTTTTATTTTCATCCGGATGATGCATACGGGCATTGAGCGCCGACAGCCGTTCTTCGTCGATACCGAGGCCATCGTCCTCGATGATGAGGGTAAGCAGCTTCGTCACCGGATCCTGCTTCACCGTCACGCGAACCGTACCGCCCTTCTCCTTCTTCGCAAGGCCATGTACGATGGCATTTTCCACGAGTGGCTGCATCGTAAATGATGGTATACGGAGATGACGGATGTCTTCCGGCGCAACCACCTTATACTGTATGCGGCTGCCGAAACGCATTTTCTGAAGATACATATAGTTTTCCGCGATGCGAAGCTCCATATCGATGGGAACGATCTGCTCACGTGTGTTCAGATTATAGCGGAAGAGCTGCGCCAGCGACTGCGTCATCTTCTCCGTCGTCAGCGCATCCTCGAGATCCGCCATCGAGCCGATCATATTCAGGGTATTAAACAGGAAATGCGGATTGATCTGACTTTTCAGAAGCTCGAGGCGGTTTGCATTGAGCCGCTTTTCCATCTCACTGTTCTCCAGCTTCTCCTGTTGCAGAAGTTCCGTCATGCGGTGGTTCTCCTGAATCGTCTGGATATTCTCCTCCATCGCATGCTTCATATGATTAAAGACTGCAACGAGATCACCGAGCTCATCCTGATTTTCGACCTGAATATCCTTTCCCGAAAAGTCCGAGTGGGCGATGCGCTGCGCCTCCTGGCTGAGTGCACGCACTGGTTTTGCGATGGATTCCTTCATGATCGTACCCATCTGGATGACGATGACCAGCATAATCAGGACGAAATTCACAAACAGAAACGGGAGCATTTTAAAAAACGGCAGCTTTTCTGTATACGCACTCGAGCCCGCTTCGACGGTCAGCTGCAGAAGTCGACGCGAATACTGTTCGAGATATCCCTCCCGCTGATTATATTCATTCAGCTGTTTCAGAAACTCCGGCTGGTTGACGTCCACAGACAGCATCGCGTCTCGAAATTCTGCGTACTGTTGATAGGCATTTTTGATATTCCAGGTACGGGCGTAACGCTCAGAGCCGATGTTTTCATAGGAAAACGGTAAGCCATCGATGGATCTTTCCGTTCGCTGAATCGTCTTTTCAAGCGTATCCCGCGCACTATCGGTTCCGGCGGAAACATAAGCGACGAAGGCATTGCCCTCCTGTTCCATCGCCTCCATAAATGACTGACAGGCCCGGTTTTCATCGAGGATCTGTCCGTAATCACGAAGCGAATAGCGCATCGTAAACATGGCGAAGCCAGCCGAGACCAGTATGATGAGGACGATCAGGGCTGCAAAGCTCTGCACCTTATACTCGATGGACATCCGCCACCAGCGACGTTTAAACATGCCACTCCTTTCGGATTTCTCCCTCACAGCGTTTCACCTCGGTAAGCAGGTCCTGCGCAGACCACAACACCGCGCCGCTTCCCCAGGTGATGACCTGCACGACCTTGTCGGAGGTTGCAACCGTGACGTTATACTGCTTCGAGAGTTCATGCGTCTCTTCTTCGATATATTCGTCTGCCGTCATCGCCTCCCGCGTGAAGACCACATAAATATTATGGTACTTCAGCTGCTCGACGACATGGCCGGCGACACGGTAGGCATCGAAAACAACGATCAGCTCTTTTCCCGTGTAGCCCGCATAATTCGAGAGGATATCGAGAAGCTTGCCGCGTGCAGCGTCGAGATTTACCGCGGCGAGCTCCTTCAGCTCATCCCAGGCGAAGACGATGTTGTAGCCATCCACGAGAAGATAGTTCTTTTTCTTCACCACCGGTTTCTTCTCCCGACGGTTCTTTTCGAGGTTTTCTTCCTTTTCACGGGCGCGAATGGTCCGGGCACTCGCGATATTCATATCCTTCGCGCGATTTTTGATCGGTCCATAGGTACGGACGAAGATATCTTCGAGCTCCTGGTCGCCGATATAGTGACCGCCAGTCTTATAGCCCTCGTCCTTCGTCTTCGCTTCATGCATCCGCTCAAGTCGCAGTGCATCTGCTTCGAAATCACGTTTTTCCACCGGACCATCCAGTGCAAGCGGAGACTCCACATGCATGTAGTTCTCCACTTCATCAAACGGTACGATGAAGCCGGTACCATGCGCACAGAATACAGAGGAGCACGGATTCAGGATGTCCTGATCCGGATCGTAGCCTGCGGCCAGAATCACATCCTCCGGATTATGGCAGCGGTCATAGCCACTGAAGCGAAGGAAGAGACGCCCGAGTCCTTTCGTATAGACCATCACGTCCTGGTGATAGTTTCGCATCGCAACCACCGGCGCGGTGCCTTCCAGCACGGCCATCCCGTCCTTGATCTCCGGTGCTTCGAAATGCCCGTTCATATTTGAAAGGTCGGTCATCGCACGGCCGACATAGGCCTCCGGAATGTCCAGCGTAAACGCATAGTAAGGCTCCAGCAGAACATTCTCGGCTTTACGAAGTCCCTGCCGTACGGCGCGATAGGTGGCTTCACGGAAATCGCCGCCCTCCGTATGTTTGTTGCTCGCACGACCAGCCACAAGGGTGAAACGAATGTCGGTGACCGGACTGCCGGTGAGCACCCCGACATGCTCTCTTTCCTTCAGATGCGTGAGGACGAGGCGCTGCCAGTTCACGGCGAGCGTGTCCGTCGAGCAGTCTGTACGGAACTGAAGTCCGCTGCCACGTGGAAGCGGCTCCAGCAGGAGATGTACCTCCGCATAGTGGCGCAGAGGCTCGAAATGGCCCACGCCCTCAACCGGTCCGGCAATCGTTTCCTGATACAAAATCCGTCCGGCAGAAAAATCGATGCGGATGCCATAGCGTTCCTTCACCATGCGCTTCAGAATTTCGGTCTGAACTTCGCCCATGAGATGAATATGAATTTCCTTCTGTGCACTATCCCAGCGGATATGGAGCTCCGGGAATTCATCCGAAAGCGCCTGCAGCTTACGATACAGCTCCAGTATATCCATATCTTCGGACAGCAGCTGATAATCCAGCACCGGGCGGAGACTCGGATCTCGTCCGGCCGGTTCACAGCCGAGACTGTCACCGGTCTTCAGACCCTGCATGTCCGGAATCGCCACCACGGCACCGGCTTCTGCTGCATCACCGGTGGTATACTTCGCACCGCTATAGAAGCGAAGCTCCGGCACCTTCTCGCCCGGCAGAATCTCTGCACGCACCTTCAGCTCACCACCAGTAATCTTCATATAAGATAGACGATGCCCCTGCGCATCCCGTCCGATTTTAAACACGCGTGCACCGAAACTCGTCGGATACAGCGGCGTCTCGATGAACTGATACAGTCCCTGAAGGAAACTGTCGACACCTGTGCCCTTCAGTGCAGAACCAAAAAATACCGGAAACAGCTTCCGGTCGAGGATCATATTTCGTACATCCTTCGGATCGAGCACCCCGGTTTCGAGAAACTTTTCCATACAGCGCTCATCACACATCGCGATATTTTCCTTCAGCGCATCGGACATCGAAAAGCGTCCAGCTTCACTGAAGTCGACGAGGGACATGCCGAAGTGCTTCTCGAGGTCGTCGAGCAGCGCCTCCTTCTCCGTCCCCGGCTGGTCCATCTTATTGACAAACACGAAGCACGGAACATGATAACGCTCGAGCAGACGCCATAAGGTTTCCGTATGTCCCTGCACACCATCGGCACCATTGATGACGAGGATCGCATAGTCCATCACCGACAGCGTCTTTTCCATCTCCGCCGAAAAGTCCACATGGCCCGGTGTATCGAGAAGGGTAACATACATATCCTGAAGCTGAAAAATCGCCATCTTCGAAAAGATGGTGATCCCACGTTCCTTCTCCATCTGGTCGGTATCGAGGTACGCATCGCCCTTATCTACCCTTCCCAGCTTCTGAATACGTCCGGAGGTATAGAGAATACGCTCCGACAGCGTCGTCTTCCCCGCATCTACATGTGCGAGGATCCCCAGCACCAGTCGTTTTGTATAATTGTCCGCCATCTCTTTTTCTCCTCGTATTCATGTTCTATCGGATTCGCGCAGTCGACAGCCTGCGTTCACGTCATTACACTTCCAACGCGCAGCGGCCGTATGCATTTTATGCACCAGCCTCGCATGAATGGAGGAGGCTGGTTTACTGCGGCAGATTCAGTTCATCTTTATACTGTGTCGTAAAAATCTTTCGGAGTTCGTCCACGACCTGTCCCAGACTCTTGCCGCGCTCGTCGATGCGGATATCCGCATACGTTTCATAGAGACGGGTACGTTCATCATACAGGTCCTTCAATGTATAACCATCCGGAATTGCGACACCACGGTCAACGATGTTTCCGATGCGGCGCACCATTTCATCATAGCTGATGTCGAGGTAGACGACCTGGCCGATGGACTTCAGGTGCTGCATCGCCCAGTCCTCATAACAGATGGATCCGCCCGGTGCGATGACTGCGTTTTCCACCTCGAGGCTCGCCGCGATATCACCCTCTACCTGCAGAAATCCCTGCTGCCCCTTTTCCGCGATGATTTCCTTCAGCAGCTTCCCGGTCTTCTCCTGGATGACGATATCGACATCCACAAAGCTCATCCCGAGGCGCTTCGCCAGCAGTACACCGACCGTCGACTTCCCACTCGACGGCATCCCAATCATCGTAATGTTCATAGTGTCTCCTCTCTATTCCATTCCTCCCGAACGCGGCTGGAGAACTGTCTTCCGTCCCTGATCGCCGTGGCCGGAAAAAGCTCAAATCGGTTCTCTAAGCGGCACTAAGCCCTCTGCAATCGCTGTGTTTTTATCAGAAAAACACAGCGTTGCAGAGGGTGTCAAGGAAAATTTCATTATATGCACGTAATTACAGCTGCTCTGCGAACAGTGTCAGCTGTGGCACGAGCTGTTTCTTTCGGGAAACGACGCCCGGAAGTTCGACGGACCATGCATCGACGGCCTTTTCGTCTTTGCTGCGTGCAGGTCTGCGCACGGATTCTACGGCGAAGGCATTGTTCACGAGCGGACCTGCTCCGGCACCGATGGCCAGGAGATCCGTACTACGCTCGAGAATGTTGGTCAGCATGATGAAGCTCATATCGATACCCTCGAGTTTCATCGCTTCGAGTGCGAAATCCTCCAGCTCATCCTTCATGCTTTCAAGCTCTTCCTTGTTGAGGGAGGTCACCTGGCTGACGCCGAAGTCGACCTTGCCTGCCTTGAAGTGCTTGAAATCCTGGTAGAAGATTTCCTTTATGGTTTTTCCCTTCAGGTTGGATCCTGCGGAGAACATGTCAAAGGCATATTTTTCGATGTCAACGCCGACGATGTCCGCAAGCTCACGCGCAGTCTTTTCGTCCTTCGGTGTACAGGTCGGTGAACGGAAAAGCAGGGTATCCGAGATGATGGCCGACATCAGGAGTCCGGCAGTCTGACGATCCAGCTCAACGCCGCTCTCTCGGTACATCATCGTGATGATCGTCGAACAGCAGCCGAGCGGCTGGTTTCGGAAATAAACCGGAGACATCGTCTGCACGGCGCCGATCTTATGATGATCGATGATTTCGAGGA
>CAKQWR010000100.1 GCA_934279105.1 uncultured Oribacterium sp. | reverse complement strand
GATACTTCTGTTAAAGTACATTCGTATGCGCGTTGGCATGGTTGCGCGGAACTCCATCCGGCAGCTCTGTTAACGTAAGTCGTCACGATTCGTGACATAGTTTATTTTTAGGAGGATTTACCATGATTTCCAAGGAAAAGAAGACAGCAATCATCGAGCAGTACGGCCGTAAGGCTGGTGACACAGGTTCACCTGAGGTTCAGATCGCTATTCTGACTGCACGTATCAACGAGCTCACTGAGCACCTTAAGAAGAACCCGAAGGATCACCACTCAAGACGTGGTCTTCTCATGATGGTTGGTCAGAGAAGAGGCCTTCTTGCTTACCTTCAGAAGAACGATCTGGATAGCTACAGATCCCTCATCGAGAAGCTCGGCATCAGAAAGTAATTATAAACTAAGAAATAAAAGGGCGGAGATACTTTTCTCCGCCCTTTTTTTATACTATAATCATATGGACTATGCGCACACTTGCAAATAGTATGCCATAGCATCATAGAAATCATCGACAGGGAAGTATCCGAGACCACTGATGAGGCCCGGTCCTGAAGCAGATGTGAGACGCTTCGAAGACAGAGTCTGATCAGTGTTTTTGGACCTCCCTGTCCATATAAAAGGAGGTACGAATGTACAAGAGTTATTCAATGGAACTCGCCGGCAGAACGCTGACCGTCGATATCGGTCGTGTCTGCGCACAGGCGAATGGTGCAGCGCTCATGCACTATGGCGATACAACCGTTCTTTCCACCTGTACCGCATCGGCACAGCCACGTGACGGTATCGATTTCTTCCCGCTCCAGGTAGAGTATGAGGAGAAGATGTATGCCGTAGGACAGTTCCCGGGCGGCTTCAAGAAGAGAGAGGGTCGCGCAAGCGATAATGCGATCCTGACTTCCCGTGTCATCGATCGTCCGATGAGACCACTGTTCCCGAAGGATTTCCGTAACGATGTTCTTCTCGACAACCTCGTTATGTCGGTCGATCAGGACTGCTCACCAGAGCTTCTTGCGATGCTTGGTTCTTCCCTGGCAACGGCTATTTCAAACGTTCCATGGGATGGTCCATGCGCATCTACACAGGTCGGCATGATCAACGGTGAGTTCATCATCAACCCGACAAACGCAGAGAAGACCGTTTCCGATCTGAATCTGACCGTTGCTTCCACCCGTGATAAGGTCATCATGATCGAAGCCGGTGCAAACTGCATCTCCGATGATCAGATGATCGAGGCGATCTACAAGGCCGATGAGATCAACAAGCAGATTATCAGTTTCTTCGATTCCATCATCGCTGAGTGCGGTAAGGAGAAGACACCGTACGAGAGCTATGCTGTTCCGCAGGAGCTTTTCGATAAAATCAAGTCCATCGTTCCGGAAGAGGAGATGGAGAACGCAGTATTCACTGATGATAAGCAGCAGCGTGATGCCAATATGGCAGAAGTTACCAGAAAGCTCGAGGAAGCACTTGCAGATGATGCCGATGCACTTCAGCAGCTTCCGGATGCTGTATATCAGTATGAGAAGAAGACCGTTCGTAAGATGATCCTGAAGGATCATAAGAGACCGGATGGCCGTAAGATCGAAGAGATCCGTCCGCTCGAGGCAGAGGTTGATCTGATTCCGAGAGTACACGGCTCTGCGATGTTCAAGCGTGGACAGACCCAGATTCTCGATATCGTGACCCTGGCACCACTTTCTGAAGTTCAGAAGGTTGAGGGTCTCAACGAGTACGTTACCGAGAAGCGTTACCTCCATCAGTACAACTTCCCGGGATATTCCGTAGGTGAGGCGAAGGCCAGCCGTGGTCCGGGACGTCGTGAGATCGGACATGGCGCACTCGCTGAGAAGGCGCTGATTCCGGTTCTTCCTTCTGTTGAGGAGTTCCCATATGCAATCCGTGCTGTATCCGAGACCATGGAGTCGAACGGTTCGACTTCGATGGGTTCTACCTGTGCATCCTGCCTGTCTCTGATGGCAGCCGGTGTTCCGATCAAGGAGCCGGTAGCCGGTATCAGCTGCGGTCTCGTAACCGGCGATACCGATGATGACTACATCGTACTGACCGATATCCAGGGCCTCGAGGACTTCTTCGGCGACATGGACTTCAAGGTAACCGGTACACATGAAGGCATCACCGCAATCCAGATGGATATCAAGATTCACGGTCTCACCAGAGACATCGTGACCGAGGCGATCCACAGAGCACATGAGGCACGTCTGTTCATCATGGACGGCGTTATGAAGGATGCCATCGCTGCACCGTGTACAGAGCTTTCCGAGTACGCACCGAAGATCATCACCATGCAGATCGACCCACAGAAGATCGGCGACGTCATCGGTAAGCAGGGTAAGACCATCAACGGCATCATCGATGAGACTGGTGCAAAGATCGACATCGACGATACCGGTATGGTTTCCATCTCCGGCATCGATAAGAATGCACTTGAGAAGGCGAAGAAGATCATTGAGTCCATCGTCAACGACATCGAGCCAGGTCAGGTTCTGACCGGTAAGGTCGTTCGTATCATGAACTTCGGTGCATTCGTACAGCTCAGCCCGAACAAGGATGGTATGGTTCATATCTCCAAGCTCGCTGACGGTCGTGTCGAGAAGGTCGAGGATGTGGTAAACATCGGCGATGAAGTAACCGTAAAGGTTCAGGAAGTCGATAAGATGGGCCGTATCAACCTCACCATGCGTTCGCAGGATCTGAGAGACTAAGAGAAATAAAGAGAGGTCCGTGTTCAGGAAGCTGGACCGGACCTTTTTAATCGCGTCATGGGGTATTCTCGAACGTTATCCCATGCATGTTACGAATTCAGTGCTTCCTTTTACAGGGAAGCAGGCATTTTGTAATCAAAGGAGTTCCAAATTATGAAGATCAGAACGAGATATGCACCATCCCCAACCGGAAGAATGCATGTAGGTAACCTCCGTACTGCACTGTATGCCTACCTCATCGCGAAGCATGAGGGTGGCGATTTCCTCCTCCGTATCGAGGATACCGATCAGGAGCGTTTCGTCGAGGGTGCCGTCGAGCTTATCAACGAGACCCTCGCAGATACCGGTCTGATTCCGGACGAGTCTCCGGACAAGCCAGGCAACTGCGGTCCGTATGTTCAGTCTGAGCGTCGCGCGCAGGGCATCTATATGCAATATGCGAAGCAGCTTGTCGACGAAGGCAAGGCATACTACTGCTTCTGTACGAAGGAGCGTCTCGACTCTCTGAAGACCACCGTTAACGGAGAGGAGATCATGCACTACGATAAGCACTGTCTGTCTCTTTCCAAGGAAGAGGTCGAAGCAAATCTAGCTGCCGGCATGCCATATGTTATCCGCCAGAACAACCCGACCGAGGGCACAACGACCTTCCATGACGAGCTCTACGGAGACGTTACGGTCGATAATGCTGAGCTCGATGACATGGTCCTCATCAAGTCTGATGGCTATCCGACCTATAATTTTGCCAATGTTATCGACGATCATCTGATGGGCATCACCCACGTCGTGCGTGGTAACGAGTATCTGAGCTCCAGCCCGAAGTACAATCGTCTCTACGAGGCGTTCGGATGGGAAATTCCGAAGTATGTGCACTGTCCGCTGATTACGGATGAAAATCATAAGAAGCTCAGCAAGCGTTCCGGCCATGCGTCCTTCGAGGATCTGATCGATCAGGGCTTCGTAGCAGAAGCCGTCGTTAACTTCGTCGCACTCCTCGGATGGTCTCCGGAGGATAACAACGAGATCATGTCCCTTCAGGAACTGATTGAGAAGTTTGATTATCACCGCATTTCGAAGAGCCCTGCCGTATTTGATATGGAGAAGCTTCGCTGGATGGACGGAGAGTACATCAAGGCGATGGATTTCGATAAGTATTACGAGCGCGCTCTTCCATATATTCAGAAGATCATTACGAAGCCGCTTGATCTCAAGCACATCGCCACGATGGTGAAGACACGTATCGAAATCTTCCCGGACATCAACGAGGAGATGATTGGTTTCTTCGAGGCACTTCCAGAATACAGCACAGATCTCTATGTGAATAAGAAGTCGAAAACGACACTGGAGAATTCTTTACAGCTTCTTCATGAAGTTGAGCCGCTGCTCAGCGCCCAGGAGGATTTCTCGAACGATGCACTCTTCGCACTTCTTTCTGCTTTCGGTAAGGAGAAGGGCTATAAGACCGGTTTTATCATGTGGCCGATCCGTATCGCACTTTCCGGTCGTCAGATGACACCGGCCGGCGCAACGGAAATCATGGAGGTTCTCGGCAAGGAGGAATCCATGAAGAGAATCGCCGATGGCATCCGTCGCCTCGAGGCATAAAACCTGGTCTGTTTGTAGACTATAGGAGATTTTTCAGCCCCATGGTAGAATACTGCCATGGGTTTTTCTATTGATCAAACACGTGCAATCGAACATATGGACGGACCGGCGATGGTACTGGCCGGTCCAGGCTCCGGAAAGACGACCGTCATCACGCATCGTATTCTTCATCTGATCCGGCAGGGCGTACGCCCGGAGGATATTCTCGTTATCACCTTTACGAAAGCGGCCGCACTCGAAATGGAAAGCCGTTTCCGGAAGCTCTGGTTCGAAGAAAAAATGACACAGAGACTGGGAGACGCCTATGAAAAGGAGACCGGACATCGTCCGTCCTTTTCTGCTGCCGAGGATGCACGAAGCACCGGAAGTCTGCAGGATAGCGGTGGGCAGGTCACGTTCGGCACTTTTCACTCCATTTTTTTCTTTATTTTACGTATTCGCTATCAGCTCTCCTATAAAAACATCATCAGTGAACGAGAACAGTCACAAACGCTTCGGGAGATTACAGAGGCACTGAACATCGACTGCAGCTACGATCAGGATTTTCTACGTTTGTTAACCGGTGAAATTTCCTGTTTCAAAGGAAGCGGGAAGCTGCTCTCCGAATTTGACTCCAGTCTTCTCGAGAAGGACCAGTTTACGGCACTTATGCTGCAATATCAGGAACATTTAGGCAGACGTCGTCTGGTCGACTTCGATGATATGCTGCTTCGCTGTCGACAGCTTTTCCTCGATGAGCCGGCCGAGCTACAGCGCTGGCAGGCGAAATATCACTATATCTTAGTCGATGAATTTCAGGATATCTCACCGCTTCAGTATGAAATCGTACGGATGCTGGCGAAACCACAGGATAATCTGTTTATCGTCGGGGATGATGATCAGTCCATCTATGCATTTCGAGGCTCGGATCCCGGCATCATGCTCGGCTTCGAGCATGATTATCCTGGTACAACGCGCATCACGCTCTCGAAGAATTACCGTTCTCGCGAGGAAATCGTTTCTTTTTCGGCACGCGTCATCGCCCGAAACGAACATCGTTTTCCGAAAGCAATCGAAGCCGTCCAGGGGCCTGGCGGACGGGCACTGCGCTACCGTACGAGTGACACACTGCAGGAGTACGCGCTGGTGCTGAAAAACATACAGGATGAACTCCAGCGTGGAATCGCACCGGAACGCATCGCGGTACTGTTTCGTACACAGACGCTGGCACGTCCCTTGATTTCTGAATTTGTGCGCCTGCAGCTTCCATACAGTACCCGTGATCATGGTCGCAATCTGTACGATAGTATGGTCGCGCAGGACATCCTCGCCTATATTCGTTTATCCCTCGGTACCGGAACACGGCGTGATTTTCTTCGCATCATGAATAAGCCGAACCGCTTTATTTCGAGAGATGCGGTACAGGACCGGGCGATGGACTTCGAAAAATTGCGGCGCTACTATCAGAACAAACGAGGGATGGACATCATTCTCGATCGTTTCGTGGAGGATCTTAAGGCGATTCGTGGATTGCCATCGGAAGCCGCCATCATCTATATCTGCCTTCGCGTCGGATATATGCAGTTTCTCGAGTGGTACAGCCATGAAAATCATACAGGACTGGAAAACATTCATGCTATAATAGATGCGCTTGAGTTATCGGCGCGTCAACAGCCGGATAAACGGAAATGGCTCGAATACGTAGAGAATTATGGTGAAGAACTGAAACGCTCCGCCGAACGGAATCAGGACGGGAAGGGAATCCGTCTTATGACCTATCACGGAAGTAAAGGCCTCGAATTCGATGTCGTACATCTCATCGATGCTACGGAAGGTGTAACACCGTATTCGAAAGCCGTCACACAGGCGCAGATCGAGGAAGAACGCCGTGCCTTTTATGTGGCATGTACACGAGCGAAGAAAGAACTTCACATTTATTTCACAGAGAACCGCTATTCTAAAAAATGCAGTCCGAGTCGTTTTCTACTGGATGGACTGTCCGAGGCGAAACCGAAACACGATGGATGGGTGCGTTCACTTCCGGAAATCTTCCGGAAACGATGGCACTGAGTACTCGCTGAATCACCGCTCCGTATGCTGTCTACGATGGAGTATCCGCAGGCGGACACGGATGAAAACATAAAAACACCCGACACGATATGGTGGGAAATAGAGGGGGAGGAAAATGGAAAAATTAAAAGTACTGATCGTCGATGATGAGGAAAGAATGCGGAAGCTGATTTCCGACTTTCTGAAAATCAAAGGATATGAAACACTCGAGGCAGGCGATGGCGAGGAAGCCATCGATGTCTTTTTCGCAGAGAAGGACATCGCCCTCATCATCCTCGACGTCATGATGCCGAAAATGGATGGCTGGGATGTGCTGAAGACGATCCGTCAGCACAGTAAGGTGCCGGTCATCATGCTGACGGCGCGTACGGAGGAAACCGACGAACTGAAGGGCTTCGAATACGGTGCTGATGAGTACATTTCGAAACCATTCTCCCCGAAGATTCTGGTCGCCCGCGTCGAAGCGATTCTTCGACGGTCCGGTGTAAACCAGGATGAAGTTGTTCGCATCGGCGGTATCGAAGTCGACAAGTCTGCACATTCCGTAAAAATCGACGGACAGGAAATCGAACTCAGCTTTAAAGAGTATGAGCTTCTGCTGTACTTTATCGAGAATAAGGGCATCGCGCTGTCTCGCGAGAAGATTCTCAATAACGTCTGGAACTATGATTACTTCGGAGATGCCCGGACGATCGACACGCATGTAAAGAAACTACGGGCGAAGATGGGCGCAAAGGGAGATTACATCAAGACCGTATGGGGCATGGGTTATAAATTTGAAGTGGACGAAAAAGCATGAAAAACGGAAGTCGTTTTAAAAACAGTATCAAATGGCGTTTCACCGGTATTTTCATGGGCCTCATCGCGGTGCTACTCATCGCAATTCTGATGGCAAATTCCTTCTTTCTGGAAGGCTACTACACGATGCAGAAGGTCAGCACCCTGGAGAACGCCTACACGACCATCGACGCAATGCTGGGAAGCAGCAAGGATACGGACGACCGCATCGATCAGCTGTTTCCGAGCAACTACGATACCTCGAATCCGGAAACAGAAACACCGGCGACGACGTATCTGAAGTCA
>CAKQWR010000099.1 GCA_934279105.1 uncultured Oribacterium sp. | reverse complement strand
ACCCTAAGCGGCACTAGGCCCTCTGCAATCACTGAGTTTTCTTGATGAAAACTCAGCGTTGCAGAGGGTGCTAAGGAAAAAAGTACCAAGTGCCGCTAAGGGGACCTGGCTTGATTTTACACGGTCTCTTCGTATGGCTTCCGGCTGCTGTCCGCCGAGCCACGCCTTGACATAACCACGTTTGAACAGTAACACACGTCTGGATCGAACTACCCGCGAACCTATCCCGGAGTTGCGGAAAAGATTCAAATGAACTACACTTGCTTTAGTCAACTACAGACGCTTATCTGTATGTCATCTTTGACTTTATACGAACGCAATATAGAAACGATATAGCAGGAAGTAATCATATGAATGCAAGCTCTCCGATCGGTGTCTTCGATTCTGGTGTCGGTGGCATCTCCGTCCTTCGGATTCTCCGTCACGATATGCCGAACGAAAATTATATATTCTTTGGCGACAGTATCCATGCGCCGTACGGCGACAAGCCGGAGGAACGCATCCGCGAAATGTCCGATGCCAATGTGCAGTTCCTTCTGGCACATGGCTGCAAGGCCATCGTCATCGCCTGTAATACAGCGACCTCTGCCGCTGCAGACTGGCTCCGCGCAAAATATCCGGAGCTTATCATCATCGGCATGGAACCGGCTGTAAAATCCGCGGTAGATCATGCAGAAACGAAGCACCCGCGCGTACTCGTACTCGCCACTGCATCTACCATTCACGGTGAACGCCTGCATCACCTGATCGGCCGCTTCACCGATGCCGCCGAAATCCATCCGGTCGCTGCCCCCGGCATCGTCCCACTCGTCGAAGCCGGCAGAGAAAACTCCGATGAGCTTCTGCATTATCTGCAGGACCTCCTTCGCCCATACCGTAAAACAGAAGACGGCGGCGAAGGTCTCCTCGTCGACAGCGTCGTCCTCGGCTGCACCCATTTCCCATTCGCGATGGATGCCATCCGCAACGCTCTCGGCTACGACTTCACCTTCTATGACGGTGCCTACGGAACCGCACGTGAAACAAAACGCCGTCTCCAGGAAGCGGATCTGCTCAATGCATCTGACCATGAGGGCAGCATCGACCTCTACTCCAGCGTTCCCGGAAGTGAAGCCATCGAACTCCAGAAATATTTATTGAATCTTCCCTTCGATTTTTCTCCGGAAAATTAAACAGGGCGATCCCGGGCTGAAACGAAACCATTTGCAGGTGGGCCACAGCGTGTCGGCTACGGATGCCATACGAAGAGGACGTGTAAAATCAAGCCGGAGCTCTTAGTGGCACTTAGAGTAATTTTTCCTTAGCACCCTCCGCAACGCTGAGTTTTCATAAAGAAAACCTCAGCGATTGCAGAGGGCTTAGTGCCACTTAGAGTTCCCGGCTTAGATTTTACCGTTCTCGAAGTACTGTGCATCCGTTGCCGACACGCTGTGGCTCAGCTGCAAACAATCTTTCATCAGCGCGCAGACAGCGCAAAATCGCAGAACTTCCGCTTGCACATTCCGAAAGCATGTGGTATAGTTCATTGGTATTTGTAAAACTATGTATGAGGTGGTGAAGATTTATGAAAATCGCACTTGTCATTATATTCTGTATTTTAGGCGTTGCACTTTCCGGTATCATTCTGATGCAGGAAGGTAAGAGTGAGGGTCTCGGTGCTATTTCCGGCATGGCAGATACCTACTGGGGCAAGAACAGAGGTCGTTCCATCGAAGGCGGACTGGAGAAGTTTACGAAGATCGCAGCTGTACTATTCTTTGTCGTTGCGCTTGTTCTGGATGTCATCTGGTAATGACGAATAAGATTTGATACGATGTACCTGCATACGTTTTGTATGCAGGTACTTTTTTTACCCGTTCCGCACCAGAGAAAAGAGAACAGAAAATGACCATGTATGGACACTTCTCTGCGCTCTTTCCTCCGGTGGTCAAGATGCGTAGCATCTCTGACCATGAAAGCGAGATTTTCCGAAGGAAAATGGAGATTTCTTGCGGAAGATGAATACGAACACATCAACAAACCGTAAGAAATAGAAAAGGAATTTATGCAGGATTATCAAAAGGAAAAACTCGGCAAGCTGATCGTGGATCTCGTAAAGGATCCGATCTACCAGCCGATGAAAGCAAAAGAAATAGCCATGCTGATCGGGATTCCGAAGCCGGAACGTGCCGCTCTTCAGGAGGTGCTGGACCGACTCGTTTCAGAGGGACGTATCGGCATTTCCCAGAAGGGAAAATATGGTCGAACGGAGAACTTCACACATGTCGGCACCTTCCATGCGCATCCGCGTGGCTTCGGCTTCGTATCGATGGAAGGTCACGAAAATGAGCCGGACATCTTTATTCCGGCCGATTATATCGGCGAAGCGCTCGATGGTGACCGTGTACGCATTATCATCACTCGTAATGCCGATGCGAGCCATCGTTCCGAGGGACATATCACACAGATTCTGGAGCACGCAAACAAGGAAATCGTCGGCTTCTATCATAAGAACAAGTCCGTCGGCTTCGTCGAGCCGGACAACCAGCGTATCCTGAAAGACATCTATATCCCACAGGGAAAGGATATGCATGCGGTGAACGGCCATAAGGTCGTTGTAAAAATCATGAACTACGGGGATGAGAAGCACAGTCCGGAAGGTGTCATCACCGAAATTCTCGGTCATGTCAATGATCCGGGCGTCGATATTCTCTCCATCGTCCGCGCATACGGTCTTCCGGAAGCGTTCCCGAAGGACATCATGCGTGCAGCAGAAGCCGTCCCGGAGGCAGTCCCGACTGACGCCATCGCACGTCGCGCGCAACATGATTTCCGCAATCTCACTACCATCACCATCGATGGCGAGGATGCGAAGGACCTCGACGATGCCGTTTCCCTCGAATATGATGAAAATACGAAGCAGTATACGCTCTATGTGCACATCGCAGATGTCACGGAATATGTGAAGGAGCACTCCCTCATCGATCAGGAAGCGTTGAACCGGGGCACCTCCGTGTACCTCACAGATCGTGTGATTCCGATGCTTCCACGTGTGCTCTGCAACGGCATCTGTTCTCTGAATCCGGAAGAGGATCGCCTGACCCTCTCCTGCGTCATGGACATCGATGCAAGCGGTAAGATTCTCAACCACGAGATCTGTGAGTCCGTCATCCGCTCAAACAAGCGCATGAGCTACAGTGGCGTTCACGCCATCCTCACAAATACCGAGCTCACAAACGGCGAAGACATCGCAGATTACCTTCCATACAAGCCGCTGCTCGAGCGCATGTACGAGCTATCCCAGCTCTTGCGCAAGCGTCGCTATGACCGTGGCGGCATCGACTTCGACTTCCCGGAGACGAAGATCATCCTCGACGAGCAGGGACACGTCACCGACATCCGTCCATACGAGCGAAATGAAGCACACATGCTGATCGAAGACTTCATGCTCGCGGCAAACGAAACCGTCGCGGAGGATTTCTTCTGGCAGCAGATTCCATTTGTCTTCCGTGTGCACGAAAAGCCGGATGCCGAGAAGTTCCAGCAGCTCAGCCTCGCCATCGAGAACTTCGGTCACTTCATCCGTATCCGTGATGACGAGAGTATCCGTCCGAAGGAGGTCCAGAAGCTTCTCGATTCCATCGTCGGCACCCCGGAGGAGCCGATCATTAAAACGATGACGCTCCGCTCCCTCAAGCAGGCACGCTACTCCACCGAGTGCTCCGGCCACTTCGGCCTCGCGGCGAAGTACTACTGTCACTTCACCTCTCCGATCCGCCGCTATCCGGACCTCCAGATCCACCGCATCATCAAAGAGGACCTGCGTGGTGAACTCGACAAGCGCCGCCTCGAGCACTATAAAAATCTCCTTCCGGCTGTTGCCGATCGCTCTTCTACCCTCGAGCGTCGTGCTGATGAAGCCGAACGCGAAACAGACAAGCTGAAGGAATGCGAATGGATGCGCCACCACATCGATGAAGAGTTTGACGGCGTCATCTCCGGCGTCACCAACTACGGCATCTACGTGCAGCTTCCGAATACCGTCGAAGGCATGTGCGCTGTGCGCCTCATGGACTCCGACTACTACATCTTCCATGAAGACAAGTATGAGCTCGTCGGCGAGCGTACCGGTCGCACCTATCGACTCGGTGACCACGTTCGTGTGCGGGTGCTCAATGCAGATAAGCTGACACGTACCATCGACTTCCAGCTCCTGCGACCGGAAGACAGCGAGGCATGAACAACCACAAGTTGATTGAAAATCCACGAAATTCCTGTCATACTATGACTGTTCATCAGTAAAACATAGAGGTATTACCATGGCAAATTACGGAAAAGAAGAAGGCACCAAGCTTATCGCGAACAACAAAAAGGCCTACCACGATTACTTCGTGGATGAAACCTTCGAGTGTGGCATCGAGCTTGCAGGTACCGAGGTCAAGTCACTTCGCCTCGGCCAGTGCTCCATCAAGGAATCCTTCTGCAATATAAAAAACGGTGAGGTTTTCATCTACGGCATGCATGTCAACCCGTACGAAAAAGGCAACATCTTTAACAAGGACCCGCTGCGCGATCGCAAGCTTCTCCTCCATAAGACCGAAATCAATAAGATCCTCGGCAAGCTGAAGGAAGACGGCTACGCTCTCGTTCCACTCCGCGTCTACTTCCGTCGCTCCCTCGTAAAGGTTGAGATCGGCCTCTGCCGAGGCAAGAAGCTCTACGACAAGCGCGCAGACCTCGCAAAGAAGCAGCAGAAGCGCGAACTCGAGCGCGACTTCAAGGGCGCAAACCTTCGCATCTGACATTCTAAGCAGCACCAAAGGAGGGCCGTGAAGGTTCCGTTCCTCGAACGCTGAAAATACTAAAATAAGACTTCGGATTTTTCTAACGGTCCGACAAACTCGCCCTTTTTCCTTTATGGAAAAAGGACTCAGACAGTTGCCGGACCACGGGCTGGAAGCCCTGTAAGAAAAATTACGAAGTCTTTTTTTGTATTTTTCAGCAACCGAGGAGGTCACCTTCACGGCCCTCCTTTCGGTGCTGCTTATATTGTATGTCTTAGGAACGAAGGGTTACGCCGAGGTGCTCGAGTCCATTCAGAATCTTCTTTACGACGCCGCCGATTTCATCATCGGTGAGGGTGTGATCCTGTGCACGAAGGGTTACCTTATATGCCATGGACTTGAAGCCTGCGAGAACCTGTGCGCCCTCGTATACATCGAAGAGCTCGACGCGCTCACAGAGCTTGCCTGCACGCTGTACGAGAATATCCTCGATCTGGCCTGCCGTTACGGCATGCGGTACGAGCATCGAGAAGTCACGGCTTACAGACGGGAACTTCGCAAGCGGAACGTACTTGGTATCATCATTGACCAGTGGATAAACCTCCGGCATATCCACGACAGCGACATATGCCGCTTCACCGATGGAGTAGTTCTCGAGAACCTCCGGATGAACCTCTCCGAGGTAACCGATCACCTTTCCATCATAGATGATGTTTGCGCGTCTGCCCGGGTGCAGGAATGGCTTCTCACAGCCGGCTGCATCATAGTGATAGCGGCCTGTGAGTCCGAGCTGATTGAGGATTACCTCTACATCACCCTTCATCGTGAAGAAGTCGCCCTCTCCGATCTCACCGAGAGTCAGGGTCATGCGCTCATCCGGAAGCTCACTGAGTGGCAGTGACTTCGGGATGTAGATGGATGCCATCTCATAGAGACGTGCATCACGATTGCGACGGTTGTAGTTCGTGCTCAGTGATGTCAGCATACCGTTCATACTGCTCGTACGCATCACAGAGAAGTCCTCACCGAGCGGGTTCAGAATCTTGATCTGCTGGCGCTCCATCGCATCAGCCGGGAACAGGAGCTTGTCATATACCTTCGGGGACTCGAAGCTGTACATGAAGGCCTGTGAATAGCCGAGGGCCTGTGCGTAATGGCGTACACGCTCATTGACCGCGAGATCCGGAGCCAGACCGCCTGCCACATCACCACCGGATGGAAGCGACATGGAGACCGCGGCATAACCATAGAAACGGAGAACCTCCTCTGCGACATCACACATACGGTGAATATCCTGACGGAAAGTCGGCGCGGTCACGGTCAGAGTGTCGCCATCCTCACCGATTTCCGTTGCCAGCTCGATCTTCTCGAGGTACGCCTTCATCTGCTCTGCCGTAAGATCGAAACCGATCAGGTGATTGATCTCAGATGCCTTGCAGACAACGACCGACGGCTCTCGCTTTACCGGATAGACGTCGATGATGCCACCAACCACCTCTCCGGCACCGAGCTGCTCGATCAGGGCACATGCACGATTGATGGCAGACTCTGCGAGGTTCGGGTCGAGACCCTTCTCGAAGTAACCGGACGCGTCGGTACGATTGCCGACCTTACGTGCACTTAAGCGAATGTTGGTGCCATCGAAGGTTGCCGCTTCGAATACCATGGTCTTCACATCATCGGTGATCTTTGAGTTCTCACCGCCCATGATGCCGGCGAGACCAATCGCACCCTCTGCATCGCAGATGGTCAGGATGCTGTGATCAAGTGTTCTCATCTGACCATCAAGCGTCTCAAACTCATCCCCATCCTGTGCACGCTTTACGATGATCTCATGACCGCGGATCTTGTCGTAGTCATAGCTGTGCATCGGCTGGCCATACTCAAGCATCACATAGTTTGTGATATCAACGATGTTGTTGATCGGACGGATACCGGCACTTGCGAGGCGAATCTGCATCCACTTCGGCGATGGTGCAAGCTGGATGTTCTTCACCATACGTGCGGTATAGCGTGGGCAGAGATCGGTGTCCTCGACAGAAACCTTCAGGAAATCATGGATATCCTCGGCATTGCCCGACTTCTCTTCTGCCGGCATATGGAAGGTCTTGCCGAAGGTCGCGGCTGCCTCACGTGCGATGCCGATGACGCTGTAGCAGTCAACACGGTTTGAAGTGATCTCATACTCGTGGATCGCATCATTGAGACCGAGCAGCGTCGGCGCATCCTGTCCTACTGCGGTTCCCTCCGGGAAAATATAGAGACCAGACTCCGGTGCTTCCGGATAGAACTCACGGCTGGAACCGAGCTCTTCGATGGAGCACATCATACCATAGGACTCTACGCCACGAAGCTTACCGGCATGGATGTCGATACCATCCTCCGGAAGTGCACCGCCATCATGTCCACCGGCGACCTTGCCACCGTCGAGCACGACCGGCACCACATCGCCGACCTTCATGTTGGACGCTCCGGTTACGATCTGAATGAGTTCCGGCTGTCCGACATCTACCTGGCAGATGACAAGCTTCGTCGCATCCGGATGCGGCTCGATGGACTTGATCTGTCCGGTCACGATCTTATCCAGGTTCTTATTTAAAATGGTGCAGGTCTCGACCTTCGTACCCGTCAGCGTCATGGCATCTGTCCACTCCTTCGGTGTACAGTCGAGATCCGGAACATACTCCTTGATCCAGTTCAT
>CAKQWR010000098.1 GCA_934279105.1 uncultured Oribacterium sp. | reverse complement strand
GACAGGCAAGACTAAGGATCTTGTGTCCGATAGGACGTGTGGGTTCAAGTCCCATCTCCCGCATCAAGCGGAAAGCTAAGAAATTGGCTTTCCGCTTTTTTTATTTCTTGTTTATCGCAAAATATCTGCTATACTTTAAAGTAATAAATAGTTTAAAGGATAAAAGTGTTATGGCAGTATTTCAATTTATTTACAATCTCCTTTGGGGAGACCTCATCACGATTCCACTACCAGGAGACTCGACACTCGGGCTGTCACTCCTGGTTCTTCTTTTGATTCCGGCAGGTATCTTCTGCACGATCGCCACACGTTTCCTTCCGATACGTCTGTTTCCGGAGATGTGTCGTGTAGCACGTGAGAAGAGCGTCGATCCAGAGAAGAATAGCAAGGTTTCCGGACTCGAGGCCCTCATCGTTTCGACCGCAACGCGTGTCGGGATGGGTAATCTCGTCGGTGTCGTCGCCGCGGTTTCTGCCGGTGGCGCAGGTGCAGTTTTCTGGATGTGGCTGACGGCACTGATCGGTTCCAGTACCGCCTTCGTAGAGGCAACGCTCGCCCAAATCTATAAGGAAGAGGATCCACTGTACGGAGGCTATCGTGGTGGTCCGGCGTATTATATTCATAAGATGTTTGCAGGAAAGAAGAAGAAAAGTATGATTGCAATTCTTTTCGCACTGTCCGGCCTTCTCTGCTGGTGTGGTATCAGTCAGGTCATCGGTAATTCCGTGGCATCTGCGTTTGACAATGCATTCCACGTTCCACCGATTGCATCGGCTGTGATCCTGTGCGTATTCTCCGCAATCATCGTATTCCGTAAGCATACAACGGTAAAGGCACTCGATATCATCGTGCCGGTGATGGCAGGTTTCTACATCTTCCTGACACTCTTCGTCATCATCAACAACTTTACGCAGATACCGTCCGTGTTTGCACGTATTTTCCGTGAGGCTTTCGGACTTCGTCAGGCAGTAGCCGGTGGTTTCGGTGCAGTTCTGATGAACGGTGTGAAGCGTGGACTTTTCTCAAACGAAGCAGGTTCCGGTTCTGCGCCATGTGCAGCGGCTGCAGCGGATGTTGACCACCCGGTGAAGTCTGGACTGCTTCAGGCACTCGGCGTTTTTATCGATACCATCGTGATCTGCAGCTGCACGGCGTTCGTGATGCTGCTCGTACCGGAGGAGGTCGTTTCCGGTATGGCGGGTATGGATCTTCTCCAGGAAGCCATGCGCTACCACTTCGGACAGGCTGGCGTGATTTTTATCGCCATTACGCTCTGGCTTTTCAGCTTCTCAACCTTCCTGGGCGTGCTGTTCTATGCGCGCTCGAATGTCGCTTATGTGTTCGGTGACAGCTGGAAATCACAGAATGTATACAAGATTGTGGCGCTCGTAAATCTCTTTATCGGTTGCCTCGCGGCCTATACCTTCGTCTGGGATCTCGGCGATGTAGGCATTGGCCTTATGACGATCTTCAACATGCTGGCACTGATTCCGATGTCGAAGGAAGCCATCGCCTCACTGAAGGATTACGAAGCGCGTTTTATGAAGCATTAAAATAAATGAGTGGGGCGCACACGGAGTGATGTGCATCTCATTTTGAAACAAATCGGAAACGATACAAAAAGAATCGATCGAAGAAAAGCATAATAGAAGACCGGCTACATACATTTGGGTATGCAGTCGGTCTTTCTTGTTTTCTCTTGACATTCATCACGAACGCGTGGCGATAGAAAAAGCATCGGCCAGATTACTACACGCGAAATTCGATCATCGAGCTTTCATGCATTGACCTGAAAGATGCTTTCGAACTGTGCGTCATTCACTACGCGCTCCAGCGTATGATTGATATTCCGGAAGTGGTGGACGAGTTCCTGCTCGAGTGCGTCGCGATTTCCCTCTTCGATGGCATGCACCATACGTACATGCTGTGAGACAATGTTTACACTATCGTCCATCCGTTCGTCATCACTTCGTTCGATGCCGAGTGCAAAACGGCGGGCGCGGATATAGTGAATATCGTGGCGACCGGTATGCTGCTGCACGAATTCCTTATTCTGCAGCTGATAGAAGAGGTCGTGGAAACGGGAGTCCGCATCGGTCAGTTTGATGAGCTCGTTAAACTTGATCATATCCTGCTGCTCCTGCACCATATTGCGAAGGAGTGGGAGAAGCGGCTGGAGAAGACCGGCGTCGTATGCATCGAGAACGACACGTGTTTCCAGAACCTCACGAAGATAACGAACCTGACGCACACGGTTCATATCGATACGGCTGACGAAGCTTCCACGCTGCGGCTGGGAGTCCAGTGCTCCTTCGGAGTTTAACTGGCGCACAGCCTCACGGACAGGGATACGGCTACAGCTGAACATCTGCGCGAGCTTCACCTCGCTGAGCTTCGTTCCCGGCTGAAGTTCCAGCGTCGCGATGCGATCCCATAAATAATGATGTATTTCCTCTGGCTTTGAAATCAGTGCGGCATCATTTGCGGATGCCTGTGCTTCCTGTATATACTCGTTCATACCTGCTCCTGCGTCACGAATTAAGAATACTATTATTATACCCGAATTCTCATATAAATCTAGTATACATTTGTGAAAATGAAACAAAAGTATAATAAAAGCGCTTACAATTGACGACGATTGTGAAAATATCCACAATACTGAAGGATTCAATAAGAAATTTGACTTTTTTGCTGAATAAGATTGACAGATAAAGTATGGCGGGGTATTCTAGGAATTACAGAAACTAGTATACATTTTGTTTGGAGGGTATTCGATATGGAAATGACATTACGTTGGTACGGATCAAAGTTTGACACCGTTACCTTACAGCAGATTCGCCAGATTCCGGGTGTGACCGGTGTAATCACCACATTGTATGACACCACCCCAGGTGAAGTATGGTCTCAGGAGAGAATCCATGCATTAAAGGAAGAGGTTGAGGCTGCCGGTCTGAATCTCAGCGGTATCGAGTCTGTAAACGTTTGCGACTCTATCAAGGTAGGCGATGAGAACCGCGATATGTACATCGCAAACTATATCGAGACACTGGAGAACCTTGGTAAGGAAGACATTCACCTCGTATGCTACAACTTCATGCCGGTATTTGACTGGACGAGAACCGAGCTTGCACGTAAGAACCCGGATGGCTCTACAGTACTTGCTTATAATCAGAAGGCCATCGATGCCATCGATCCGGATAACCTTGCAGCTTCTATGGAGAAGATGTCAAACGGCGCGGTTATGCCAGGCTGGGAGCCGGAGCGTATGGAGAAGGTAAAGGAGCTCTTCGAGATGTATAAGGACGTGGATGGCGAGAAGCTGTTCCAGAACCTCGTTTACTTCCTGAAGGCCATCATGCCGGTCTGCAACAAGTATGATATCAAGATGGCAATCCACCCGGATGATCCGGCATGGCCAGTATTTGGTCTCACCAGAATCATCAATTCCGAGGAGGGTATCCTTCGTCTGATGAATGCAGTCGATGATGTACATAACGGCGTTACCTTCTGCTCGGGTTCTTATGGAACCAACCTCGCAAATGACCTTCCACACATGATTCGTGTACTGAAGGGCAGAATCCATTTTGCACATGTACGTAACCTTCGTTTCAACGATACCTCTCGTGAGAATTATGATTTCCAGGAGGCTTGCCATATTTCCAAGGATGGTAACTTCGATATGTACGAGATCGTTCGTGCACTCTATGAGACTGGCTTCGACGGACCGATCCGTCCGGATCACGGCCGTATGATCTGGGATGAGGTTGATAAGCCAGGCGTTATCCCAGGATATGGTCTCTATGATCGTGCACTTGGTGCAACGTACATCCAGGGTCTCTGGGAGGCCATCGAGAAGGCTGAGACGAGAAAGGAGTTTGCAAAATGAAATTAACACTTGAAGGTTTAAAGGATAGAGCAGCATGGGAGAAGGCCGGCGTAACCCTCCCAGGTTATGATGTCGCTGTACTTGCAGAGAATACGAAGAAGGCCCCTCGCTGGGTACACTTCGGTATCGGTAACATCTTCCGTATCTTCCTCGGCGGTATCGCAGATACTCTGATCGAGAAGGGGGAGCTTGATAAGGGCATCACCTGCGTTGAGAGCTTTGATTTCGACGTAGTGGATAAGATTTACAAGCCATACGATAACCTCGTACTGGGCGTAACCCTGAAGGCAGACGGCAACACGGAGAAGCGTGTCATCGGTTCCCTGACCGAGGCAATCAAGGCACAGTCTTCCGATGCTGCAGAGTGGAATCGTCTCAAGGAAATCTTCACAAATCCTGATTTCCAGATGGCGACCTTTACCATCACGGAGAAGGGATATGCACTGAAGAATGCGGCTGGCCAGTACTTCCCATTCGTACAGGCAGACATCGACAACGGCCCAGAGAAGCCAGGTGCTGCGATGGCCATCGTAACGGCACTTCTGTTCGAGCGTTTCAAGGCTGGTCAGTATCCGGTTGCAATCGTTTCCTGCGATAACTGCTCACATAACGGTGAGAAGCTCATGAGCTCCATCGTGACCATGGCAGAGGAGTGGGTGAAGAAGGACTTCGTTCCGGCTGCATTCGTAGATTACCTGAAGGATGAGTCAAAGGTTGGCTTCCCATGGTCTATGATCGATAAGATCACACCGCGTCCTGCAGAGTCCGTAGAGAAGGAGCTTGAGGCACTCGGCATCGAGGATATGGCTCCGGTCATCACTTCGAAGCATACCTATATTGCACCTTTCGTCAATGCAGAGGGCCCGCAGTATCTCGTTATCGAGGATAAGTTCCCGAACGGCAGACCGAAGCTTGAGGATGCCGGTGTTTACATGACGGATCGCGACACTGTAAACAAGGTAGAGCGTATGAAGGTTACGACCTGTCTGAACCCACTGCACACCGCACTGGCTGTATATGGCTGCGTTCTCGGCTATGACCTCATCGCAGATGAGATGAAGGATACCGAGCTCAACAAGCTCGTTCATGAGATCGGCCCGGTTGAGGGTATGCCGGTTGTAACGAACCCTGGTATTCTTTCCCCGGAGGCATTCGTTGACGAGGTTATCAATGTTCGTATTCCGAACCCGTTCATGCCGGATACGCCACAGCGTATCGCAACCGATACTTCTCAGAAGGTCGGCATCCGTTACGGTGAGACCATCAAGAGCTATGTTGCGAAGTATGGCGATGCGAAGAAGCTGAAGGCAATTCCGCTTGCAATCGCAGGCTGGCTGCGCTATCTTCTTGGTGTGGATGATGAGGGCAATGCTTTCGAGCGTTCAGCAGATCCTATGCTTGAGACACTTTCTCAGCAGCTTGAGGGCATCACACTCGGACATCCGGAGAGCGTCGGCGACAAGGTTCGTCCGATCCTCAGTAACGCGAACATTTTCGGCTCTGACCTTTATGAGGCTGGTATCGGTGATATGATCGAGGATCTCTTTAAGGAAGAGCTTGCAGGCCCTGGTGCCGTGAGAGCCACCCTGAAGAAGTACCTGGATTAATCATACAATCAGGCATATGGGCAGAAAGAGACGAGTGAAACATGCGAATCATATTTGCTACCCATAACAAAAATAAAATGATAGAGGTGCGCCAGATCCTGGGGGATCTGGCCACTGAAATCGTTGCGAAGAGCGAGCTCGGGATCGATTTCGAGCCGGTGGAGACAGGTAAAACCTTTGCGGAGAACGCAGAGCTGAAAGCTGTCGGCATTCGCAACTATATGCTTGCACATAACATGCTGGAGGACGATGACATTATCATGTCGGATGACTCCGGCCTTTGTGTTAATTACATGCTGGGACTGCCGGGCATCTACAGTGCCCGCTATCTCGGGGAGGATACCTCGTATGATGTGAAGAATGCACGCATCATCCATGAAGTCCGTTATGCGGAGGGTGAGGAGAGAGCAGCACACTTTACATGTGATATCTGTGCAGCGTTTGCAGATGGACGTGTACTGCATGCAGAAGGTATCTTCGAAGGACGGATCGCTTATGAACCGAAGGGAGAGCATGGATTCGGATATGATCCGATTCTGTATCTTCCGGAATATGGAAAGACATCCGCAGAACTGACACCGGAGGAGACAAACGCGATTTCCCATCGTGGAAAGGCACTTCGCGCGATGCGTGAGCTCCTGAAGGATGTACTCGAAAAAGATGCAGAGAGACATGGCAGCATGTCGGAAAATGGGGGAGAGGCCCGGGAGGAAAGCGGACTTGTCCGCCCCTTTCAGACCGTCCTCGTCGTAAGCGACTCTCATCGATACGATGCGAACCTGAAGGATGTGCTGAGCCGAATCGGAATGATCGATATTCTGATACACCTGGGCGATGCTGAGGGATCGGAGGGGATGATCCAGCAGTATGCCGGTGAGGGTGTAAAGTGCTATTTCGTACAGGGAAATAACGACTTTTTCACCTCACTGCCGAAGGATATCGTCGTGAAAATCGGCAAGCATCGCTGTCTTCTCACCCATGGTCACTATTATGGTGTCAATATGGGCGTGACCGGTATCGTCGATGAAGCGAAAAACCGCGACTGTGATGTCGTGATGTTCGGTCATACACATAAACCGTTTCTGAAGACAATCGAAGGAGTTACCTGCCTGAACCCAGGTTCCATCAGCTATCCGCGTCAGGTTGACCGACGTCCATCCTATATGGTGATCGATGTCAGTGAAGAAGGAGAGTTTGCCTTCCATCAGGTTTATCTGAAGGATTAAGCATCAAAACATGCTCAGCGCGACTCGCACCCGCGACAACTTGATGAAAAGTCAAGCGTTCTGCCGATCGTGCGGAAGCAGGTGACGTAAATTTAGCATGCAAGCTGTGCGTTCTCTCTTGTATGTGAAAATAAAATCATATATAATATAGATTGTAAGCGTTTACACGGCCTGATATATTCGGGCTTGATAATATTCAAAGGAGATTTGATATGACACAGAAAGATTTCATGGAGAAGCTTGCTGAGATTAAGGTTTGTCCAGTCGTAGTTATCGATCACGTAGAGGATGCTGTTCCTCTTGCAAAGGCTCTCGAGGCTGGTCATCTTCCAATGGCTGAGGTTACCTTCCGTACAGCAGCTGCTGCAGATGCAATCGCAGCTATGGTAAAGGAGTGCCCGAACGTTGTTGTTGGTGCTGGTACTGTCCTCGATCGCGAGCAGTGCACACGTGCGATCAACGCTGGTGCTCAGTTCATCGTTTCCCCATCTTTCTCAGATGAGGTTGCACAGTGCGCACTCGGCCACGGCGTAGCTTACTGCCCAGGTACCTGCACACCGACCGATATCACAAACGCACTTCGTTACAACCTTCCGATGGTAAAGTTCTTCCCGGCTGGTGCATACGGCGGACTCAAGACCCTGAAGGCTCTTGCTCCTGTATTCCCACAGCTCAAGTTCATGCCTACCGGTGGAGTTAACCTCGACAACGTTCTTGAGTACCTTGCATTTGATAAGATCGTCGGTGTCGGC
>CAKQWR010000097.1 GCA_934279105.1 uncultured Oribacterium sp. | reverse complement strand
CTTCCGGGAGAAAGTTAAAATAAAAGCCTCCGCCCCCACAACGTCTGTCGACCTTGTAAGAGACGAAAGCTACTACAATTTACCTTCCGCGGTACCACTCTTTTTGCTGCCTCTGATAGACAACCCCTTCGTGCAGGCCTAACAGCCCGCTGGCTCTGATAACGGTGCCTGCCGTCCGTACCTACTTTACTATCCTGCGGTACCCTATCGGGCCCTTTTCGGCACGGCTGCTCGCAAGGAGATAAACATCCGGTACACCGCACTGCCTCGCACCAAACGGCAGCTCTCTGAGCGGGTAGACCGAAGGCCGATTGGCCTTGCTACAACGCATTTTTAACTAAATTTGTGTATATAATAAAGTACAATGGCACGATTAGTAAAGACTAACTCACGCATCAGAGTATCAAAATAATTCATAGGACCTATTCACGGAGCAAAAACAGCTCCTACCGCATGAACAGTAACGGCTTATCCATCAGTCCAATGCTTAAACCACCGGTCGAATGACAAACCCTGTCCGCTGTCTTATAATGATGATAGAATCAAACGAGAGGAGAAAAGCTGGTGCAGTCCTTACGTTTTAAGGAAAAGCTTCAAGGAAAAATCTCTCGACTATATGGAAAAGAAATCAGAATCAACGGAAAGAAATGGAGGGATCGAAATGCAGAAAATGACATCCGCGATTGCAAATAAAATGCTGCGAGGCCTGGAGGATGAAAAGTCCTACTGGATGGATAAGGAAGCGTGTTCGAAAACCTATGTCGCGGCGACGGATGAGGAACCGGTGATTCCGGAGTACGATTACAGGGAGGTTTCTGCGACCATCGTGGCGCTCGATGAGAAGATCGCCATCATCAAGCATGCACTGAATCTCACGAATGCGACGGCGAAAATCATGGTCGGGGATACCGAAATGAGTGTCGATACCATCCTCATCAAGATGGCACAGCTGAACCGTCGGAAGAACACGCTCGATCAGATGCGAAAGGCGCTCCCGAAGACGCGTCAGATGTCCGGATTCGGAAACAGAAGTTCGGCACCGGAATATCAGTACCTGAACTACGATCTCGCGCAGGTGAAGCAGGATTATGAAACGGTGGCAAACACCATCATGGAGATGCAGCTCGCACTGGATAAGTATAATCAGACGGTGCTCTTCGATGTAGACATGTAAACATGTTTCCGTACGAGACTTTTTCTCATGTTTTTACATGATATTTATCCTGTTAAGGTTTATGGTAAGTGCTTATTCGGTTATCCGTTATTTCTTATTTATAAAAGTTCATGGTTTAACGAAGGATGCATATATCTTTGGTTTACATTTTGTAAACGCGGTCTCGTAAAAAACCTGCAGGAAACTGCGTGCAGAGGTTCGGTTTCAAGCACAGCTCGAGGGGTGTCGAAAGACACCCCTCGACCATTCTGTTTTTTCGTGTATACTGGAAGTAGCAAAAACTTTCAGGAATAGAAGCTATGAATGGGAATTTAACCGAAGGCCCGATCATGAAGACGCTGATGAAGCTCGCCGTCCCGATTATGGCCTCCTCTTTTTTAGGAACTCTCTACAACATCACCGACATGGCATGGATCGGCCTCCTCGGTGCGAAAGCGGTCGCCGGCGTCGGTGTCGGCGGCATGTTCATCTGGCTGTCCCAGGGTCTCGCCGCGATGTCCCGTATGGGCGGTCAGGTACATGTCGCTCAATGCATCGGGCGCGGGGACAGCACCAGTGCGCAGCACTATGCGCAGGCAGCGGTACAGCTATCGATCCTCATGGGTCTTCTCTTCGCCGCGATCTGCGTGATTTTCGTGTACCCTCTCGTCGGCTTTTTCCAGCTGACCGATCCGGAGGCCCATGCCGCCGCCATCTCCTATACGCAGATCGCCTGCGGACTCATCGTGTTCTCGTTTGTGAACGTGACACTGAACGGTCTCTATACGGCACAGGGTGATTCGAAAACGCCATTCGTCGCGAATCTCGTCGGCCTCGTGTCAAATATGATTCTGGATCCGCTTCTGATCCTCGGTCTGGGCCCGATCCCGAAGTTCGGTGTCCGCGGTGCGGCCATCGCAACCGTCAGCGCACAGGCCGTTGCAACCGTGATTATGGTACTCTCGGTGGTGCTGAAGAAAAAGAACAACACACTGAAGGGCATCCGCATCTTCGCACGCACTCCGCTGCACTATCTTCGCGATGTCTTCCGGATCGGTGTGCCGACCGCCATCCAGGATATGGTCTACAGTGCCATCACCATGGTGCTCACCCGTATGGTCTCCGGCTTCGGTGCCGAAGCCGTCGCGATGTATCATGTCGGCGGGCAGATCGAATCCATCTCCTGGAATGCCGCCGATGGCTTCGCTGCTGCGCTCAATGCCTTCATCGCGCAGAACTACGGAGCCGGAAAAAATAATCGCATTCGAAAAGGTTATCTGATATCCTTATGGATGGTAGGGTTCTGGGGCCTTCTGGTCTCCGCACTCTTCCTCTTTTTCCCGCGACCGCTCGCCGGCATCTTCTTCCATGAACCGGCCGCCATCGCGATTGCTGTCGATTACCTCTTAATCCTCAGCCTCTGTGAACCTTTTATGTGTGTAGAGTTCGCCACCGTCGGCGCTCTGTCGGGTCTCGGAAAAACACAGCTCTGCGGTGTTCTCAGCATTGCCCTCACCGGTATCCGCATCCCGATCGCCGTCGCTCTCAGTCGCTCCATGGGCCTCAACGGCATCTGGTGGGCACTGACCGCCACCTCCGTCGTGAAGGGTATCCTCTTTACCGGCACCTTCCTCTATATCACACGAAAGAAAAACGACTAAACGAAAGATATAACTAGGGGGAACATATATGAATGGAAGCTTGACGAAGGGTCCGATCATGAAAACGCTGGTGAATCTCGCCATCCCGATCATGGCCTCTTCTTTCCTCGCAACGCTGTATAACCTTACCGACATGGCCTGGATCGGCCTGCTCGGTTCGAAAGCGGTCGCCGGCGTCGGTGTCGGCGGCATGTTCACCTGGCTTTCCCAGGGCCTCGCCTCGATGGCCCGTATGGGCGGACAGGTACAGGTGGCGCAATGCCTGGGGCGCAAGGATTATGACCATGCCCATCGCTATGCACAGACCGCGGTTCAGCTGTCCATCCTGATGGGACTCTTCTACGCAATCATCTGTGTTCTCTTCGTGCATCCGCTCGTCAACTTCTTCCAGCTGAGCGACGCCGAGTCCTATCACGCTGCGGTTTCGTACACCCTCATCGCCTGCGGCTTCGTCGTCTTCTCGTTTCTCAGCCTGACGCTGACCGGCATCTATACCGCGCAGGGCGACTCGAAGACCCCGTTCGTCGCGAATCTCATCGGCCTTCTCATCAACATGATTCTGGATCCGGTGCTGATCCTCGGTCCCGGTCCCTTCCCTCGCTTAGGTGTGACCGGTGCTGCCATCGCCACCGTCAGTGCGCAGGCGATCGTCACCTTCGTCATGCTCATCGCTGTAAAAATCGAGAAAAAAGAAAATGCGCTGAAAGGACTCCACCTCTTCGAAAAAATGCCGAAGAAATATATCCAGCGTATCTGCCAGATCGGTGTGCCGACTGCCCTGCAGGGGATGGCCTACTGCGGTATCTCGATGATCCTCACCCGTATGGTCTCCGCCTACGGTGCAGAAGCCGTCGCTACCCAGCGTGTCGGCGGACAGATCGAATCCATCTCCTGGAATACCTCGGACGGCTTCGCTTCTGCGCTCAATGCCTTCGTCGCGCAGAATTATGGCGCGGGCGAATATAATCGTATCCGAAAGGGTTATCAGGTATCGCTCTGTACGGTCGGTCTCTGGGGACTCCTCGTCACCGCGATCTTCGTCTGCTTCCCGGGCCCACTCGCCAGTGTGTTCTTCCACGAACCCGCCGCCATCGCAACGGCCATCGGCTACCTCGTCATCATCGGCTTCAGTGAAGCCTTCATGTGCGTCGAGCTCACTACGGTCGGTGCCCTCTCCGGCCTCGGAAAAACGCGCCTCTGCAGCATCATCAGCATCGCATTTACCGGCGCCCGCATCCCGCTCGCGATTCTTCTCAGCCGTGAGCTCGGCCTGAATGGTATCTGGTGGGCACTCACCAGCACCTCCATCATCAAGGGCATCCTCTTCACCGCCACCTTCTTCCGGGTCGCACCGAAGGAGCATCACTAGACAAACCATACGACCATGCGATACGCCTGCGGCGTAGGCATGGTCTTTTTTATCGCCGAGGCGTATCGTTCTCGACAGCTGCGCATCCATGCTCCACGACGTCTATCCCCGTGGGGCATGGATATAACAAAAACAGCCATCGCGCAAGCGGATCCATCAACTCCGCCTGTACGATGGCTTTTCATTTAGATTTCTTCGAAGCTTACGATTTCTACCTTGCGCGTGTACTCCTCATATCTCAGACCACGCTCGTCGGTCTCGATCTCTCCGTACTGGTTATCGTACGGATCCGTACGGAAGAACTTCTTCTCCACGGTAAACGGTGCCTGGTATGCTCTGTTTGCCACCATGCGGTATGGATCGAGGTTGCCGAAGTAGAAGGAACGACGCTCCTCATTTTCATTTCGGTGAGACGAAATACCGAAGGAAGGATCCGCAAAGAGCCATCCGAACGGCTCCGCATAGAAACGGGCCCAGTCATGACCACCGACGAACTTCGGCTCTACCGCAAGACCACTCTGCCACTCTGCCGGGATGCCCGCGCAGCGGCACATCGTGATGAACAGTAACGCAAATACGCCGCAGTCACCGGTGAAGCTGCGTGCACAGTTCTCCGGGATGCTCTCCAGCGTGAAGTACGCCGGCATAAAGGTATACTTGAAGTTCAGCGTGATAAAATCATAAAAACTTCTCGCCTTTTCGAGCGGTGTCGTGCAGCCCTGTGCACAGGCTTCTGTCAGCGCACGAATATATGGCGTGAACTCGATGTGTGGTGCAAGCTCTGCGGTATCCTCCGCATACTCCGGAAGTGCCTCCGGTGCAGTGCACGCTGTCTCCGGCACACCACATGGCCGTACGGTCGACGACATCGCACTCGCCTGCAGTACCGAATCAACATCATGCCAGCGCGCGGTGTGCACGTAGGAATAGGTCACGCTGAACTCATGGTTCTCCTGAAGGGTCTCCTCCCAGAAAACCGTACGCTGCGGCGCATCCTCCGCTGAAACGCGACCACCTTCCGGGAACATCGCCTCGATGCGGATCTCACTCTGCTGATCGCAGGCCGACGCAATCGGAACATGAACACGTACAAACATGCCCGGCTTGAACTCCTCATCCTTCACCTTCACCGTCGCACGAAGGGTGATGCGATGTGAAAACGCACCCTTCTCCTTCATGATGCTCATCGAACGATTCAGACGAAGATCACCGGCGCTTCCCTTGCCGGAGCTCTCTCCACCCTCGAGGGCAACCACCGCGCGCGCACGGAACGCCGGCATGGACTTGCACATACTGGAGAAAAAACGGCCGAAGATCCGCATCTCGCCGTTCAGATAGATAAATCGAATCTGTCCGGATGCAACATCTGCATCGAACTCCTCCTCTGTATACGACGGAACATATTTATGAATGATCTCCATCGCCTCCGCCCGCGTATACGGGAAATCCGCCGGCATACGACGAATCATCTCACGCTCCGCCAGAAGACAGTACCGAAGCTCATCCGGCAGCACCTCGCTCTTCAGGCGCTGGTCAATGCAGGCGACTGCCGCGTCGAGCTCTCCGCTCATCTTTAAACGCGCCACCGCATCTGGAAGCCCGATATCGAGATACTTAAAATACTGATTTTCGTTCATAGCATAACCCTTTCCATTCAGTGCGACGAGCAGAGCCCGAAAGGTCTCACTTCATCGCAGTCATTACCGAGTATTATACTGTATGAAGGTCACGATGCCAATGCAGACTGGCAAGAAGTATGTGCCCTCTCACAAGTTTTTTCGAAACATAAAACAACCTCCCCGTCCACGACGAGGAGGCTGTCAATGCTGGTATGCAGCAGTCTACTTAAAATCACGAGGTTATCGATGCTCGGAAGCGACTTCCCGGAAAGCCACTTGTAAATCGCCTGCGGATTGTTAAAGCCCATCAGGCCCTGCACATCCCGCACAGTGTATCCGCTCGCATCGAGCAGCTTCTTAATCTGATGTCCGGTCTTCTCTGGATGAATCGACAAATACATAGGTTCCATGTTTCTGCACCCCCTATACTCGCCCTACGGACGGACTATGAACCTCAGGCCTACGCGCTTCGAAATAGCACCCGGCTCTGCTGGAGATCGTTTCGGCGTTGCTGGAACTCAAACGCCGAGGCTGAAAGGTTAGATGATGATTATATGACAGATGGACGGAAAATGCACTAAACTTCTGGTTGAAACTACCCTCCATAAATGTTTCTTCTTATCACTCTACCATTTGTCGATTACATCGTCGAATAGAATTAGGCAACATTATATCTATCTCTTCTTCTGAAAAAGTCTGTTCCTCTTCTGTTTTCAATGCTTTTTGTGCTGCTGTATAGCTCTTAGCATCCGTTCTAGGCGAATTGCTGTATACCTCTGATGTTCTTTCTTGCAGCTCATCTCGCTTATTTCGAATTGCATTTGCATCCAGCATTTCAAAATCTGTTAATAATGACACGTACTCTTCTCTTATTTTCCATAATAAATCAGAAGCCTTTTTATGTTCTTGTGCTATTCCAGAAAGGTCAAAATTTTTAATATATGTGTTTAGTATTAACAATGCTAAAGAAACTATTGCTCCTAAAATACTAGCAATCTTATCATCAGAAAATATTGCTACCACAAAGCCACTTGTGGTGATTGCAGACAATACGATTTGTGCTACTTTTATTCTATCCTCTAATTTTACCGTCCGATTTATAAACTTATCATGGCATGTTTGTGAATATGTAACTCTTCCATAAGCCTCCCGAATTTGTGATTCCAATTTATATCCTTGACTATTCCGGGAATTTCGTTCCATAAATCTCTCTCCATTTCTGTTTAGCTGAATATGAATAATTACTGTTCTCATATGATATTGCAGAAACTGCGTTATTATATGCCGTTTTTGCTTTTGTATGAAACTCTCCGTTTTTCCATACATAACGTTGACTTCCTGGTGCAAGCCAATAACTTTGATCTTCATCCAATTCTTTAAGATACTTGAAAAAATCTCTACTCATAAAATCATAATAAAGGTAAGATTTATCTTTATATTCCCAATCATTTATAAATTTATAAGCTAACGTATCTATAAGTATTCCACTCATCGGTACATTACAATTTCCTTTCCACGCTCTCGCCATTCTACAAAGGCGCTTCAAGTTTTTGTTTGTTTCTTTATTTCTACTATTCATTGCATCGATCTCTTTTTTGGGATCCGTTATTCTCCAACTTCCTCCATTATTAGAGTCAGGATAAGTATAACTTCCATCTGTATTTATAAAGGCAGGTACAATTTCAAAATTGATTCCATCCGAAAAGTTAATCCCTATTACCTGTCCATCACCCTTTAC
>CAKQWR010000096.1 GCA_934279105.1 uncultured Oribacterium sp. | reverse complement strand
ACCGATAAGAGATATGTATCAAACTGGAAGGATGGAAACTGGGATGAGGGTGCGCTCATTTCGGATCCGAACGTGACATTAAACGAGTCTGCCGGCATGCTTCAGTACTGCCAGCAGGTATTTGAGGGTATGAAAGCATACACCTGGGAGGATGGTTCCATCGTATGCTTCCGTCCGGATCTCAATGCGGACAGAATGTATGAGTCTGCACAGCGTATCGAGATGCCACCATTCCCGAAGGATCGTTTCCTCGATGCCATCGACCAGGTTGTAAAGGGAAACCTCGACTGGGTACCACCATATGGCTCCGGTGCTTCCCTTTACCTTCGTCCATATGAGTTTGCAACCGGTGTTGTCATCGGTGTAAAGCCGGCAGATGAGTATCAGTTCAGAGTATTTGCGACTCCGGTAGGCCCGTACTACAAGGGTGGCGCAACACCGATTGCTATTCAGGTTTCCGACTTCGACCGTGCAGCACCGCATGGAACCGGTGCCGTAAAGGCAGGTCTGAACTATGCGATGAGCTTACATTCTTCTGTGCTTGCACATAAGGCAGGCTTCGCAGAGAATCTTTACCTCGATGCGGCTACCAGAACCTATGTTGAGGAGACCGGTGGATCCAATGCAATCTTCGTTGATGCAGATGGCAAGCTGGTTGTTCCGAAGTCACCGTCGATTCTTCCGTCCATCACCAGACGTTCCATCGTTTACATCGCTGAGCATTATCTCCACCTGACGGTTGATGAGCGTCCAGTGAAGTTTGAGGAAATCAAGGGCTTCAAGGAGTGCGGTCTCTGCGGTACGGCAGCGGTTATTTCTCCGGTTGGTAAGATCGCAAATCACGATGAGGTCATCAATCTTCCATCCGGTATGGAGAAGGCCGGTGAAGTCATCGGTGAGCTCTACGCAACCATCACCGGCATCCAGAGCGGTAAGATCGAGGCTCCGGAAGGCTGGATTCGTCACATCTGCTGATGACGGGTGCCCACCGAAGTGTGGACGTACGAAACCGCACATCCCATAAATGAACATGAAAACGACGTCGGAGGCGAAAGCCGGAGGGGGCTCTTCGGAAACCTTTAAGCTGAGGACGTGAAAAAACAGAATCGGACCTTTTAGAGGCAGTTAGAAACTTTTTCCTAAGCACCCTCTGAAAGGTCCGATTCTAGTTTTTTCCGCCGTAGGCGACCAGGTTTCCGAAGAGCCCCCTCCGGCTTTTGAGTCCCGCGTCGGTTTGATTTTAAACGTGCGGTTTCGGACGTCCGCGCTTCGGTGGGCTTACGCCAGCAGGAAGTCACTGAGGATGAAGTTCGAGACGTCCATGCCGCGTTCCGAGAAGCGGTAGCGATAGCCTTCGTGGATCAGGAGACCTTCATCGGTGTAGCGCTGCAGCTGTGTGCCGAAAATCGAATGGATGTCGACTTGGAAACGGGTCTTAAATTCGACTTCAGAGATGCCGGCCGTACGGCGAAGCCCGAGAAAGATGAATTCCTCCATCTGGGCCTCTACGGTCTGCTTCTCATGCTCGGCATGCAGCGTCGGACAGCCCTGACGGATTTCCATGGCCATATCGAGTGCAAGGTACTGCGGGTAGCTTCGGAGATTGCTCCAGCGCTCACCTCGGAAACAGGAGGCGGCACCGAGACCGAAGCCGAGGTAAGGTACACCCGACCAGTAACCGTAATTATGACGGCATTCATAGCCCGGCTTCGCATAATTCGAAACCTCGTAACGTTGATAGCCGTAGCGCTTCGTCATCTCGCGCGTCAGCGCATCGATCGCGGACTGGGTATCTTCCGAAGGAAGTGCCAGCGTACCGGCCTCCTGCATTGCCCGAAACGGCGTGCCGTCCTCGACGATAAGATTGTAGATCGAAACATGCTCCGGCTTCAGCATCAGCACATGGCGGAGGGTCTCGCGCCAGGATTTTTCGGTCTGGCCCGGGATCTCATCGATGAGGTCGATGTTGATGTTCCGGAAGCCTTCCATGCGTGCGCTCTGATAGCACTTCAGGAAGTCCTCGAAGAGGTGAAGACGGCCGAGGGTGCGGAGTTCGTCGTTGTTTGCGGACTGGAGGCCGATGGACAGACGGTTGATGCCGGCGTCGCGGTAAGCGGCGAATTTGTATGCGATGGTCGAGGCCGGATTGCACTCGATGGTGATCTCAGCATTCGGACGAAGGGTATAGAAACGACGAATCGTGTACATGATGCGCGAAATATACTTCGGGTCCAGAAGAGATGGCGTGCCGCCACCGATGAAAATCGTCGAAATCTCGTAGTTCATCGCAAGTGGAGCGCTGAGACGGATCTCTTCACAAAGCTGATCGATATAAGCACCGTGCTCTGCTTCCTTCATCGAAAACGAAAGGAAGTCACAGTAATTGCATTTGCGTGCGCAGAATGGAATGTGAATATACAGTTCCAGCTGCCGATGATCGTTCGGGTCAATAATGGTATGGTCCAGCATAATATTCTCCTGAAAAAACTACTGAATAATGTAACATACGCGCGTATTTTCCGCAATTCGCATGTCGTACATCGCAGTGCTGTATGTCGTAAAGACCGATATTGAAGGGCAAACGAAAATGACGCGGGCGGAATGCAAGGAATGCCGTAAAGTGCATGAACCATTCAGGACGCATAACTGCCATATAAAAAAGACATGGATTTTGTGTCTGATTTTCTTGCATTCTATCTTTTGAAGGGTTATCATCATACACATATTTTTTAATGGTAGAAAACAAACTTTCATGCGCTTCATCACTGCGATTTGCAAAAGCGTAAGAGCACCGATGCCATGAAAGAGGAGAGGTAATTGAGATGACACTTGCACAGATTGGAATGATGGTGGCCATGGTCCTGTACCTGGTCGGAATGCTCTTCATCGGATTTAAAGTATCTGATAAAAATGCAACCGCCGGAGACTTTTTCCTGGGTGGTCGTTCCCTGGGCCCCTTTGTGACCGCGATGTCCGCGGAGGCTTCCGATATGTCCTCCTGGCTCCTGATGGGTCTGCCGGGACTGGCATATCTGAGCGGTGTTTCCGATCCGGGCTGGACGGCCATCGGTCTTGCACTCGGTACGTACATCAACTGGCTGGTGGTTGCGAAGCGTATTCGTATCTACACCGAGGTCAATGATTCCATCACGATTCCGGAGTTTTTCTCGAATCGTTATAATGACCGGAAGAGAATCCTGACCCTGATTGCCGCGGTGGTGATCGTTATTTTCTTTATTCCGTATACGGCGTCCGGTTTCGCCGCTTGTGGTAAGCTCTTCGGTAGTCTGTTCGGTGCGGATTATCATGTGGCGATGATCGCGAGTGCCTTCGTCATCGTCGGTTATACCTCTCTCGGAGGATTCCTTGCAGCATCCACGACGGACTTCATCCAGAGTATCGTGATGTCCCTCGCACTTCTGATCGTGCTGCTGTTCGGTGTGCACAGAGCGGGTGGTGTCGCTGTCGTTATGCAGAATGCAGCCAGTCTTACCGGCTATCTCGACATGCTGCTGGTCTATGATCCGGTGACCGGCTCCTCCAGCCCGTACAGCTTTATCACGATCGTTTCCACACTGGCATGGGGCCTCGGCTACTTCGGTATGCCGCATATCCTTCTCCGCTTTATGGCCATCGGTGATGACAAGAAGCTGAAGCTTTCACGAAGAATCGCTTCCGTATGGGTAGTGATCTCGATGGCTGTTGCGATCTTCATCGGTATCGTCGGTCTCGGCATGACGGCGGCGGGTGCGATTCCGAGCCTCGGAGGAAACCAGTCAGAGACCATCATCGTCGAAATCGCGAAGCTGCTTGCTACGCACGGCCTTCTTCCGTCACTGATTGCCGGTGTTGTTCTGTCCGGTATTCTCGCATCGACGATGTCAACCGCGGATTCGCAGCTGCTGGCAGCCTCGAGCTCCATCGCAAACGATATTCTGACGGATGTACTGCATGTTCATCTTGATGAAAAGCAGCTTCTCTATGTGGCGCGCGTCTGCCTCCTGATGATCGCCGGCCTTTCCATCTTCATCGCATGGAATCCGGACAGCTCCGTCTTCCAGATCGTTTCCTTCGCCTGGGCAGGCTTCGGTGCCTCCTTCGGCCCGGTCGTTCTTCTCGCACTGTTCTGGAGACGCTCCAATAAGTATGGTGCAACGGCGGGTATGATCGCCGGTGGATTCATGGTCTTCTTCTGGAAGTACAGCATCCGTCCACTCGGTGGTATCTGGAACATCTATGAACTGCTTCCGGCCTTCCTGGTAGCGATCCTCGTGAATATCCTCGTGAGTCTCGCGACACCGGCACCGAATGCCGAAGTAACCGCGGATTTCGATGAGGTAAAGAAGCGCATCCGGAACCGTTGATTTGCAGCTTATAAAATTAAACTGGGCCAATGCCTCTGTCGTGCTATAATGGTGGCACGCAAGGCATTGGCTCCGTTACGTTATGGGGCCGATGCCGGTCGCGAAGTGATGGTGACACGCGCGAAGCATTGGCTCCTTCGGCTGTGGAATGGCCGATATCGAGGGCGTGGCGAAGATAGAAGCATTGACGGCTGTATAGATGAGAAGTAGGAAACGATGGCGTACGGAAAGAAAGAGACGAAAAATGAATACCTGGCACTGAACGAGGATCTGAAGGCGATGTGCTTTCGCCCTTACTATCTGCTCTATGGTACAGAGGAATACCTGAAGCTTTCTTATAAGAAGCAATTCCGTGCCGCGTTCGGTGGAGAAGAGGGGATGGCGTATACCTTCTATGATGGTGCGCCGGATGTGCAGGAGCTGATCGATCTCCTGAATACGATTCCGTTCACCTTCGGAGAGAATGCCGGTCGCCTCGTGATCATCAGTGGAAGTGAATGGTTTAAGAAACCGGTGCCGGAGAAGCTGCTGACATACCTCGAGGATCTGGAGCACTATCCGGATACGGCACACCTCATGTTTATCGAGAGTGAAATCGATAAACGAAGCAAGCTCTATAAGCTTGTGCAGAAGAACGGATTCGCCTGTGAGCTCGGCGAGCAGGATCATGCGCAGCTCAGCCGCTGGGCAGCGCGTTATCTTATGGTGGCCGGAAAGAAGATACGGAACTCGACGATGGAGCTTTTTCTCGGGAAGACCGGTACGAGTATGGACAACATCGCGTCTGAAATGGAGAAGCTGATCGCCTACACCGGAGAAAGGGAGATCATCGAGGATGCGGATGTAGAAACGATCTGCTCACAGAATGTAGAGGATCGTGTGTTTGATATGGTTTCCGAGATGGGGCTCGGCCATACACAGAAGGCGCTTCAGTACTATCGGGACCTGGTGACACTGCAGGAAGCACCAATGCGACTCCTGCATCTTATGCGTCGTAATTTTAATCAGCTTCTGCTGACACGGGAAGCGATGGATCGGGATATGAGTGCGCAGGAAGCCGCCGCCTATGTCGGTGTGAGCTCGTGGATCTACCGAAAGCTGAGTGACCAGGCGCGACAGTATACTCGACAGGGAATCGAGGATTATATCCGTCGTTTTTATGAGTATGACGAAGCAATCAAGAGTGGAAATCTTACGGATCAGATGGCGGTCGAACTGCTCCTGACGATGCACGACAGAAAAAAGTAAGTTGACGGTTTTTCGTATGTGTAATATGGTTTCTGTAGTAATCGTGCACAAAGTGGGGGACAGGCGCTGAAAAATGCCTGTTTTTACCTGCGAAATGCACTGGATTCCCTTATTTTCAGGAGGACCATGATGAAAAAGAACCATGTGTGGATGGTGATACTGACCATCTGTCTGGTAGCCTGCTGTTCGGTGCCCGCATGGGCTGACGCACAGTTCGGACCAGCTTTTGTAAATGGCGTATCCATCAGTGAATTAAGTCAGTCGAATTACTATACGGGCAGCATGAATTCTCAGGATACCACGACAGGACAGAGCGAAAAGCCGGTACTGGTGACCGCGAAGAGCGGCCGCAAAGCGAAGAGTACCGCTGTGAAAACAGAAGACACAAAAAAGACGGCGGAGACAACGTCGCAGAGTACCGCACTTCCGGGCAGTACGATTGCAGGTACAGCGGCGGATCCATCCGAAGCACTTCTACAGCAGCAGGCCGCAGAGCAGGCCGCTGCGGATGCGCTGGCAGCACAGCTTGTACGTGAAGAAGCCGCAGCAAGTGTCGGAACCCGTGCAGGAGAAACTCCGATCGGTGCGACCGTGACAGAGGAGTCGGAGAAGTATACGAAGGGAGCGTCCCTCGGAATTTTCCAGATGACTGGCTACTATGGCGGAGGAAAAACCTATTCCGGTACTGTGCCGAAGGCAGATCATACGATCGCTGCGGATACGAGCGTGCTGCCGATGGGTACCAAAGTATTTATTAATAATACGGTATATACGGTCGAGGATATCGGTAGCGCCGTGAAGGGAAATCTTCTCGATATTTTCTATGCAAGCTATGAGGAAGCGGCCGGTGTGACGGCGCTCGGACGCCGTTATCTGGAAGTGTTTGCTGCCGTTCCGAAGAGTTGAATCGGATATTCGAAAGTCTTTACTTACGGATGGCAAAGGCAAGCGTTGCGTTCTGAATTATCAGACACAAAAAGGAAATAAAAGACGCAAGGTACAAGTGAATACAGCAAGAAAAAAGGTGAAAAGTCACTCGGAAATGAGCGATTTTTCACCTTTTTATTTCTTACGATAATATAAAGTTTCTGAAAAGTCAGTGTGGACTTCACCACATAAAACTGTTTCGCCATACGCATACAGGCGTAATGCCTATATGCGCATGGCTTGACAAACTTTTGGGGATGGCCGTATACTTTCGTCCGTTGAGCTCGTTTCGTTATGGAGCTCTTTTTTCATGCCGGCCCAAGTGAGAGAAAACCAGAAAGAGAAATAAAGGACGCCGGCAGAGTTCGGGAGGTTAGTTTGAGTTTAAAATTACAGAAGCAGAGAGGCATGATCGGTATGATGACGATGTTCATCGCACTGATGATTCTTACGATGGCGATGTCCATGCGCGTGTATGCAGAAGAGAACGCAAGCAGCGGTGTCTATGCATCACAGAGCTTGGGAAATGTACTTTTCTTCAATACCAACACAAATCCACATTTCTCTACCGTGCAGGAAACCTACGCAGCGCAGGCTGTCGAGGAGACGCAGCAGCAGACTGCACAGACATACCAGACGACGATGATCGGAGGACGGCAGGCGATTCCGCTGGGACGCTTCAAGCTGACGGGCTACTGCCCATGTTACAGATGCTCCGAGGGGTATGGCACACGCACTGCAAGTGGCGCACGTGCGACGGCCGGACGTACCGTGGCCGTGGATCCGAGAGTGATTCCGTATGGTACCCACCTTCTCATCAACGGACATGAGTACATCGCAGAGGACTGCGGCGGCGGTGTTCGCGGAAACCACATCGATGTGTTTTATAACACCCATGGAGAGGCGAGAAACATACTTGCCTATGCGGAGGTCTATATCCTTTCGTGAGCAGAGCTTCGTGACAACTGAATATAGAAAACGAAAGAGGAGCGGGCATCGGAAGCCCACTCCTCTTT
>CAKQWR010000095.1 GCA_934279105.1 uncultured Oribacterium sp. | reverse complement strand
GTCCTGGATCTCATAGTCGACGCCGGCGATCAGCGCGGCGCCCTTGATGATGTCCTGGAAGCGGACACTGATGTCCTCGAGTTCCTTCTTCGAGAAGGAACGCAGTGAAAACTCAGCCTTTGCGGTCGCCGGCACGACATTGGACGGACCTGGAAGCTCGGTCATGCAGTAGTGCATGCGCACATCATCCGGCACATGCTCCCGCAGGAACTCGACGCCCTGGAATGCGACCAGCATGGCATCGAAGGCACTTCTGCCCTTCTCCGGTGCCAGTGCGGCATGCGCGCGCTTTCCGTGGAAGGTCACGTTGAAGCTCTTCTGCGCGAGACACTTCACATCCGTGCAGGTATTCGGCCCACCATGCATCATAAAAGCGACATCCAGCTCACGGAAGCAACCACGCTCCAGCATCTGCACCTTACTGCCGAGCGTTTCTTCTGCCGGTGTACCATATACGATGAGTTCAAATGGCTGATCACCTGCCATGTTCTTCAGTGCCACCGCTGCGCCGAGACATCCCGGTCCCTGCATGTGATGGCCACAGCCATGTCCGAGATTTCGAAGTGCATCGTACTCGCAGAGAATACCGAGCTTCGGGCCACCCTCTCCGTGCTTATAGGTCGCGCGAAACGCGGTCTTGAATCCACCGACACCCATCTCTACTTCGAAACCGTTTTTCCGAAGATAGTCGGTCAACAGACCACTCGCGAATACCTCTTCTCCTTCATATTCCGGATGATCGAAAATCTGATCTGCCATCGAGCAGAGCACATCCCGCTGTGCATCGATCGCAGCAAATAAAGTCTTCTTATCGCTCATGTTTCATTCCTCCATGACATTCATGTCATCTTTTAAGCAAATGTAAAAACGCTCAATCCTTTGAAACCATTTACGAAAGCGCCTCCCGGTAACCGGTGCAGCGCCTCTCTTCTACATATTCTGATTACATCGGTCCGAAGTGGATGATCTGCGCGATCACCAGCAGCACCGTACCGACCACCAGCCAGATCGCAAACATCTTCCACATGAAACGCATCCAGCGATCATACGGGATATTGCAGGCACTGATGATGCCCATGAGTGCGGTCGAGGTCGGCAGAATATAATTACAGAATCCATCACCGAAGTTAAATGCAAGCACTGCCGTCTGTCTCGTCACACCGATAAGGTCGGAAAGCGGCACCATGATCGGCATAACCGCCGCTGCCTGTCCGGAACCGGAGGTCAGGAATACGTTGATGATGGTATTCGCAATCAGCATCGCCGGTGCCTGCAGGAGTGTCGGCACACTGCCGAGTCCGCCCGCCAGGGCATGTACGACGGTATCGATGATCTTACCATCCTTCATGATGGCGCTGATCGACTGTGCGAGACCGATGATGATCATCGCCGACATCATCTTCTTACATCCCTCGAGGAAGTTCTTACAGATCGTATCCGTATCGAAGCCGGAAATGATGCCGACCACGATGGCGAGCCAGATGAACATCGCTGCCATCTCCGGCATATCCCAGCCCAGCTTGATGCTGCCATAGATTACAACAGCGAGTGAAACCACGAGCGCAACGATATTTAAAATCTTGCGGAGGTCGATGGTTCCGAAATCATCCAGACCGCCGGCTGCACGGAACTCACTCGTCTGGTCGAGCTCATACATCGGGCTCTTCGTCGGGTCCTTCTGCACCTTCAGCGCGTAGCGCACGAGGAAGATGTTCGTGATCACATAGTACACAGCGAAGCAAACCCAGCGGTAGCCGATACCGGAGTACAGCGGCAGCTCCGCGATCTTCTGTGCAACAACCGTCGTATTCGGGTTCAATGTTCCCGTCGAAAATCCGATGGCTCCACCGAGCAGGATAATGGCTGCACCTGTGATCGAGTCGAGCCCGATCGCCAGTGCGAGCATGACCATCACCGGTGCGAACGCGATGAACATGTTGACAGCCTGGGTCGTGCAGATGAGGCCGAACATCAACGTCAGAATCGGGATAAATACATACAGGTTGTTGGAAAACTTTTTCGCGAGCTTCGCGATCACCGCCTGCAGTGCACCCGACTGCGTCAGCATGTGGAAAGCCGCACCCGAAAACAGGATAACCAGCATGATGTCGACACGCTTTACAAACGCATTCACGATATACATCGGAATCAGGAACGGATTCACCGGTGTACGATCGACATAGCTGAACTGCGTCGGATCGATCACCTTGATGCCGTCTGCATTCTCCACACGTACATACTCACCCGCCGGGATGATCCAGGTCAGAAGCACAGCACACACGATGATCGAAAACACGATCATGAAGCTGTGAGGCACATGAAATTTCTTCTTCGTTGCCATAGTTAACATTCCCCTTCTTTATAATGTTGTTTCTTTATATAACATTATAGCAGTAGTGGAAATCACGTGCCATTTGATTTTTTCAAATGCTCTATTAAAGAAAATTCAATGCATCCTCTCTCGAACTGTTTCCTCGACGATCTCGATCAACGCACGCTCGCAGTTGCTCAGCACATGCCCTTTTCGATAAGCAAGCCTGAAGCTGGAGGTCTCCGCTTCTCGATTGATCAGAAAATAGCGCACATGCTCGTATCTCTGCATATCCGACAGATACCCGAGACGGTTAAAACCGACACCCATCCCCTGATTCACCATCGACATGATGATCTCGAAATGACCGATCTCGATCAGACGCTTCGGATGGATATGATTCTCCCGGAAGATGCGGTCTGCCGTTCTGCGCATACTCTGATCCGGCAGTGGCACGATAAACGTCTCCCAGTCAAGATAGGAAAGATCAAGATGCGGAAAAGCATCGCCCTCCACAGTATACGCATACTGAATCGCCGGATGCGTATCTGGAAGCGCCAGCAGCACCGGTTCCTTCACGATTTCCTGATACACCGTATCCGGAAGCTCCTCCAGGAAGTTTGAAACCATGAAATCGACCGCATTTTCCTTAAACATCTGCTTCAGATCCGCGACGACGACATCGCGGAAAACCAGCTCCACATCCGGGAAACGCTCTTTAAAACGCGCCAGCACCACCGGCACCATCGAAATCGCTCTTCGCTGTTGTATACCGATACGAATCACCGGATGGCTCTTCCGCAGCTCTTTCTCCAGCAGATCATCGAACTCCGCCTTCAGCTCCAGCATCTTCTCCGCCCGCTGCACATACTCCTCTCCGATCGGTGTCAGAACGAAGGATTTTTCCTTCCCCACACGCTTAAACAGCGGTACGCCGAGGTTCTTCTCGAGATTACTGATATACACACTCAGCGCAGACGGCGAGATAAACAGCGCCTCCGCCGTCCTGGAAAGGCTTCGGCACTGCGCCAGTGTGCACACATACTGCTGTTCTTTTAAGTTCATGCTGGTCTCCTTTCCACAGCCCATAAGAGACGATTACCGGTTCAGCTGCTACTGTTGTTTCCGAAATGAACACAACGGCATTTTCCATCCAGTTTCTCTTCACAGTTCCATCGAGGCCTGATACGGGAGTCCGAAGTGCCGGTAGGCGTTTGCGGTGGCGACGCGGCCACGCGGAGTACGGTTGATGAGTCCATTCATGAGGAGGTACGGCTCGTAGACGTCCTCGATGGTGCCGCTGTCCTCGCCGAGGGCGGCGGCCAGGGTTTCGACGCCGACCGGTCCGCCGGAGAACTTATCGATGATGGTCATGAGGTAGTTTCGGTCATTCTGGTCGAGTCCGAGCTTATCCACATCGAGGATATCGAGCGCCATGTCGGCGACCTCCTGCGTGATGCGACCATCGAAGCGGACATCCGCGAAATCACGAACTCGCTTCAGCAGACGATTCGCAAGTCTCGGCGTGCCGCGGGAGCGAAGCGCGATGCGCTCGGCACCGGCATCGTCAATGGCTACATTCAGCACCTTCGCGGAGCGGAGTACGATCTGCATCAGTTCTTCTGTAGTATAGAACTCGAGCTTCGTGATGATGCCGAAGCGGTCACGAAGCGGTGCAGACAGAAGTCCTGCACGGGTCGTCGCACCGATCAGTGTAAAGTGCGGAAGATCCAGGCGGATCGAGCGTGCTGTGGAATCTTTCCCCAGCATGATATCGATGGCGAAATCCTCCATCGCCGGGTACAGCACCTCCTCGACCTGACGATTCAGACGATGAATCTCGTCGACGAAGAGCACATCGCCCTCTGAAAGTCCGTTAAGGATAGCCGCAATCTCGCCCGGCTTTTCGATGGCCGGTCCCGACGTCACCTTGATATTCACACCGAGCTCGTTTGCGATGATGTTACTGATGGTTGTTTTACCAAGTCCCGGCGGACCATAAAAAAGGCAGTGATCCAGCGACTCCCCACGTTGCTTCGCCGCCTGAATATAGATTTTCAGCATCTCCTTCAGCCGGGCCTGTCCGATGTAGTCATCGAGCGTCTGCGGACGGATCTTCGGTTCCAGCTGCCGATCCTCTACCGTCTCATCTGTATTAATTACTCTACGTTCCAAGTTTTATACCTCTCCACCATCAAAGGAAATTCAGATTCTTCAGGCTCGCCTTCAGGATCTGGTCCACCGTCATGCCTTCACTGAGCTCTACCTTCTTCACGGCACGGCTCGCCTCAACATTCGAGTAGCCGAGCGCCACCAGTGCTTCCACGGCTTCCTTCTGTGCACCATACACACCTGCTGCCGCGCCGGCATCCACCGCTACAGCACCACTATGCCCGTGATCCAGCGCCGAACTGAAGACCTCACTTGCATCGAGCTTATCCTTCAGCTCGAGCACCACACGCTGTGCGGTTTTATTACCGACACCCGGAGCTCGCGAAATCGCCTTACTGTCGCCGGTCACGATCGCCATCCGGAGATCATCCGGTGTCAGTGCACTGAGAATGCCCAGTGCACCCTTCGGTCCGATTCCACTCACGCTCAGCAGCATCGTAAACATCTCCCGGTCCTCCTGGGACAGGAATCCGAAAAGATCCACACCGTTCTGCGTCAGTGAAAAATAGGTATAGATTTTGATATCCTCACCAATCGGTGGCAGCGCACCGATCACCGTCGCCGGCACGTGGATGCCATAGCCGACCCCGGCTGCCTCCACGACCACAAGCCCCTCGGCCACCTCACTTAGTGTTCCATGTATAAAATGAATCATGTATTCTCCTGTTACAAGCAGCACACTTCCCGATTTCGAATCTCTACGCTGCTCGTCGTCCACTGTCTCTCTTCTATAAATATAACATCTCCGAAAGATGTAATTTTCCCCTTCTATGTTATATCAAAAACATTTGTTCGTCAATTGTAAGCATGGATTTCGCATCTTCCGGTGTACGATATACCATTGATTTAAAAAAAGATTGTCGTTACACTTAGAGCATCATTTTTCATTTTAACAATTACGAACAGAAAGGTCCACATGATCCGCATCGAGAAAGCGCTGACGCATCCTATTCCATATGATATAAACACGATCGGTAGCCCGGAGGATATCCTCTTTTTTGACATCGAAACTACCGGTCTCTCTGCTCGAAGTGCCGGTCTCTATCTGATCGGTGTTCTTACCTATGACCATGACCACTGGACACTGCTCCAGTTCTTCTGTGAGGACGTCTCGGATGAACCGACGGTACTCCAGGCCTTTTTTGATCTGCTAAGGCAGAAGAAAATACTGATTTCCTACAATGGCGACGGTTTCGACATCCCGTTCCTACGCCACATGGTCGAGCAGTTCGGTCTTCCATACAGCTTCGACGCCGTCGAAAGCTTCGACCTGTTCAAAAAATTCCGCCCGCTGAAGCGTCTCCTGAACCTTCCGGATCTGAAGCTGAAAAGCTGCGAGCGTTTTCTCGGTATCGACCGAGAGGATCGTTTCACCGGCGGCGAGCTGATCGAGGTCTACTTCGAATGGCAGAAAACGAAGGCCCCTGCGCTTCTCGACACACTTCTTCTCCATAACGCCGAGGACATCGCAAACCTCCCGAACCTGCTGCCGATGCTGAATTACAGCGCACTGCTCCACAGCGATTTTCGTCTCTACGCACATGAACTTCTCCCGCAGGACAGCTGGTTTACAGAGGAGAACAAAACAGCCGTGAGCGGACGCGCTTCTCACACGCCAGGCATCGCACATACCGGCACGGCACGCACTACACCACTCCATCCAAACGAGCGAAGCGAACAGCGAAACACCACCCCGCTTCTTCACCTCTCCTTCACCTCTGTCCTTTCGCCAATGCCTACATCCGATGGTGTTCCGGAAGAAAACGATGTACACGAAGAGCAGAATGATCGCGGTCAGCTCCGCCCGAATCCAGACGCGGTGACACTTCCACAGCCGATGGATGTCCATGGTGATTTCTGGTCGATTCACGCCGAGGGCAACAGGGTGGAACTGTATGTGCAGCTCTTCGAAGGCGAGCGAAAGCTGTTCTTCGCGGATTATCAGAACTACTATTATCTTCCGGCAGAGGATCAGGTCATCCATAAATCACTCGCTGAATTCGTCGACCGTAGTGCCCGGAAGAAGGCATGTGCAAAAAACTGTTATCAGCGTGTGTACGGCTGCTTTCTGCCTGAAGTTTGTCCTGTGTTTACACCGGGCCTGCAGGCAGCGTATCGGGACAAACTACTATATGCACGATATACGGATGCATTCTGGGACGACGAGGTGAAGTCTGTCGCGTACCTGAAATCATTTCTGACATCCGTCCTGTAGACATAAAAATACGTCCTCCTGTTTGGGGTAGACAGGAGGACGATTTTCGCTCTCCACCGTGCCTGGGAAAGACGATGGGAATGTCCGCACTTTATAAAAGGGGCAGGGTCCGCACTGGACTCTGCCTCTTTCAACACACACATTCGATGTTAGATTTTTCCGCCGTTCTGGTTAACATACGCCATCAGTCCGCCGGCAGCGATCATCTTCTGCAGGAACTCCGGAAATGGCTGTCCCTGAAAGGTCTGCCCTGTTGTTTCGTTTGTGATAAGGCCGGAATCGAAATCCACCTTCACCTGATCGCCTTCTGCAATCGTCTGCGCAGCCTCTGGTGCCTCGATAATCGGAAATCCGATGTTCAGCGCATTCCGATAGAAAATACGCGCGAAGCTTTCCGCGATGACACAACCGACACCGCTGGTCTGCAGTACCTGTGGTGCATGCTCTCTCGAGGAGCCGCAGCCAAAGTTCTTACCGGCCACCACGATGTCACCAGCATTAAGTTTCTTCAGAAAATCCTGATCGATATCCTCCATCGCATGACTCGCCAGCTCCTGCTTATCCTGAATAGCGAGATATCGTGCCGGAATGATGACATCCGTATCGATATTGTCGCCGTACTTTAAAACTTTACCCTCTGCGTTCATATATGTTCCTTTCATAATCAGTGGGATATCATTCCGGAGTTTGCCGATACAAACTCCTACATTGCCCTAAAGTCAGGCTGTGGGCGCCTGACTTTAGCCCCTGCGGGGAGCAGAGCTTAGCTCTGCTGGATGTCATTCCGGAGTTTGCCGATGCAAACTCCTACATTGCCCTAAAGTCAGGCTGTGGGCGCCTGACTTTAGCCCCTGCGGGGAGCAGAGCTTAGCTCTGC
>CAKQWR010000094.1 GCA_934279105.1 uncultured Oribacterium sp. | reverse complement strand
GCCTAGTGCCGCTTAGGGTCCCCGGCTTAGAGTTCACCGGTCTCGGAGTACTGTGCCTCCGTTGCCGCCCCTCCGGTCCCCCTGCCTGAACGCTTACCATAACGATTCCCCAGCAGCGTGCCGGGTACCCTCGAGGTGCTTCGGCCGCTACAGGTGACCGGAGGTGTAATATGGCGAATCTCAATGAATATCTGGACTGGCGAGGGGATGTGCCCTTCAGCATGGACCCCTTCAACGATGTGGATAACCTTATACTGAGCGAGCTGGCGTATACCGATTTCGAGGGCATCGTGCCGGCGCCGGGGAGTGGCGAGAGCATTTCGCTTCGCGATGCCTATGCGGCGTTCTTCGAGCGTCATACCCGCGAGGAGGTGGAGGCTGAAACGACCTTCTACCATATGGCGCCGTTTGTGATGGATCATCTCGTCGAGAGCCGCCGATTTCAGAATCTGCGACTCGCAAATTACGTCAATGTCATCGACGAAGAGGAGGATGCGCAGTTTTCGGCCATCACGTTTCTCCTGGGGAAGGAAGTGCCGATTGCACTGGATGCTTCTGCAGACGCCACCCATGCGCGGATTCAGCTTCCGTCGGATGAGCGTGAAACGATTTATGTCGCCTATCGCGGCACGGATGATTCCATCGTCGGCTGGAAGGAGGACATGAACCTTTCTTATCAGCTGCGCACACATGGGCAACAGTCCGCGGTGCACTATCTCGACCAGCTGTTCAGCGGGCAATGCTGTCGATTGATGGTCGGCGGCCACTCGAAGGGCGGCAATTTCGCGGTCTATGCATCGGCCTTCTGTGATTCGGAGGTGCGTCGGCAGATCTGTCGCATCTATACGAACGATGGTCCGGGATTTCTGCCGGAAATTACGGAATCAGCCGAATATCAGCAGATCCAGCCACGGATCGTTTCTACGATTCCGGAGAATTCTCTGATCGGCATCCTGCTGACGAGTGATATCGATCATCATGTGGTGCAGGCCGTCGGCATGGGCATCATGCAGCATGATCCGCTCAGCTGGCAGGTCTACGGAAATCATTTCGTGGATGCGGAGAGCCGCACAGCCGCTTCTCTTGCGGCCGAACGAGGCATGCGGAACTGGCTGCAGGAACTCAGCATTGACCAGCGCATCCTGTTTATCGAAACGTTGTTTGCCGCGTTCCAGTCTGGTGGTGCACATACATTCACGGAGCTTTTCGAGGATAAGGCCCGCCTGATCGCTGACATGCTTCGCATCGCGGCGTCGCTGCCGAAGGAGGAGCAGCAGGAGCTCCGCGGTATCATCGGCGAGTTTGCCCGCATGGGTGTGCGTGTGCTGATGACCGGCGCCCGCGAAAACACGACGACCATCGCTGAAAAAATCCTTCCGACGACAACCGAAATCGGGGATGCGTTGAAAAAGCTGGCGGAGAACCGTGGAAGAGCACAGCAGAGTGAAGATAAAAGGAAAGTTGAAACAACAGAGGCTTTGACGATGATAGACGAAGCTGAGTAAGGGATACATGGCTGTGATGAGCCCAAATGAATTTGAAGAGGTAGATTGTATGAGTGAAGAACGGAAGAAGGCCCTGGTGGCGATGAGCGGCGGTGTCGACAGCTCCGTGGCGGCAGCCCTGATGTGCGATGCCGGCTATGACGCCATCGGTGTCACCATGAAGCTATATAATAATGAAACTGTCGATGTCTGTCGCGAAAATACCTGCTGCACCCTCGAAGACACGGAGGATGCGCGTCAGGTCGCGACGAGCCTCGGCATGCCATACTATGTATTTAACTTTACGGAAGACTTCGATCGACAGGTCATCGAACGTTTCGTGAAGACCTATGAGGATGGCGGCACACCGAACCCGTGCATCGACTGTAACCGCTATATGAAACATGAGAAGCTCTATCACCGTGCAGAGACTCTCGGGTGCGATGTCATCGTCACCGGCCACTACGCCCGTATCGAGCAGGACCCGGCGACCGGACGCTGGCTCCTCAAGAAGGCGAAAAACCTCGCGAAGGATCAGAGCTATGTGCTCTATTTCCTGACCCAGCAGCAGCTTGCGCATACCATGTTCCCGCTCGGCAGCTTCGCATCGAAGGAAGAGGTTCGCGAAGTTGCAGAAAAGTATGGCTTCATCAACGCACGAAAGCATGATTCGCAGGATATCTGCTTCGTCGTGAATGGTGATTACGGTGATTTCATCGAGCATTATACGGGAAAAACCTTCGCACCGGGCAAGTTCGTCGACACCGAAGGCCATATCCTCGGTGAACATAAGGGCATCATCCGCTACACCATCGGTCAGCGAAAGGGTCTCGGCCTCGCACTGCCGGCCCCGATGTACGTCTGCGGGAAGGACATGGAGAAAAATGAAGTCATCCTCACCACCGGCCCGGCGCTCTACAGCAGTGCTCTCATCGCAGACCACTTCAACTGGATTCCATTTGATGAACCAGGTGAACCTGTTCGTGTTACCGTAAAAACCCGCTATAAAGCGAAGGAAGTCCCGGCGACCGTCGAAGTTCTCCGTGATGAAAACGGTATTTCCACCGGAAATGTCAAGGTCAGCTTCGATCAGCCGGAACGCGCCGTCGCCATCGGCCAGGCCGTCGTCCTCTATGATGGCGACATCGTCGTCGGCGGAGGCACCATCCGCGAAGCAATCCGATAAAGCGAAGAGCAGCGCAAGTCGAGTGCCCCGGAGGGGACCCGGCTTGATTTCACACGGTCTCTCCGTATGGCATACGTTGCCGGTCCTCCGGGGCACTCGGTCTCCGATGCTTCTGAAAACGTACATCTTAAGCGGATTTTAAAGAAGTTTAAATTTGTATATGAGATATGATTGTGCTAAAATCCACGTAAGTATGTAAAGATGTGGGGTTTTGCGCGCTTTCCTGTGCTTCCCGCCGATCTAAAGGAGACATTATGAAGGGAATTATTCTTGCCGGTGGATCCGGTACGAGATTATATCCGCTGACCAAAGTAACCTCCAAGCAGTTACTTCCGATTTATGATAAGCCGATGATCTACTATCCGTTGAGCGTTCTCATGAATGCCGGCATCCGCGACATCCTGCTTATTTCTACACCGAACGACACGCCACGTTTCGAGGATCTGCTTGGTGACGGCAGCCAGTTTGGTATCAATTTACAGTATAAGGTACAGCCATCACCGGATGGACTCGCACAGGCTTTCATCCTGGGCGCAGATTTCATCGGCGATGATTCTGTAGCGATGATCCTCGGAGATAACATCTTCTCCGGCCACGGCTTCAAGAAGGCGCTTCGTCAGGCCGCTGCGAAGGAGTCCGGCGCGACGGTGTTCGGCTACTATGTCGATGATCCTGAGCGTTTCGGTATCGTGGCGTTCGATGAGAACGGTAAGGCTGTTTCCATCGAAGAGAAGCCGGAGCATCCGAAGTCCAACTACTGTGTCACCGGTCTTTACTTCTATGACAACCGTGTCGTAGAGTACGCGAAGAACCTGAAGCCATCCGCACGTGGCGAGCTGGAAATCACGGATCTCAACCGTATCTATCTTGAGAATGGTGAGCTTGATGTCACCCTTCTCGGACAGGGCTTTACATGGCTCGATACCGGAACCCATGAGTCTCTCGTCGATGCGACGAATTTCGTTCGTACCATCGAGACACACGAGCATCGTAAGATCGCCTGCCTCGAAGAAATCGCTTATCTCAACGGCTGGATCGGTCGTGATAAGGTCGAGGAAGCGTACGAGATGTATAAGAAGAACGAGTACGGTAAGTACCTGAAGGATGTCCTCGACGGTAAGTATGTCGATAAGATTACGGAGCAGAACGAGCTCAGTAAGTAAGGAAAGGAATTCATTATGAAATATATCGTAACAGGTGGCGCCGGCTTCATCGGCGGCAACTTCATGCACTTCGCAGTCAACACCTATCCGGAGGATATGTGGATCTGTCTTGATGCCCTGACCTATGCAGGAAATCTCGAGACCCTCGCACCGCTGGAGGGCAAGCCAAACTATAAGTTCGTAAAGGGTGATATCGCAGATCGTGCGTTTATCTTCAAGCTTTTCGAGGAGGAGAAGCCGGATGTCATCATCAACTTCGCAGCTGAGTCGCACGTTGACCGTTCGGTTACGAATCCGGACATCTTCCTTCAGACGAATGTCGGCGGTACGGTAACACTGCTCGACGCCTGCAAGGAGTTCGGCATCCAGCGTTATCATCAGGTATCCACCGATGAGGTTTATGGTGACCTTCCACTGGACCGCCCGGACCTTTTCTTCACCGAGGACAACAAGATCAAGGCATCTTCTCCATACTCTGCATCGAAGGCAAGTGCAGATCTTTTCGTTATGGCGTACCACAGAACCTTCGGTATTCCGGTGACGATTTCCCGCTGCTCGAACAACTATGGTCCGTATCACTTCCCGGAGAAGCTGATTCCGCTCGTTATTTCGAGAGCACTCAATGATGAGAAGATCCCTGTATACGGCAACGGCGCAAACGTACGTGACTGGCTTTATGTAACCGATCACTGTAAGGCCATCGACCTGATCGTCCGGAAGGGTAAGCCAGGTGAGGTCTATAACATTGGCGGACACAACGAGCGTACGAACCTCGAAGTCGTTAAGACCATCCTGAAAGCGCTCAACAAGCCGGAGTCCCTCATCGAGTATGTCAAGGACAGACCGGGTCATGATCTTCGCTATGCGATGGATCCGACGAAGATCGAAACCGAGCTCGGCTGGAAGCCGGAGTATAATTTCGATACAGGTATTCCTGTCACGATCGACTGGTACCTCAACAACAAGGAATGGTGGGAGCACATCGTTTCCGGTGAGTATCAGAACTACTTCGAGAAGATGTACGTACAGGGCAAGGGCCTTCAGTAAATAGCCGATTTATCCCTCGCATGTATATGTGAGGGATTCATTTTTTTAGGCTGAAAATAAAACACGGACATGTCATGGCAGACAGTTCGCAGGCGGTGGATGGCATACCGGAAGCATTCATGGATGCCGTCGGCACACAGGACAGCCCGCGAGCGATGGATGGCATACGAAAGAGGTTTTTTATGAAAGTATTTGTAACAGGTGTCAATGGTCAGCTCGGTCATGATGTGATGAACGAACTTGCGAAGCGTGGATATGAGGGCATCGGCACAGACATCCAGCCGGCATACAGCGGTGTGATGGATGATTCTGCCGTGACCCGTATGCCGTATGTATCGATGGATATCACGAATCGTGCGCAGGTTTCCTCCATCATTCGCGAGCTTCATCCGGATGTAATCGTGCACTGTGCGGCCTGGACCGCTGTAGATGCAGCAGAGGATGAGGCGAACCGTTCGAAGGTAAAGGCGATCAATGTCGACGGCGTGCAGAACATCGCCGACGCCGCGAAGCTCGTGGATGCGAAAATGATCTATATTTCCACGGACTATGTCTTCGACGGTCAGGGAGAGACGCCATGGCAGCCGGATTGCAAGGACTATGCACCGTTAAACTACTATGGTGAGACGAAGCTCGGTGGTGAGCAGGCCGTGGCACGGACCCTCGAGAAGTATTTCATCGTCCGGATCGCCTGGGTATTCGGTCTCAATGGAAAGAACTTCATTAAGACTATGCTGAACGTCGGAAAGACCCACGATACCGTACGCGTGGTAAATGATCAGATCGGTACACCGACCTATACACTGGATCTTTCGAGACTGCTCGTGGATATGCTCGAGACCGAGAAGTATGGCTATTATCATGCAACGAACGAAGGCGGTTATATCAGCTGGTATGATTTTACGAAGGAAATCTATCGGCAGGCCGGTTACAGCACGAAGGTACTTCCGGTGACCAGTGCCGAGTACGGTGCGAGTGTCGCCGCCCGTCCATTTAATTCCCGTCTCGATAAATCTAAGCTGGTCGAAGCCGGCTTCACACCGCTTCCGACATGGCAGGATGCGGTCAGCCGATATCTCGAGGCACTCAAAAGCAGCGAAGTGTAAACAGGAAAAGGGGAGAACTCTATGGGAAAATATTTCGGAACCGATGGATACCGTGGCGAAGCCAATGTCAACCTGACAGCAGACAGTGCATTTCGTGTAGGAAAGTTCCTCGGATGGTATTATGGACAGCAGAAAAAGAATGGCGAGCACTGTCGTATCGTGATCGGTAAGGATACGAGACGTTCGAGCTATATGTTTGAATATGCCATCGCTGCCGGTATTACGGCGACCGGCGCGGATGCATACCTTCTTCATGTGACGACCACACCATCCGTCGCATATGTCGCACGTTCAGAGGACTTCGACTGTGGTGTGATGATTTCCGCCTCCCACAATCCGTACTACGATAATGGTATCAAGGTCATCAACGGAAACGGTGAGAAGCTCGGCGACGATGTCATAAAGAAAATCGAGGATTACCTCGATGGCGTCACCCCGGAGGTACCGCTTGCGACCCGTGCTGATATCGGCCGGACCATCGATTTCGCTGCCGGTCGTAATCGCTACATCGGCTATCTGATTTCGCTTGCAACCCGTAGCTTCAAGGGAAAGAAGGTCGCACTGGACTGTTCGAACGGTTCTGCTTCTTCTGTTGCAAAGTCTGTATTTGATGCACTCGGAGCGGATACCCATGTCATTCACAACGAGCCAAATGGCACCAACATCAACGATAAATGCGGTTCTACACACATTGAATCTCTTCAGCGTTTTGTCGTCGAGGAGGGGTGCGACGTCGGCTTCGCTTATGATGGTGATGCAGATCGCTGTCTCGCCGTCGATGAGGATGGACGTGTGGTGAACGGTGACCAGATCATGTATGTCTGCGGCTGCTATATGAAGGAGCACGGACAGCTGCAGGATGATACGATCGTAACGACTGTTATGTCAAATTTCGGACTCTATAAGGCACTCGATGAGGTCGGCATCAAGTATGAGAAGACCCAGGTCGGTGACCGTTTCGTCTATGAGAATATGTCTCAGAATGGCTACTCCCTCGGCGGAGAGCAGTCCGGACATATCATCTTCCTTCGTCATGCAACGACCGGCGATGGTATTCTGACCTCTATCAAGGTCATGGAGACCATGCTGGCGAAGAAACAGTCGCTGAAGCAGCTGGCGGCACCGTTTGTTGTATTCCCACAGGTACTGAAGAACGTACGCGTGCTGGATAAGGAAACGGCACAGAAGAATCCGGCCGTTCTTGCAGCGGTAGAAGAAGTAACGAAGGCCCTCGGTAGTGATGGCCGTATCCTCCTTCGTGCCTCCGGCACCGAGCCACTCGTGCGTGTGATGGTGGAAGCCGATACACAGGAGAAGTGTGAGCGTTATGTCGATCAGGTTATCGCTGTTATGAACAGAGAGGGACTAGTTCTCACGGTTCAGTGACGGTATAATGCTTTATTATACCGTCATGCAGGAGTATAACCCACGGACGGAAATCTTATAAGAAAGATCTGAATAAAGAGACTTTCAAGGAAAGGAAGCTGCAGCTATGCTGAATTACAAGCGTTACAGAAGTTTTCCGGCATTTCGATATCCGGAGAGAACCTGGGTGGATAAGAACATTACGGAGGCACCGATCTGGTGTTCC
>CAKQWR010000093.1 GCA_934279105.1 uncultured Oribacterium sp. | reverse complement strand
ATTTATGCTCTAGAGGAGCCACAATGATAATTTTAGTTGATTTTGAGAATACCCATGCATCTGGCCTTGAGGGCTATACCTACCTCAATGAGAGCGATACGCTCGTGATGTATTACAGTGATGAGAACAGTGCTGTGACAAAAGGAGTCGTGGATGATCTTCGGAAAAACGGAGTCCATGTTCGTCTGGTAAAGCTTCTGAAGCAGCATAGCAACGCGCTGGATATGTACATCGCATCGACAACAGGTATGTTTCTGGATTCCGGCGAGAAGATTTGTATCGTATCGAAGGATCATGGTTATGCCGCCGTACGCGATTTCTGGCACAGTCTTCGTGGTGCGGAGATTCTTCTTGGTGAAACGATCAAGGAGTGTCTTCTGAGTTCCGAACTGAACGATGAAGCTCGTATCCGCCTCTGCAAGGAACGGGAGCAGAAGGCGATGCTCGTAGACGCATTTACCACGATGAATACGATTCCGACACGGCCGACACTGAGTCGAAGCAATCAGCGTCGCCGTCGCAATGATACCCGGAACTTTATGGAGGTAAGCGAGCCGGTGGCCATTCTGCCGAATCCGCTGGTAAGTGAAACACCGGCAGATCAGCTTGCAAAGGAGCTGAGCAGTGCGGTGGCGAAGTATGAAAGTGAGCAGCGTGCATCGAAGAGCGTCAGCGAAACGCAGCAGAAAATAAATGTTACGGATGAGCGTCGTGTGCAGTCACAGGAAGATATCGCCATCGTTACGATGACGACGGACAATGCTCCTGCCACAACGGCTGTCTTGAACGGAGATGAATTCGCTTCCGGTAGTCGTAATGACCGCAATGCACGGAATGGACGAAATGGTCGCAATCGCCGAAATGATCAGAATGAGCGAAACGATCGCAGAAATCGGAATGTGCAGAACACCCAGGATCGAGAGCATGTGAATGCAGCACAGGCTCTGAATGGAGAGCAGCGTACAGCAAATAAGCCTGATTCGAAACCACAGAACCTGAGAAACGAACTTGAAAAGACAAAGGATCGCCGAAATACAAACGTGATGTCTCCGGCAGACGGCAGCGACACAACGCAGGAACGCTTCGGTGGTTACGATGGTATCACAAAGGTAAACGAAGCCTCCAGAATCGCCCTTGGTCAGCGTCAGGAGAGGGAAGAGCAGAAAGCAGAGCTTAGTGAAGCTTCCCGTGAGATGTCTCCACAATCAACACCAGGCGCTGAAAATGCTGAGGTACAGAAATCTGCATCACAGGAGTCTCCGAAGAAGGAAACGACCGCTCTTATAAAGACAGAACAGAAAACCGCTGCCATCGCAAAGGTGGATCCAAATCGAGTACAGTTCGTCTGGGATCCTGTCTCCCGTTCGATGAAGAGAGTTGGTGCTCCGACGTCTGAGAAGAGCGTAGAGAAGACGGAGGAAACAGCAGTACCGACCGCAGATACAAGCGTAGCAGAGAATGCTAAAACCAGCGCACAAAAGAAGAACAGAAAGTCTCTGGCTGCAAAAAAGGAAACGACAGCATCGAAGAAGCCATCGATGCCAGCCGTCGAGGCGGATGCGTCGAAGACAGAAGCGGACAACATAGCGAAGGCGACGGTCGAAACGCAGGAAACCGGTGCAGAAAAACAGCATCCTGTTTCAGATACAGCGCAAGTTATGACTGCGAAAGAGAACTCTTCGAATAAGGAGAAAAAGCCGGAGAAAAAAACAGCGGCGAAGAAAACTGTGACAAAGAAATCCTCCACGAAGAAAGTGAAGGAGAAGAAGGCGGACGAAACCGAAGAAAAGAAGCCATCCATGAAGAAGAAAAAAGCGGCAGCTTCTTCGGAGGAAGTGAAGGATGCCGTAGTCGATGCAAAGACGGCAGATGCGAAAGCGGAAGTCACATTGAGTGAAGAAGATATTCAGTTGGCGAAGAAAAAGTATAGTGATGGCATCAATACCTTACATACCTATTATGTTCGCCTGATGAAGGTATTCGGACGTGATCAGGGACGCAGAATCTACGAGGAAACGAAGAAGTCTGTACAGGAAGATATCAAGGCCCGTAAAGCCCAGCTTGTAGTTCAGGACACCGTACAGACAGCGGCAAATGAAACGCCTTCTGAGGCAACTTTCGAAAGTGCAGAAACCGCTGCGGAAACGAATGCCGAGTAAATTTTAAATATCTGCCTCAAATAAATTTCAAAATAGTAGTTGCTAATCGCCTCCCGGTGTGCTAATATACACCTTGTCGCGCGGGAGTGCTGAAATTGGCAGACAGGCAAGACTAAGGATCTTGTGTCCGATAGGACGTGTGGGTTCAAGTCCCATCTCCCGCAGGAATGAACCGGAAGCTGTAGAGCTTCCGGTTTTTTTATTTTCCGATCTGTAGAAGAGAATGTTTCTCTGACACGTATATCGATACCACATCATGGTATATTGAATGCATCAAAAAAGAGGTACCGAAATGAAAATCGCAATCATCACCGGAGCGACCTCCGGAATGGGCCGTCGAATGGCCATCGAACTAAATGACGCCATTTCAAACATCCAGGAGTTCTGGCTGTTTGGTCGTCGCGCTGATCGGCTCGAGGAGCTGGAAAAGCAGCTCACGAAGCCATGTCGTTTCTTTACAGATGATCTTCAGCTGTGCTCTGCACGCGATACGCTGAAACAGGCACTCGAAGAAAAGCAACCGGAAATCATATTTCTCGTGAATGCTGCAGGCTACGGTCAGATCGGGACGATTGAAGGACTGAGCCTCGAGGATCAGCTCGGCATGGTGGATCTGAACATTGGTGCCCTCACTGCCATCACTCGCCTCTGCCTTCCATATATGGCAGCGAAATCACGCATCATCAATTTCGCTTCGAGCGCAGCCTTTCTGCCACAGCCGAATTTTGCAGTCTACGCGGCAAGCAAGAGCTATGTATTGAGCTTCAGCCAGAGTCTCGCCGAAGAACTGCGTACGACCGGTATACGTGTGACCGCCGTCTGCCCGGGTCCTGTGAAAACCGAGTTTTTCGAGCGCGCAGAGACAAGCGGACATATACCGTTTTACAAGTATCTTTTTATGGCGAACCCGGAAAAGGTCTGCCACCTGGCACTGATGGACAGTGTACTCGGAAAGGATATTTCAATCTATGGGACGAGCATGAAGCTACTGCGCATTTTCAGTAAGCTGCTTCCGACGAAGCTCATCATGATGATCATGCGCCTTCTGAATGGCAGCTGTCGTGTTGAGAAGACCGTATCGAATGGTAGCGTTGGTCAACTGGTTACCGGCTCTGCCTTTCATTTCACCAAAACAGAAAGTGGCGAAAACGTGTGAGCCATATCACACTGACGAAACAAATAGAATGCAACTGTGAGGACTACCTGTGAGAGAAATCAACGTATCGACAAACGAAGCCGGACAGCGTCTGGATAAGCTGCTGCATAAATATTTAAAAAATGCAAACACGTCCTTCATATATAAGATGCTCCGGAAGAAAAACATCATGTTGAATGATAAGAAAGCAGAGGGGAAAGAAATTCTGAGCCTCGGAGATTCCGTGAAGATGTACTTCTCTGAAGAAACCTTTGACATCATGACGGGACAAACGGCAGAGCATACGAAAAAGAGCATACGCGATACGAAATCGAACGCGACACATCGCCCAGACGATGCTTCGCGAGAGGCCAAAACGTCTAAATTTTCGAATTCGAAAACGAAGGAAACCTCGAAATCCATCTCAGATTTTCGTAAATATATCGTCTATGAAGATGAGAATTTACTGGTTCTAAACAAACCATCCGGCTGGCTGAGTCAGTCGGACGGCTCAGGACTCCCGTCCGTAAACGAACGTTGTCTGTCCTATCTGATGGCAACGGGGGCATTGAGCGAGACACAGCTACAGACCTTCAAGCCAGGCATCGCAAACCGCCTCGATCGAAACACGTCCGGTCTCATCCTGTTTGGAAAGACACTTCCTGCCCTGCAGGCGCTTGCAACGTTGCTTCGTGACCGTACGATGGAGAAGTACTATCTTGCGGTCGTGATTGGAGACATTGACCATCCACAGCGCATCGACGGCTATCTCGCAAAGGATGAGAAGAAAAATCAGGTGGAAATTCGGAAAACTGCTTTTCCGGATGCCGTCGAGATACATACGGCGTACGAGCCGTTGAAGAGAAGTAAGGAGTTTACAGTGCTGAAGGTTCATCTCATCACAGGTAAAACACACCAGATTCGTGCCCACCTTCGCTCCATCGGACATCCGATCATCGGCGACCCGAAGTACGGACGCAAAGAGGCTAATGTCTACTACCGGAACCATAGTGGCGTCAAATCCCAGCTTCTACATGCGTGGGAACTGCATTTCCCGGAAACACTGGATGGCGTCCTGAAGAATCTCGCCGGAAAGACAATCAGTGCAGCACCGCCGAAGGAATTCCATTCTTTTATAGACTGATTTCCGTCAGACCGGAAAGAGAGTGTTTCGATTCGCCGATAATACGTGCCAGCAGATTCGTCAGTGTAACGTGCCCCTTCCTCATGTAAAATTTTTTTAAACGATATAAAATACGTGTGCAGCCTTGAAAACAGCCATTTCCTCATGTCTGTTTTCAGACTATAGTCGACATGTCGACCTTACCGGAAATCCGATTTCATGGTAAGGTCTTTTTAGTTTCTGAATTGCCGGAGAGGATATCTATGCTGGCAAAAATCAATAGTGCAGGTTTGTCCGGACTGGACGGGTACGCTGTTTCCGTCGAAGTTGATGAAAGTCATGGACTCCCGCGGTCGGTCATCGTCGGGAATGTTTCGGCCTCTGTCCGAGAAGCACTGGAGCGTTGCGATGTTGCGCTTCGAAATGCACAAATTTCCATGCCTCCACGGAGGTTAACCATCAATCTCGCTCCAGCGGACCGTCGAAAGGACGGGACCTGCTTCGACCTGGCCATCGTGACCGGGATTTTACGTTCTGTATTTTTAAACGACAGCTTTTCGCTGGATGCGTATGGATTCATCGGTGAGCTCGGACTGGACGGGTCCATCAAACATATAAATGGCGTGCTCTCACTTGTGTCAGAGATGAAGCGTGCGGGTTTACGTGGCGCTGTAGTTCCGCAGGTCGATATTCAGGAAGCCCTTGTAGTCGAGGGAATGGATATCATCGGAGTCGGTGATCTGGTCGATCTATGCAACCTCATCGAATCGAAAGAACGTTTTCTCTCGTATCCGAGGGAAACACCGGTGCGCTCCGATGTCCATGAATCCTATAATGTCGATTTCTCCGACGTGCATGGGCAAAGCTTCGGAGTACGTGCGGCGCTCATCGCAGCGGCAGGCGGCCATAATCTGCTTTTATCCGGTGTGGCAGGATCCGAAAAAACGATGATTGCGAAACGTATTCCGACGATTCTGCCGCCACTAAGTCGAGAGGAAAACATCGAAATTACGAAGGTTTATTCCGTCGCTGGTCTATTGCCACCCGGTCAGTCGCTGCTTAACCATCGACCATTCCGAACACCGCATCATACCATTACGACCGCGGCACTTGTTGGCGGATCTGCGCAGGGTGGCGTCGTTCCGGGAGAGCTGGCTCTTGCGTCGCGGGGTGTTCTGTTTCTGGACGAGCTTCCACTGTTTTCTAAATCCTCGATCGAGGCGCTACGACAGCCGATTGAAGACAAGCAGGTGATCATTTCACGTCTGAATGGAACCTTTCGCTATCCGGCAGACTGTCTTCTCGTCGCAGCGATGAATCCGTGTCCATGCGGATATTTTCCGAATCGAAATAAATGTCACTGTACAGAAAGTCAGATTCGACAGTACCAGCGAGGAATCAGCAAACCGATCCTTGAACGTATCGATTTATGCGTGGAGGCCTCACCGGTGGAATTCGAGGATGCAGTATCGAAAGAATCTGGTCCTTCCTCTCGAGAGCTGCGCGCGCAGGTTCTGCGGGCACGCGAAATACAGGCTGTCCGATTTCAATCGGAAACAAACATCATGGTAAATGCAGAGATGGGGATACGCGAGATCGAACACTACTGTACGCTTGGGCCGAAAGAACTCGCATTTATCGGACACATCTTTCAGCTTCGATCGATGTCCATGCGAACATATCACAAGGTGCTGAAGGTGGCGCGTACGATTGCAGATCTTGCAGAAGAAGAGAATATACAGGTTTCACATTTAAGTGAGGCGGTGAACTACCGCGGCATCGAAGATCAGCTCTATGGAGCAGGAGGGAAAATATGACCGTACGTGACTTGCATTTTCATCAGGAAATTCAGGAACTGACGATGCTGGACCGCGACTATCCGGAGAGGCTTCGCAATATACCGAATCCGCCGAAGACACTTTATGTTCGCGGCACACTTCCACCGGATGATCTGCCGACGGTTGCCATCATCGGTGCGCGGAGCGCGAGTGATTATGGTCTGCAGGTGGCGAGATCCTTCGGACGTGCGCTGGCCATGCAGGGTGTCGGTATCATCAGCGGGATGGCAGCAGGCATCGATAGTGCAGGGCAGTGGGGTGCTGTAGACGCAGAGGCGAAGACCTATGCAGTATTTGGATGCGGACTGAATGTCTGTTATCCAGCACGAAACTACCTTCTCTATGATAAGATTCTTCAGTATGGTGGTGCAGCGATTTCGGAACTCCCACTGGATGCACCACCGATCGGAAAGCAGTTTGCTGCACGAAATCGGATCATCGCCGGACTGGCAGATGCCATACTGGTGCTGGAGGCAAGAGAAAAATCCGGAACGTTTATCACGGTAGGGGATGCACTGGATCAGGGGAAACAGATATTTGCACTCCCTGGCCGCGTGACGGACGGACTGTCGAAGGGATGCAATCAGCTCATACGACAGGGCGCTGAAATTCTGACCAGTCCGGAGGATGTGCTCGAATATCTTCATCTCACGCATCACAAAGAACAACGGATGCTGGAGAAGGATACGTCTATGTTGAATCCGAAGCAAAAAAAGGTGTATGCAGCCCTCGATATCGAAGCGATGCATCTCGATCAGCTGATCGGAAAAGTATCGATGTCGATTCAGGAGCTCACAGCCATCCTTTTGGAACTGGAAATCCTCGGCTTCAGTGATAGTCCGAAACTCGGCTTCTACAGGCGACGTATCTGAGCGAATGACTTGTATACCAGTCCTGTGTCTTGCAAAACAAAAAAGAGTGTTGTATATTGTCTGAGATTTACCCTTTTGGGAATGAATTTTAAATCGGCATCGTGTCGATTATTTCGTTCATTTTTTTGAAGAAATGATCAATACAAAACAGATATTGCATAATTAAAGGTGAGTCTTGTATGGCAAGTACGAATAATCTGATTATCGTGGAGTCACCTGCGAAGGTGAAGACGATTAAAAAATTTCTCGGCAAACAGTATACGGTCGATGCAACGATGGGGCATCTGATCGATATGCCGAAGAGCTCTCTCGGCGTAGATGTCGAGCACGACTATGAGCCGAAGTATATAACGATTCGTGGCAAAGGTGAACTGCTTGCGAAGCTGAAAAAAGAAGCTAAAAAAGCGGACAGAATCTATCTTGCAACCGACCCGGATCGCGAGGGTGAGGCCATCAGCTGGCATCTTAAGAACGAGCTGGAGAAGGATGAGAAAAATAAAGAGAAGATCACTCGAATCACGTTCAACGAAATCACGAAGAATGCTGTAAAAAATGCACTGAAAAATCCTCGTAACATCGATATGGATCTCGTGGATGCACAGCAGGCACGCCGGGTCATCGATCGTCTCGTAGGTTATACCATCAGCCCTTTATTATGGAAGAAAATCCGTAAGGGCCTCTCTGCCGGTCGTGTACAGTCCGTCGCCCTCCGCATGATCTGTGACCGTGAAGCCCAGATTGCGGCCT
>CAKQWR010000092.1 GCA_934279105.1 uncultured Oribacterium sp. | reverse complement strand
CGGTAATATCGGTCTTGCGATTATTATCTTTACCCTCGTTATGAGAATTATTCTTTTCCCTACCAGCTTGAACCAGCAGAAGTCTTCCCGTATGATGCAGATCATGCAGCCGGAGATGAAGGCAATTCAGGAAAAGTATAAGAATAAAACGGACAATGCGTCCATGATGGCACAGCAGGCAGAGATGAAGGCGCTCTATGAGAAGTATGGTACATCCATGACCGGTGGATGTCTTCCGCTTTTCCTTCAGATGCCGATCATCTTCGCACTGTATCGTATCATCATGAATATTCCGGCATATGTACCACATGTATATTCCATCTATGAGAATGTCATGAATGCCATCGGTGGTTCTTCCGCAGCACAGAAGCTCGTGGAGTTCGCAACCGATAATGGAATGAAGAACATCCTTACGCAGCTTCACAATCTCGGTATCGGTGAGAATGCTTCCTATACCGCAGATCAGATCGGTAATTTTATTGTCGATTTCCTGTATAAGCTGAATCCGGCTCAGTGGACCTCCCTGCAGGGCGTATTTACGGATCCAAATGCAGTAAGTGCGATTCAGACAGCTGCAGAGCAGTCTGCACATATCAATAACTTCCTCGGCATCAACCTCTCCACTGCACCAAGTGCGATGGGATTTGTACCGAACGTATACTGGATCATCCCGATTCTCGCAGGTCTTCTTCAGTATCTCTGCACGAAGACCATGTCTGCACAGAATGCAGGAATGGCAGAGGGCAATGATCAGTCCATGCAGATGATGAAGAGCATGAATATGATGATGCCACTGATGTCTGTATGGTTCTGTTTCACCTTTGCATCCGGTATCGGTCTTTACTGGTGTGCTTCTTCCTTCTTCATGATCATCCAGCAGCTTTTGATGAACAAGTATTTCGATAAGTTCTCTGATCAGGAGCTTCTCCAGTCTGCGATGGAAAAGACCAATAAGAAGCGTGAGAAGAAGGGGCTTCCGCCAGTTGATGAGAAGTCCATCGAAAAGCGTATCGAGAAAGCGAAGTCGATGGCGACTGCAGCAGAAGAGAACCGTATGGCGGTAATTGCAAAGCAGAATGCTAAGACGAAGGAGTCGACAGAGTATTACAATCGTAATGCAGCACCGGGTTCTCTCGCATCGAAGGCCAACATGGTTCAGATGTACAATGAGAAGAACGATAAGCAAAAGAAGTAAAGAGGTTTATCATGGATAAAATCAGAGTTTCAGCCAAAACGAAGGATGAAGCTATTACGAAGGCCCTGATTCAGCTGGGTATTACGTCTGATCGCCTGGACTATACTGTCCTGGTCGAAGGTAAGTCAGGTCTTTTCGGTATCGGTGCGAAGCCTTGGATCATCGAGGCTGGCGTAAAGGAAGCTTCTCAGAAGTCTGATCTCGAGCGTCTCGAGAAGGAGATTCATAATATCACAAGCGGTAAGGCCCCGGAGAAAAAGGCTGCCCCTGTTCCGGCGGAGAAGCCACGTAAGGCTGCGACGGAAAAAACCGCACCAGTTGCAGAAGAGAAGTCTGCAGTTGATACAGCTTCCTCGAAAAAGGAAGAGAATGTAAAGACAGAGACACATCGTGGTACGGAATGCACCACGGCTCGTACAGAAAACCGTGAGCGTCGTGATCGCAATGACCGTGGAGAGCGTCGGCCGAGACGTGATCGCAACGATCGTGGGGATCGTCGAAATGATCGTCCATCCGGTAAAAGATATCCGCGTGGCGGTTATGAGGTAAAGGACATGTCGATCCTGAATACCCCGGAGCCGGAGCATAAGGTACATGAAATCAAGCCGGTATCCGCAGAGGAAGCAGCCGCTGCGCAGAAGCAGGCAGAGGAATTCATCACATCTCTTATGAAGGGAATGAATATGGATGTCAATATCAGTGCATCCTTCGATCATTCTAATAATGAACTTCTTCTGAATATGGAAGGCCCGGATATGGGTATCCTGATCGGAAAACGTGGACAGACCCTGGATTCTCTCCAGTATCTGACGTCTCTTGTGATCAACAAGGAGCACAAGGATGACTACATCCGTGTAAAGCTTGATACAGAGGATTATCGTTCCAGAAGAGAGGCAACGCTTCGTAACCTTGCGAGAAACATCGCCTATAAGGTTCGCCGTTCCAGAAAGCCGGTTGCACTCGAGCCGATGAATCCGTATGAGCGTCGTATCATTCACAGTGCACTGCAGAATGATCGTTATGTAACGACTCGTTCCGAGGGTGAAGAGCCATTCCGTCATGTCATTATTTACATGAAGAAGAAGGATCGGAAGCCATATCCACAGGATGAGAAGCGTCAGGAAAAGGTAGATTCTGTAGTGGAAACGACAGTTGTAGAAACACCAGTAACTGAGGACGTTGCAACGACGGAAGAGAACTGAAATAAACGAATCTGCGAATCAGAATAATGATTCATCAAATGTGGATAACATCGTCCCGTATGCGTTGAGCATACGGGATTTTTGTTATTTATTTATATGCGAAAGCTGTATCAAATTGCTTCAACTTCTTATAATTTAAGCAATCATCGAAAAGAAGTACAGAAATGCGTGAGAACACACGAGTTTACGTGGGGTAAATGGCTTGCAAATCGTAGCTTTAGCTATTAGAATAAGTGGAGTTTTATGGTGATTATTGTGGAAAACTGTCCATTTTTCTGAAAGGAGCCAAGATGAGAGAGGATACGATTTGTGCACTGGCAACCGCTGCAGTGGAATCCGGGATAGGTATCATACGTGTCAGTGGACCGGATGCGGTTCCGATCGTATCGAAGCTCGTGCGTTCGAAGAGCGGACAATCGGTGGATATCTCGGAGACACATCGAATAAAATATGGATTTCTCTATGATGGAGAAGAGCCACTCGATGAGGTTCTTGTAATGACGATGCTGGCGCCACGTTCGTATACTGGTGAACATACGGTAGAGATCGACTGTCATGGTGGCGTGCTCATGATGCGCAAAATTCTCGATGTCGTCGTACGGGCAGGTGCACGACTGGCAGAGCCGGGTGAATTTACGAAACGTGCATTTTTAAATGGTCGCATCGATCTTTCAGAGGCTGAGGCCGTCGGTGATATCATCACATCAGAAAACGAGAATGCGCTGAAAGCATCCGTACGTCAGTTACGTGGTTCAGTTTCAAGAGAAATCAAGAATTATCGAGCACAGATTCTGGAAGATGATGCGTTTATCGAGGCAGGGCTCGATGATCCGGAGCATATCAGTCTCGATGGATTTACAGATTCTTTAAAAGAGCATGTCGAGCTGATTCTGTCCGGTATACGACAGTTGATCGCAAGTGCTGACGATGGTCGTCGTTTACGTGAAGGTATTCGTACGGTTATTCTAGGAAAACCCAATGCTGGTAAATCTTCACTACTGAATGCACTTGTCGGTTCAGATCGTGCCATCGTTACCGATATCGCAGGCACGACGAGAGATACCCTGGAAGAGCATATCAATCTGAAGGGTGTTAGTTTGACCATCGTAGATACTGCCGGTATACGTTCTACAGAGGATACCGTCGAGAAAATCGGTGTAGAGCGTGCATTGAAAGCGGCGTCGGATGCAGATCTTCTGATTTATGTGGTGGATGCGTCGGTTCCGCTGGATGAATCCGATGAAAAGATCATCAAGGAGCTCGGTGATCGAAAGTGTATCGTATTGATGAATAAATCAGACCTTCAGGCGGTTATTTCTGAGCAGGAGCTTCAGGAGAAAACAGGACGTCCGGTAATTTCCATCAGTGCGAAACAGGAAACCGGTATGGAGCTTCTCGAAGAACGTATACGAGAGATGTTTTTCCGTGAAGAGCTTCGTTTTAATGATCAGGTTATCATCACGAATGAACGGCATAAGTACTGCCTTTCAGAAGCTGCGAAGGCACTGGAAGAAGTGCTTCGCTCCATTTCGATGGCGATGCCGGAAGATTTCTATACGATCGATCTCATGCGAGCGTATGAAGAGCTTGGTTTTATCCTCGGTGAGCAGGTATCGGAGGATCTTGTGAATGAGATCTTTTCAAAATTCTGCATGGGTAAATAACAGAATGATATAGGAGAAGAGAATGTCAGTTGTAGAAGAGACATATGATGTGATCGTCGTCGGTGCCGGCCATGCCGGATGTGAAGCAGGACTTGCGACGGCACGTCTCGGACTGGAAACCGTGGTCTTTACGGTGAGTGCCGATAGTATCGCCTTTATGCCATGTAATCCGCATATCGGTGGTAGTTCGAAGGGGCACCTCGTACGCGAACTGGATGCACTCGGCGGTGAGATGGGAAAGGTTATCGATAAAACATTTCTTCAGTCGAAGATGCTGAATAAATCGAAGGGACCGGCGGTTCATAGTCTTCGTGCACAGGCAGATAAGAAGGCATATACGGATGAAATGCGGAAACGGCTTGAAAATCAGGAGCATCTTCTGATTCGACAGGCTGAGGTTTCGGAGCTGATCACAGAGGATGTGCCGGATCCGGCTATGGAAAGTGCCTGGAAAACACATAAGAAGGTGACCGGTATTCGTACGACCTCCGGTGCTGTTTACCATGCAAAGGCAGTTATTCTCTGTACCGGAACATATCTGAATTCCCGCTGTCTGACCGGTGATCTCATCGAGCATACCGGTCCGAATGGATTTAAGGCAGCAACGAAGCTGACCGATTCTCTGATTGCAAACGGGATACGTATGCTTCGGTTTAAAACGGGTACACCGGCACGTGTTGATAAGCGTACACTGGATTTCTCACAGTTTGAAGTTCAGAAGGGAGATGTACCTGTCATTCCGTTCTCCTACTCAACACCATTTGAAGAGGTGCAGCGCCCGCAGGCAGACTGCTGGCTGGTTTACACAAACGAAGAAACCCATGAAATCATCCGTGAGAATATCGAGCGTTCCCCGATGTACAACGGTTCGATTCAGGGGGTTGGCCCGCGCTACTGTCCGTCCATCGAAGATAAAGTTATGAAATTTCCGGATAAGAACCGCCATCAGATCTTTATCGAGCCGGAGGGGCTTTATACAAATGAGATGTATCTGAGTGGCATGTCCAGTTCCATGCCGGAAGATGTACAGTATAAGATGTATCACTCGATGAAGGGCTTCGAGCATGTTCATATCGTTCGAAATGCCTATGCCATCGAATATGACTGCATCGATGCGACCCAGCTTCGCTCAAATCTCGAGTTTATGAGTATCGACGGACTTTTCGCCGGCGGACAGTTTAATGGTTCTTCCGGTTATGAGGAAGCAGCTGTACAGGGATTTATGGCCGGTGTCAATGCCGCCATGCAGATACTTCATCGTGAACCGGTGGTGCTGGATCGCTCAGAAGCGTATATCGGTGTACTGATTGACGATCTCGTAACGAAGGAAAGTACAGAGCCGTATCGTATGATGACGAGCCGTGCGGAGTATCGACTTCTGTTACGTCAGGATAATGCAGATCTTCGTCTTCGGAAAATCGGTCATGAGATCGGGCTCGTATCGGATGAAGAGTATGAAAAGACCGTAGAAAAGAGAAGAATGATCGATCTCGAAGAGGAGCGCCTGCGGAAAACATTTATCGGAAACAGCGATGAAGTCAACCGCTTCATGGAGGAACATCAGTCAACGGCACTGAATTCCGGTGTTTCGCTTGCAGAGCTCATCAAACGACCGGAACTGGATTACGAGAGCCTGAAACCACTGGATCCGAAGAGACCGGAACTTCCGTACGGTGTGCGTGAAGAAGTCGGCATCGAAATCAAGTATGAGGGATATATTCGAAGACAGGAACAGCAGGTTGAGGGATTCCGTCGAATGGAGAATAAGCGTATACCGAAGGATATTCGATATGAAGAGGTCGGAAATCTCCGTATCGAAGCTCGCCAGAAGTTGGAGCGTATCCGTCCGGAGAATATCGGTATGGCAAGCCGTATCAGTGGCGTAAACCCGGCGGATATTTCTGTACTGCTGATTTATCTGGAAACTTATCGTACTCGTTCATAAAGGAGAAACATGACCGATACATTTTATAATCGACTGAAAGAGCAGGCAGAGGCACTTGGTATATGCCTCAGCGAAGCACAGATGGAACAGTTATTTACATATTACGAGATGCTGGTAGAAACCAATAAGGTGATGAACCTGACGGCCATCACCGAAGAATCGGAGGTCGTAACAAAACACTTCATCGATTCGATGGCTATCGTAAAAGCCGTCGTGAAAAATGAAAATGTTTCACGTGAAACATTGAGTGGAAAAACACTGATTGACGTCGGAACCGGTGCGGGTTTTCCGGGACTGGTACTGAAAATCGTATTTCCGGAGTTGAAGGTGACCTTAAGCGATTCGCTGCAGAAGAGACTTCGTTTCCTCGAGGAAGTAATTACGAAACTGGGACTTCAGGATGTCGAAACGATTCACGGAAGAGCGGAAGATCTCGGACATCAGAAGATGCTTCGTGAGAGTTTCGATTTCTCGACTTCGAGGGCAGTGGCAAACATGTCAACATTGGCCGAATATGACCTTCCATTTGTGAAGAAGGATGGTTATTTCATCGCATATAAATCTGGCGAGGTCGTTGAGGAGCTGAAGGCTTCCGAAGCAGCCATTCGAAAGCTCGGTGGAAAGCTGGAGCAGGAGGTCGAATACATGCTTCCGGAGTCGGATATACGGAGATCATTGATCACTATCCGAAAAGCGAAGGAAACACCGAAGGCGTATCCGAGAAAGGCTGGGACACCGGCGAAGGATCCGCTGAAATGAACATGAATCTATAAGACGAGAAGAGTAAACTGCCATCTTTGACAGTTTATTCTTATGTTTGGTAAGAATTATAAAAATCGTTCAGTATATTTGTAATAAATATTCTGAACGATTATTTATAATGATAGAAACAAAGAACTCTATGCGAGTATGGAGTATAAATGTAAAGGGTAAAGGGAGTCTACAATTATGAAGAAAAATCGTATTGCATTCATTTCCAATTTTCTGCTCTTAATGACGGCGATTATCTGGGGATTTGCATTTGTTGCTCAGAGTGTGGGCATGAATTATGTCGGGCCATGGACCTTCGTGTTCACTCGATTTATCATCGCAGCGATTCTTCTTCTTCCGATGTCTGCATTTTCGGAGAAGAACTATCGTGCTTCGTTGCCAGCTGCTGTAGAAGAGAAGAAATATAAAAAGGATGTGCTGATCGGCGGAGCTGCCTGTGGTTTATGCCTGGGCTGTGCGAGTATCACACAGCAGATCGGTATGCAGACGACCTCTGCCGGAAAGGCTGGATTTATTACCGCCTGTTATGTAGTTATCGTGCCACTGCTCGGCTTTTTTATAGGAAAGAAACCGAAGAAGACGATATGGCTGAGTGTGACGCTGGCACTGGTCGGTCTTTATCTCATCAGTATGCATGGTGGCATGAATATCGAGAGGGGAGATGCGATGGTGAGCCTCTGTGCCCTGCTTTTTTCTTTCCAGATTATTTCGGTTGATCATTTCTCTGAGAAGGTGAATCCGGTAAGACTTTCAAATATACAGTTCTTTTTTGCAGCCCTGATCGGACTCGTCGGTATGATTCTATTTGAAAGTCCGAATATCGATGGAATCATCGGTGCGATGCCATCGATTCTATATGCAGGTGTGATGTCGACCGCAGTTGGATATACGCTGCAGGTGCTTGCGCAGAAGAATACGGATCCGACGATCGCATCGCTTCTTATGTCACTCGAATCGGTATTTTCAGTTGTGGGTGGTTTCCTGATTCTTCATCAGACGCTGTCGATGCAGGAACTCATCGGATGCGTCATCGTATTTGCAGCGGTCATCATCGCGCAGGTTCTGTAAGTACGGTTATAGTCATATATTACGTACTCAGGCATGGCATGGAGAATCGTCACGCCTGAGCAGTTGTGTAAGTGCTACTGTTCACTCGTGACTCGGCGGACAACAGCCGGAAGCACAGTACTACGAGACCGGTAAAATCTAAGCCAGGAACCCTAAGCGGCACTAGGC
>CAKQWR010000091.1 GCA_934279105.1 uncultured Oribacterium sp. | reverse complement strand
AGGCCGTCGTAGTCCTCCGGTATATACGCGACGTAGCTCTTCGTGAGCACCTGCGCCCAGTCGCCGACGTTGTACTGCCAGTCGGTGGAGTACGCAAATTCGATCTGCTCGCTCTCGCCATCCCGGTTGATCGTGTGCAGGTAGTAGTTCTCCCCGCGCTCTGTGGAGCCATAGGCCGTCGCGGCCGTCAGCCACATGCCGGTGTAGTAGTCATACAGCTCGCTGCTCGTGACGGTGATGTAATCCTGCGGGAATACCGTGATCGCGCCCTGCGGGATATAGCAGATCGCGTCAAACTGAAGCTCCCGGATGCCGTCATGCGTCTGATCGTACTTCTTCGTCACCTCCCAGTAGCAGTCGCCACGGTTGTAGCCCTCGCCGAGCCCCACATAGCTCGACACGCCGCCCTCCAGCAGGTAGGTGCCCTGGTCGACCCGTCCTTCGATATCGAGGCCATTCCGTTCGAAGTACGACGCCTGCGACCGGATTTTCTCCACCGGGAGCAGCGCCCCGCCGGTGAGGATGTCCATGAGTTCACCGCTCTCACTCCGGTCGAGGTACATCACCTCGTCACTACCGGCGAACTCCAGTGTCAAGCCATCCTCATCCACGAGCAGCGTGCCATACTCGATGACCTCATCCTGATCGTTTACAAACTCCCAGGTCCCATCCTCATGCACTCGCAGCCATTTATTCGCGCCCATATACTCCCAGAGGCCAATGTAGTCGTCCAGGAGATCGTCATCCTCCGGCTCGGTGACGACATCCGATACGTAGAGATTCGACACCCCCGGCTGGTAAACGTAGCCATCCGCCGCATCCCAGTACCACACGAGGTTACTGTGCGTCATATCCGGGTGCTGTAGAAGAAGCTCCACATCCGTCTGCCCATCGCCATCGAAATCGTCGAAGCTGAACTCGATGCCGCAGTCGTCGATCTCCGGAAATTCTTCCGGGAAGTTCACACTGTCCACCAGCTCCGGCTCGAACTGATCACGGAAAAATGCCGCACTCATCGGATCCACGGTTGCCAGCACCGCGATACTTTCCCCATCACGTATGATGGTTCCCTTGCTGACCACCACACCGGTCGTACGCCAGTCCTCTCCTGCAACATCGTCACGTTCCGTGCTTTCCGTACTTCCGCCACAAGCCGCAAGACCGAGGCATAGCGCCGTCATCACGATCAGCCCATATTTTCTCTTCCACTTCTCGCTCATCATTTCCTCGCTTTCTTCTCCCTCATGAAGCTCTCTCATCCAGCTGATGCTTATCCAGGCATCCATTTCTCATCCCTGATAGTCAGGTTATGCTTCCATAATCATCTTCATGCTTACGAAAATGTCCTTCACTTCTCCATCAGGTAATACACTCCTTCATCGCCCCAGACCAGCGCATCCTCGTCAAATTCGAAAACACGATAGGATACACCTTCATACTGAGTGGAATCCGCGTAATAGGTGCTGGTTTCACTCGTTGAGTAGCCGAGGAAGCCGTGATCCATCTCAGCGGCTTCGGCCCCCGGTGCGCGCTGATAGTAGCTCCAGTTTCCCTTGCCATCGATCACGATATACGTCTCCGCCGCGAGATCCCCCTCGTAGTACCAGATTCCCTTGAATTCGGAAACATTGCGCTGGCAAAGATCGGAATCCCAGCTCCAGTAGCCATCCGAATGTCGATCCGTATTGCCTTCCAGCCGTCCGTTCCATTCCGGCACCTCATCCTGCGCCGGCTCATCATCTTCTGTGAGACGACCGCCATCCTCATACCAGAGATACTCCATGCCCTCCCCCGGGTTGAAGTAGCCGTGCGCCGCACTGTAGAGCTGTCCATCCTCCATCATGATGCGACTGCCGGAATCATCCCGATTGCTGTAGGCATAAATCGCTTCCCACTCTGGCTCGTAGCGAAGATAGCCATCGTCTACGATCTCGCCTGCAAGGTACAGCCACCAGTTACCCTCCGCATCGATTTCCATCGAATCATAATCGTTATTCGCTTCCCCCAGCCAAATGCCTGCGAAACCGCTGAAATCATTGACAGTGTCCTCCGTGAGCAAATCTCCGCCGAGTCCCTCGTTCGGGTCATCCGCGGGAGAAATCGTCGTTTCCATCTGAGAAAACGCGGATTCCTCTCCACCCGCCTCGCTCTCCACCGTTTCTTCCGCACCGCCACAGGCCGCAAAGGTCAGGCACAGCGCCGCCATCACGATCAGCCCATATTTTCTCTTCCACTTCTCGTTCATCATTTCCTCTCTTTCTTCACCCTCATGAAGTTTTCTTCTCACTGCAACAATCACGGCAAAAGATTTACTCTCTTTCTTCTCCCTCATGAAGTTCTCGGTCCGTAAGCTTTCGGACAGATCAGCCCTCCATCGCTTTCTTTTCCCTCATGAAGGTATCTCTCATCCAGTTGATGCTTATCCAGTCCTCAATTTTTCATCCTTGATAGTCATATTTAGCTTCCAAAATCATCTTCATTCCTACACTCGCCTGTGTTTTCAGCCATCCTATTTCAGGCCAATGCCAACGGCCGCTCATGCCACCTCATCCGTGAGATATAATCCGTTGAAAATCTCCTCTGCGAGGCCGTCCATGTCTTCCGCGGCATCCATGTCCGTGCAGATACCATAGAGGTAGGTATACTGGTCGGTATCCATTGCGAAGACCTTCCACTTCTGTGTATCTTCATTTGCACCGGTCGTAAATTCTACGATATAAACCGGATATGAGAATTTCTCTGTCAGCTTCGTGTCCTGCGTGATCGAGCGTACTTCATAGACGTCGCTTTCATCGAGCTTCCGTGCACAGTCGACGAGGTAGTTCTCTAGATCATCGGTCTCACCTTTCGCATCCTTCGCCATGACAGTGTTCACGAGCATGGTCACTCCATCCGCCGTGATGTCTGCATAGTCGTAGGTTCCATCCGCATAGTTGTCATCTCGTATTGTCTGCATTCCGGTAAACGGAAGCGCACCACCCATCAGCACCGGAATCGTCTCGCTGTCTGCCGGAATCAGGTCACCGCGACCATCATCTGATTCTTCCGCCGCCTGCTCTGCCGAACCCAGACCACTGCCATCCGCCGCCTGGTCTTCCGGAATCAGATCTCCCTTTCCGTCGCCTGGCCAATCGGCACCCCAGACCGCAGCCGGATCATACCGTGTTTCTGGCCACTCCGGAGCGAACGGTTTGCCGACTTCATCATAGGCCATGCCATCGTCCGCGAGGGTATACCCAGCTGGCACGGCGAAGTCATGCATGCCATCGCTGTACCAGAGGCGGCCATCCGCCTCCCGGAAACCTGCATTGGCCAAATCCGCATACTGCGTCACCGCACCGTTCCGGTAGAACACGCCGGTACTGCGGACATCCGTATCGCGCGGCGTACCGCCATCCGGGAAAAGAACGAAGCTGTTGCCATCCGCACTGAGACATGGATAGAGGATCTCACCACCGCCGATGAACGGGCCGCGCCCATCCTCCTTGTTATACATGTCCCCACTGCCCATGACGCCGATCGGATCGCTCTCTGCGACCTTCATCTTCTGTGTGTCAAAATAGTAAGAATAGCCGAGGGCGTTCTGCCACTCGCCATCGAGAACGCGCATGTCGAACGGCGCCATTTCTTCTGCAGCCGGGTCGAAATGCAGCTCATTTAACTCGCCCCACTCGCCTCCGGTCTCTCCGTTCACATGATATGGCATGAGGCCACCCTCATCCACGAGGAGGTAGTAATCATTTTCGCCATCGAGATCGCCATACATCAGAACGAGATCCTCGTCGTCATGGACGAGACTGCCTGTACCGACCCGACCATACCAGGTACGATAGGTATAGCTACCCTCGCTCAGATTCAGAAGAAGCTGTCCGCCATCGGCCCCCTGCCAGGTCGAAATATCGCGTTCGAAATCTTCATCCTCCAGAAGTTTTCCCTGCTCACGGGAATTTCCAGATTCATTTGTGGCTTCTGTGCTGTCACTTGCATCCTCACTTGTGCTGCCGTCCATGTTTCCACCGCAGGCGACGATGCTGAAGCCCACCAGCATTGTCCCCAGAAGGGCCATGTATCGTTTCCAGTTTTTCTTCATTTTTTCTCCTTTTCCGGATGCACCGTGTCCGTATGCATCGTTTTTTTCATATCAATGCTCCTGCTCTGCCATCGCCAGTATTTCATCATGACTCAACTCCACATCGCCGAAGCGGACGAAAATACCATTCGTCACAGCGCTGTTCCATACTCTGCGATCAGCCAGCGGGCGGAAGCGAATCTTATCGAGATACGGCTTCATGTCGAGCAGAAGCCGGCTTCCGGACACATAATCGACCTGCAGCACATAATCATCAAGCGGTGAGACCGCTGTTAGATACCTTCGGTTCAAGTGCATGCCCCCCTTTCTTCTGAATAGAAATTGCTGTATGAACGTTCAGTTTAGGGGACCCTGTGGACCGGCAACCGAAGCAAAGTACTTCGAGACCGATGAACTCTAAGCCGGGAGCCCTCCCCGAACGTTCTATCTTTGCAATTAAAAATCCACCGTACATTTACTGTACGGTGGATGAGATGTAATGAATATTAACCAAAGGTTAGGTATTTTTATGTTTTCTGTTCGAGCAGCTTCGCAAGTTGCGCTCGCTTCGTGCGGGTATCGCCCTCGATATGAAGTTTGGTATAAATCTGATTTACATACTGCTTGACACTGCCCTCCGAAAGGAAGAGTTTCTCCGCAATTTCACGGTTGGAGAGTCGTTCTGACATCAGCTGCACGATGTCAAATTCACGTTCCGTCAGTGCATCAAACACGGCCGGTCGGCGACGCGATGCATTTCGTTTTTCAGCAGCAGCTCCGAGTGTGCGTATACGGTCGATGCATGGCGTGTGGATTTCCCTCTGAAGAATTTCCTTCAAGGATGTATAGTTTTCCACAAACGGCATCACAAAGTTGTCAGGTGAGGCATCTGCCAGTGCCTGCATGAGGCAAGCGTGCGCCTCTTCCGTTTTCCCGAGCTGCTCATAAGCGATGGCGGTCTGAATCCGGATATGGAGTGCGACAAGTGCATAATGCATCGCCTCGCATACGGCCAGTAGTTCTTCGCTCCGGGCGATAACCTTCGCATATGCCTCCTGAGCGAGATAAACCTGATTTTCGATCATATCCATCATCGGACGGCCCGGTGCCAGCAGGGTGATGTCAGACAGCTGATGCTGGGAAAACATCTCCGGAATTTTCTCCAGCTCGCCCCGCAGAGCATGGTAATAGGCACTTGTGGCACTCCAGATTTTGATCCAGGATGCATTGTGATGCCGTAACAGCATCGCGTAACGCTCATCAAAAGAATATCGCTGCTCCACTTCCGTATAGAAACCGAGCCGCCATGCCAGAAAATCACAGCAGAGCGCCATATTGATCTGCCCATTTTCTTCGATCTGCGCATATGCCCGCTCAAGCTCGATATGTGCATCGGTGAATCGTCCCTGACAAAACATCGCCTCTGCCCGCATGATGGTTTCTGCGCCCTGTCCGTGATGGTTCGTAATTTTGTAGTAGTGAGGCATGCACTCATCCATCTCGGAAAGCTCGCTCTCGAGTTCACCCGGCGCACGGTAAAACATCATGAGCACCGATGGGGAACCGAAGGTCCAGCCACCACTGTTCTGGATGCTGATCGCCGGACGAGACATCTGCATGCTGGCACTTCTATGCAGACGACTCATCGCACTGATGTCGTTATAGCAGAGGAAGCTCATAATGAGGTCACACTCGCCGAGCAGATTTCCTCTCTCTTCTGCCGGAAGATTCGGTTGCTCTTCGATGGCGGACATGAGTACTCCTTTTAACTCAAGCATTTTCGGAATCTGCCTCCAGTTAAACATACTGCGCATGAGAACGAGAATCGCAAACGGATGCGATTTCAATGTCTCCGCCGGGCAGCGGTCAAGTGCCTCCAGTACATCCGTCGGTTTCAGTGACGCGAGGAGGATGCCCGCATCGTTACGAATCACGCGAAGCAGTGCGTCGTAATCATCACTCCTTCGATATGCCGCAATCGCGTGGATATACTGCTTCTCTTTCTCATACCAGGCACCATAGCGCGCCCAGTAGAGCCGCTGGGACGCTTCGCTCATCTTATGAAATCGGCGCTCTGCACACTCCTTCATCATGTGGTGGAAACGATAGCTCACCCCATCCGGCAGACGCGTAACGAAAGCATTCTGCTCGGTCAGCATGGAAACGATCTGCGCTGCCTCCGCATCCCCGGTGACGTAACGCGCCATCTCCACCGTGAATTCATCTGCGAGGCCCATGACCGCGAGAAACGCCTGTTGCTTCTCCGGCAACGGCTCAATCATCGCCGCAGAAAAAGTCGTATAGATATCCGACTGCCGACTCGGCAGCACTCCGTGCTCTGAAAACGTCCGCAGATTCAAATACACCGCCGAAAACCAACCCTCACTCGAATACAGCAGGGTCTCCACCTGTGCGTCCGACAGATCCGTACCGCAGCGATGTGCATAAATTGCGAGTTCCGTATGGTTGAGTCGCAGCTGTTCCGTCCCGATCTGGTATACCTTCGCGCCAAGACGTACCGCCTCCGTCGGTGGTAGAAAACGATCCCGGCTCGCGACAATCAGATGCACATTCGCCGGCAGACGATTCGCCAGCATACAGAGAAAGATCGATGCTCGTCGGTCGGTCAGCAGATGAAAATCATCGATGAAAATAAAGCAGGATGTTTCTCCCTGAAGTGCATGACAGAGATCATCCACCAGCAGCCCGCCACCCGCTGCATCGGTCGGACAGCTGTAGTCCCGGAGGAAATCAAATCCGGCACGCGCGAAGGCGTCCTGCACACTTCTCCACAAAATCGCAAGGTTATCGGAATAAACACTGATGCGGATGATGGTCGGAGCCTCACGTAAAGGACGGCTGGTCTCCTCTAAGTCGGTACGCTCCACCAGCTTCTCCCGGGCATCGCGCACAGTTCGGCCAGCCCCCTCTACACGGGCGCGCTCCGCCAGATACCAGTTCACCGCCGTCGTCTTCCCATAGCCCATCGGTGCCACCACCGTCGTCATCGCGCAGCGGGAAATCGGCCGCAGACTCTCCTGCAAACGCTCGGAAATATAAATCGTATTCAGGTTCCACTTCGGCTTCGGCATAAGCGTACTCCCCTCCTGCTCTGTTACTCTTTTTGTGCACTGTTCCGCCACTCATTTGCGCACTGTTCCACCACTCATTTGTTTGCTTTCCTACCATGTATGGCTGAAGGCACATACTATTTCCCTTTAAATTTTTATGATACTGCGGCTATGCCTAAATAGAACTGCCCACTTTCGCAATATGGTCGCCATGCGATAAATAGCATTACCTGTTTTCACAATAGCGCAATCCAGCTCTAATTGGCATTAAGTCTACAATCATTCATTAACGAATTCCCCTCTGATTTCATGGATTTGACACAATAGCTAAAGTATCCATGAATCGGCATTATCTATTCTAATGTCATTTAGAGCTTCTTACGCCTATTGCGTCAAAACTCTAATTTAACATAATGCCATTTTGGCATATCCTTACATATTGCGTGAAATGATAATGCCAAATTTGGATATCACCGCGATTTTGTCAAACTCGTATAATGTGAAATCCTGCGACTTCATCCTATTGCGTCAATCTTTGAAACATATAATGTCAGTTTCGCCAGTTCTCTTCTATAGTGTCAATTTCCGATATGCCTTTTGGAGCAGCATCATCTCGTTCCTTGCAAGGCGCCCAGTGGGCCCCTACTTCAGATACTCTCCGAGCATCTCCTTCACACACGCTTCGATCTGTTCGATGATTTTTTCACAGCGTTCCTTTTTCATCCCCGCCTGAATACCTACCGCGAGCAGTTCCTTCCTGCCCGGATTTCGCCCATTCCCATCCACTGTTGTCGTATGCTCACCATAATATGTATTACTGTAAGTCAGGTCATAGGCCGGGCTCAGATGCCAGCGATCATTTGCTTCATCGTACAGATATGTGAAGTTTTTCGAGTGGTC
>CAKQWR010000090.1 GCA_934279105.1 uncultured Oribacterium sp. | reverse complement strand
AGATCATACCCTCCATGATCTGCTTTCCGATGTTCATCGTCGGATCGAGGGAGGTCATCGGGTCCTGGAATACCATAGAGATACGCTTACCATTGATATGGGTACGAATCCACTTTTTATCCTTTTCGAGGATTTCAACGGTCTCTTTCTGTCCATTGGCATGGGTATAGGTGAATTTGATGGAGCCTGCATTAACCGTCGCATTCTTTGCGAGGATACCCATGGCGGCCTTCATCGTTACCGACTTACCGGAGCCGGATTCACCGACGACAGCGACGGTTTCTCCTTTATAGAGGTCGATGTCGACACCGCGGATGGCATGGACCATACCAGCGGTCGTTTTAAAGCTGATGTCGAGATTCTTTATCTCGAGAATTTTCTCTTCATGCTGTGCCATCTTACATCTCCTTCATCTTAGGATCGAGTGCTTCACGGAGGCCATCGGCGATCAGATTGAACGAAAGCATCAGAAGCGCCATGACGATGATCGGCGGGATGATCTGATATGGATGAGTCGTAAAGCTGTTATAGCCATCGGAAATCAGGGATCCAAGAGAACACTGCGGAACCGGAATACCTAATCCGACGAAGCTCAGGAACGCCTCGGTGAAGATGGCGGTCGGAATGGAGAACATAACCTGCGTAATGATCGGTCCGATGATGTTCGGAAGAATCTCTTTGAATATGATATGGAACGGACCGGCACCGAGGGTTCTCGATGCGAGTACGAACTCCTGCTCCTTCAGCTTCAGCATCTCCGCACGGGCGATACGGCTCATACCGACCCACTCGGTCAGCATCAATGCAAAAATAATCGTCACCATACCAGGCTTTAATACAAGGAGTAACAGGGTCACGATGACGAGTCGCGGGATACCATTCATGATCTCGAGGATACGCTGCATGATGATATCGATCTTTCCACCAAAGTAGCCGGAAATCAATCCATAGGACATACCGATGACCATGTCAATGATGGTTGCCGCGAAGGCGATGATCAGTGAAACACGGGTGCCGGACCAAGTTCTCGTGAAAATGTCACGGCCATAACGATCGGTACCGAACCAGTAGAAGGTATCATAGAGCTTCTTCGCTGCATACTCGTTCACGAGCTTCGTACCGGTGGTGGTCTTCATCTTCTCGGAACCATCAAGGATACCGAGATTCTCAATCACCTGCATACGTGGTGCAAGGTTTTTCATCTGGAGATTCTGCGCTGAATAGCTGTATCCACTGAGCTTCGGTCCGATCATGGCCATCAATGTAATAAAGATTACGAAAATCAGACCAATCACCGCACTCTTCTTATGCAGAAAACGAGTCGTCACATCCTTCCAGAATGACTGAGAGGCGAAGTTTGTATCGATGGCAATCTCGCCGGCGTTGTCCTTCCGTACGAAGTCACTGTCGACGGGAACATAAACGCTGCCTGTGCCAGCTACCTGCGCTGTAAGCAACTGCTTTTTCTTTCCAAACATAATTATTTACCGTCCTTTGCAAGTCTTATACGTGGATCGATGATGCCATAGAGGATATCAACGACGAGCATGATGCCGATGTACATCGCAGAATAAATGAATGCGAGGGAAATGACGACATTGTAGTCGTTTGACTGAATCGCATTGACCAGCAGCGAGCCAACACCTGGAATCGCGAAAATTTTCTCGACGACGAGTGAACCCGTCATGAGGTCGACGATTAACGGTGCCAGTACGGTAATGATCGGAATCAGCGCATTTCGAAGAGCGTGACGGAAAATCAACGCAAATCCGGAGATTCCTTTTGACTCAGCGAGCAGCATATAATCGCTGTCGAGGACCTCGAGCATCTCTGAACGCGTAAATCGTGCGATGGAAGCCATCGTAAACATCGAAAGAGAAAGACTCGGAAGCACGCTTGAGGACAGTGCCCGTTTCGCATCAAACAGCATAGGGAAAAGCTTCATATTAAAACCAAGCTGATAGCTCAGGAGTAATGCGAATACATACGACGGCACAGAAACGCCGATTACCGAAATCACAGTACACAGTGTATCTACCCAGGTGTCGTGGCGAAGAGCAGCGATGAGACCGAGGACGAGACCAACTACGGCGCCAATGCTTACAGCAGCACCACCGATGCGGATAGAAATCGGAAGACGAGTTGCGATGAGCTGTGAAATCGGGGTATTCTTCGAAATATTATAGCTGACACCGAAATCGCCGGTCAGCATATTCTTTACATAACGGAAGAACTGAACCGTGACAGGCTGGTCGAGGCCATATTTCGCATAGAGTGCGGCACGCTGTGCATCGTTCAGCTTCTCATCATTGAAAGGAGATCCCGGCATCATCTGCATCAGGATAAAGAGCACCAGTAAAATGACGAGGAGAGTGAAGATCGAGGTTAAAACTCGTTTTGTTACATATTTTTTCACATTTACCTCCCTTTGGGCATACGGAAGAGTCCATCTTTCTGCCCTATGTACTACGGTTTAAGCCGTAGATACGCTCCAAAGCGCTTCGGATTTATAATTTTTCGAAAAGTCCATGTAATCCATCACGGAATAGTTTTCGAATGCATCTTCGAAATCGTCTGCACTGTTTTCGAGATGTTACGTTTCTGAGCATATCTATGACATAAACCGAAATGATGACAGGCCGCATTGTCATGCGGCCTGCAATCAAAAGAAACGTTTCAAACAATCAGATGATCAGCCTTCTGTCTTCACAGCGTTCTTATAAACTCTGTTGAGGGCTACCGGATGGAATGCAACGCCGGTTACATTCGGATTCAGCATCTCTGCATTACACTGCGTGTAAAGCGGGAAGATAACCGACTCATCCATGACGATCTTCTCTGCATCGTACATTGCTGCCCAGCGACCCTCTGGATCCGTTGCAAGCTCACCTGTGGTGCACTTTGCGATGATGTCATCATAATCGGTGCTGGACCATAAACCATAGTTGTTGGAGCAGCCGGTCGTCCACATGCCGAGGTAAGTCATCGGGTCAGCGTAGTCAGGGCCCCATCTGGTAAGACCAAGCTGGTAATTACCATCCTGAAGATCCTGTACTCTCTGCTTCTTCGGCTCAACTGTGAGAGTAATGGTGAGACCAGGCAGTGCACTCTGCCACTGCTCCTGAAGAACCGTTGCAACCTTCTGCGGTGCATCATCAGCGTCTACCTTCATATCAAGTGTAAGTGATGTGATACCGAGCTCATCGAGGCCCTTCTGCCAGTACTCTGCAGCCTTTGCAGTATCATCAGCACATACATCCTGGAACTTGGTCTGATCTGCGGAGAAGTCGGATCCATCCGGACCTGCTGCGAAATCCATCGGAACAGCCGTGTAGGTCGGCTTCGAACCATCCTTCAGAACGTCCTCACAGATAGCGGTACGATCGATGGCGAAGGTAAGTGCCTTACGGATGTTGTCATTTGCAAGCTCAGAAACCGCGCTGATGTTCGGTGTTACATACCAGAGATAGCCGGCACCAACTGCCTTAAATGCAGGATCATCCTTTACCTGATCGACCTGATCGCCGTTCAGAAGGGTGAGATCAAGGTCACCGTTCTGATAAGAAAGAAGTGCCTGCTGTGAATCCTGGATTACCTGATAGTCGATGCCTGCAAGCTTGATGTTGTCTGCATCATAGTAATCTGCGTTTTTCGTGAGGTGGATAGAGGTTGCTGCCGGCTGATAGGTGTCGAGAACGAACGCACCATCGGAAAGTGTCGTCTCCGGAGATGTTCCGTAGGTATCCGGGCAGGTATTAAAGAACTCTTCGTTGACCGGATAGAAGGTCGGGAAGTACATCAGGGACAGGAAATAGGAAACCGGAGCGTTGAGCTCAACCTGTAAGGTATTGTCATCAACAGCGGTTACGCCCAGCTCGGACTTATCCTTGGTGCCGCTGATGATATCTGCGGCATTCTTGATCTGACCGATATCGGAAAGCATGTATGCATACTCGGAAGCGACATCCGGATCAACGGCTCTCTGCCATCCAAATACAAAATCCTTCGCGGTTACTGGTGTGCCGTTGGACCACTTTGCATCCTTACGAAGATGGAATGTCCAGGTAAGACCATCATCAGATGTCTCCCAGCTTTCTGCTACTGCTGCAATAGCTGCACCAGTATCGTCCATCTGTGTAAGGCCATCGGTGTAGTTTGCCATGACCTCAAAGGATGTACCATCGGTTGCCTGCTGCGGATCGAGAGACATAACCGGTGTTTCCAGCATAACCTTCAGGTCAGAAGTGGATACGGTTCCGGTTGCCTCAGCAGCGGATTCTCTAGCAGCTGTAGTTCCGGCAGCCTCAGTTGCAGCGACGGTTGTCTCCTGATATGCAGAAGATCCACAAGCCGCAAGACCAAGGACCATGGCACCAGCAGTTACGGTCGCAACAAGTGCTCTTGTCTTTTTCATAACTTATTTCTCCTTAAAAAGTAGAGAACGCAATGGTACAACTCGTTCAAAACTAGCACTCCATTGCGCGATGGTGAAAGTATATAACTTTACATTATTAAAGTCCAGCGCATGAATCCGTCCACCTATAGCGTTTTATTACATTAGATATAATCTGCAATAATAGTATACCGGTTAAGCTATGCCTAAGCACAGTTATCAGACACATTTATATATGTCTGTAAAGAAAATTTCGCAAAGATAATAGATGTCATAAAATATATTTATATATTTAAAATTAATAAAGTCGAGAAACAAAATCAGCCCGAGATTCTCGAAAGAGCGACCTCTCCGTATGATTTCCGGTGGCGTTCTTTCGCGAACTCGGGCTGAACAATATAGATGTTCTATACCGATATTAACTATGTTCTATTTTTTCCTGTAAATCAGAAAGATATGCCCAGCGCTCCATTTTTTCATCGAGAAGGGCTTCCTTTTCTTCCTTTTCCTTTGTAAGTTCGTGGAGTTTGATAAAGTCCTTTGCGTACTGTAACATTTCATCGTCGATTGCGGATATCCGTGTTTCGAGTGCATCGATATCCGCTTCGATGGTCTCCCACTCCTTCTTTTCCTTATATGACATACGGAGCTGGTGACGTTCACGATTCGTAGACGCTGCTGCATTGGATCCGGAGGCCAAGGCAGCGGACTCGTCGGCAGCATTACTGCTGTTTTCTCCGTTCTGCGAAGGAACGATGCGGCGGTCATCAGCATGGTCTGAAGATCTCGATGCATTCAGATTATTTCCTCCGGTGCCTCCGATGGAACCGGCTTTTGCGAATCCGGACTCATCCTCCGGATGACGACGGATATATTCCACCTGATAGTCAGTGTAACCGCCTTCATACTGACTGATTTTTCCATTCCCTTCAAATGCAAAAATACGATTAACAACACGGTCAAGGAAATATCGATCGTGAGACACCGTGATTACGATTCCGTCGAAGTGGTCGAGATAGTCCTCAAGGATGGTCATCGTACGAATATCAAGGTCGTTTGTCGGCTCGTCAAGGATGAGCACGTTTGGTTCCGACATAAGTACACGAAGCAGATAGAGGCGACGCTTCTCTCCGCCACTCAGTTTCTCAACCTTCATATACTGGACAGATGGTGGGAAGAGGAAGCGGTCGAGCATGTTGCTGGCGCTGATGAGACCGTCCACGGTATGGACATACTCACCGATGGAAGTCATCGCATCGATAACACGTTGATTACCATCAAGTGCCTCGTTCTCCTGGCTGAAATACCCGATGCGGACTGTCTGGCCGATATTGATCTCACCACTATCCGGAGTTTCCCATCCGGTGATCATCTTCACAAGTGTTGATTTTCCTGCACCATTTGGGCCGATGATGCCGACGCGGTCGTTTCGCAGAAAATTATAGTTGAAGTGATCCAGCAGGACATGTCCATCATAAGCCTTGCAGACATCGATGAGTTCAATCGTAGACTTGCCCAGTCGGGTCTTGATAGAACTCAGCTTCAGCTCTTCTTCCTCGGTCGGTCCGTGCATCGCAGAAAGCTTTTCATAACGCTGAAGACGTCCCTTCTGTTTCGTCGTACGTGCTTTCGCACCGCGCATGACCCATTTCAGCTCATTTCGAAGGATATTCTGTCTTGTTCGCTCCTTCGCACGAGCGATATCCATACGCTCTGCCTTCAGTTCGAGGTAACCGGCATAGTTCGCTTTATAGCTATAAAGTTTACCCTGATCGAGTTCGACGATGCGGTCACAGATTTCGTCGAGAAAGTAACGATCATGTGTTACCATCAGAAGGGTACCCTTATATCTCTTCAGATAGTCTTCCAGCCATTCAGACATCGCGCCATCAAGATGGTTCGTCGGCTCGTCCAGGATCAGCAGATCAGCGGTACTGAGGAGTGTACTTGCGAGTGCCACTCGCTTCTTCTGACCTCCGGAGAGTTCCTTTATTTTTCGGTCAAAATCATTTTCACCGAGCTTCGATAGAAACTTTTTTGCTTCTGTCTCCAGATCCCATACATGCTGATGTCCTTCATTGTCATGCAGGATTGCTTCGAGGATGGTGTCTTCCGGGTCAAAGGATGGCGTTTGCGGCAGGAAACGAATTTCGAGCTCACGACGCATCGCCATGCTTCCCTCATCCGGTTCCTCGAGGCCGGCGATGATACGAAGCAGGGTCGACTTACCGGTACCGTTCACTCCAATCAGTGCAACCTTTTCACCTTCATTAATGGAAAAATCGGTATCATTAAAAATCTGGCGCTCGGTATACACCTTACTGAGATGTTCGATCGTTACAATGTTATTCTGTGCCATATTTTATCCTTACGTTTCATTCGTCACAATCATTCTGTTTAAAAAGCGCGTATCAATCCATCAAACTGATAGAAAATTGATACGCGGTCGTTTATGTTTCGTTCGGTTCTACCGCACTCCAGTACAGTACACCATTTCGGTCTACACGATGAACGAATCCCTGGTCATGCAGATATTCCAGAAGACTAAAGGTTTTGGTAATCAGCATTTTATAAGAGAAAAAGACGGCCTCATCCTCCGGCTGCTCTTCCATGTGATAAATATCCTTCGCTACTTGGCGAACGGTTAATTCCTGTGGTCCATGCCCGTCATCAATCTCATCCGGAGTCCGAGAAATAGCATCAGCTCCTTGTCCTTCACCAGCCGTATTTATTCGGCAGGCACAGGCCCTTGCCTTCAAAAAATCAAGCGCCATCGTACTCTTATTGAGGTAGCTGTAGACGATACTGTCAACATCACCACGAACATCCTCGATGATTTCGCCATGGGACGGAATAATCGTCCAGTCAGCATAATGCTCCTTAATCTTTCGGAGTGATGAAAACATGCTTTCGAGAAGATGCTCATCCGGATACGTGGTGACTACGATTGGAGAAATGCCATGGATCAGCTGATCCGCCGTAAACAAAATATGTTTATCTTCTTCCATGAGCCCGATCTGGCCATAGGTGTGTCCCTTCAGCGAAATGCTGCGGAAGCGGTAATCACCATAAGCAAATACATCTCCATCTTTTACCGCTGTATATGGAAACCCACTGATAGAAAGCGCCCACTCACCATGATCTTTCACACGTTTCGAGAAACGAAGAAAGTTTTCCCATGCATAGCTCGTGTGATCCGGGGTGATGCCAACCCATCGCATCACCTTTGTCTGTGCTCGCTGCGTGTCCTCACTCACACGATACGAAAGGCAGTCATACGGATGGCGTTCCTCTGCTGAATTCATAAAAAGATGAACACCTTCACTTGCAAAGACCTCCGCGAGACCGGAGTGGTCGTGGTGTCGATGGGTCAGATAAATATCGAGGTTATCGGTCGTTATGTCGAGAGCAGCAAATGCCTTCTTCAGTTTCTCATAACATCCCTCATCTTTGAAACCGGTATCGATCATAAGACTGCGACCGTCATGTACAGACGCCTTACCTTTAATGATAAAAATCTGGATTCGATTCACCCCCTGCTGAACACTACCGTCATGCAGACTGACGCGGTAGATGCCAGGGACGATTTCAGTGTAAAGATCGTTCGAAAAATTCATGATGTACTCCATAGATGGTAGTGTAGCCGATGCCGTATATAATCGTCGATTTAAATGGAAAATAAAAAAGGAACCTGACCATCGTCAGATTCCTCTCCTTCGCAGGGGTTGAGGGATTCGAACCCCCATGAGCGGTTTTGGAGACCGATATCTTACCATTGGATGAAACC
>CAKQWR010000089.1 GCA_934279105.1 uncultured Oribacterium sp. | reverse complement strand
CCGGTGGCCCATGCAGCACCGGAAATGCCCATCGCAGGAATCGGACCGAAGCCGAAAATCATGATTGGGTCGAGGATGATATTGACGAGGCAGCCGATGAGCATGCTGATCATCGAGACCTTCATGCGGCCGATTGCCTGGAACATCTTCTCATAGGAAATAGCAGCCGCATTCGGCACACCGAAGAGGAAGACGATGCGTGCATACTGGGTACCAAGTGCGATGATACTTGCATCGTCTGTGAACTTTCCGACGAAGGCTGACATACCGAAGATGCAGAGAAGACTGATCAGGATACCATGCAGGATATTTCCGAGTAGGCCGAGGGTCGCCGCGGTGTCCGCCTGCTTCTGTATGCCGGCACCGAGCGAGTAAGCAATCACGGCATTCATGCCGATGCCGTAACCGACCGTCACTGCAACGAGGAGATTCTGTGCCGGATACACGAGGGAGAGAGCAGTCATCGCCTGCTCACTGATACGTGCAACATAGTAGCTGTCGATGATGTTGTAGAGTGAGTTCACAAGCATGGAAATCGTCATCGGAATCGCCATGGAAATCACGAGCGGCACGATAGGACGCTCTTTCATAAATGTCTGATCCATATATACCTCCGTATAAGTATGCGTCTGTGCGTTCTATTCTGAGAGGAAACATCAGAACAGGACGTTTTCGTTTCAAGTTCCAGAATTTATATTTGCGCAAAAAAACACCACGCAACCTGGAACCTGAGGTTCTAAGCTGTGTGGCGAAAAATAAAGCGTGCAATCTTCAGACGCTTCAGAAAAATCCACTCCATAAACATGGTTTTGGAGTGCTAATTTACCATTGATGGAATTCATTTGTCAAGAGATAAGGAACCTGTATCTGATTTCGTACCGGCAGATTTTGCATACAGGTACTGCGGATCCGTTCTTATCGGAATACGGAGAAAAAATTAGTGGAAAACGCGAGAATAGAAAGATGAAATTGTACATTTATCCATACAAGTTCTCACGAAAATACAAGAGGATTTCTGTTCAAAAATGAAAATTATTTTCGTTAAAACTATACAAAATTGAAGATTGGCGAAAATTTATTTTTTATATCTATTGAAATCAAGATTCAGAGGACTATGATGAATTATAGAAACAGGGCAGTGGAGGGGGAAATATGTCCATGCAATTCCGTATGGCCTTAGCAGGTCCGCTGCCGTTAGGAGGCTTGTATGATTAGCTTTTTCTTATGTCTGATTGCACTCGTCGCAGGCTATTTTACTTATGGTAAACTGGTCGACAGTACATTCGGACCGGATGACCGTGAAACACCGGCCGTCAGAATCAATGATGGCGTCGACTATGTCGTTATGCCAGAGTGGAAGCTGTTCCTCGTTCAGCTTCTGAACATCGCCGGCCTCGGCCCGATCTTCGGTGCACTGCAGGGTGCACTGTGGGGCCCGGTTGTTTTCCTGTGGATCACCTGTGGTACCATCTTCGCCGGTGGTGTCCATGATTACTTTTCCGGTATGCTTTCTGAGAGAAATAACGGTGGTTCCATCTCTGAGGTAACCGGTACATACCTCGGTGGTGTTATGAAGAACGTTATGCGTGTCTTCTCTGTCGTTCTTCTTATTATGGTAGGTACCGTATTTGCGAAGGGACCGGCCAGCCTGATCGTGAAGATGATCGACCCGAATGGCACCGGCACCGGACTTCTGGCGAACGGTTCCTTCTGGCTCGCCATCATCCTGCTGTACTACTTCATCGCCACCTTCATCTCCATCGATGCCATCATCGGACGTATCTATCCGATTTTCGGTATCTGCCTGATTGCGATGGCTGTCGGTGTTATCTTCGGTATCCTGACGAAGCCGGAGTACACGATTCCTGAGATCTGGACGAACTTCTACAACATGCATCCGAAGGGAACTCCGATCTGGTCGTTCATGTTCATCACGGTAGCCTGCGGTGCGATTTCCGGATTCCATTCCACACAGTCTCCGCTGATGGCACGCTGCCTGAAGAGTGAGAAGCAGGGTCACTTCGTATTCTATGGCGCTATGGTCGGCGAAGGTATCATCGCCCTCGTTTGGGCAGCCGCTGGTTGCGCAATCTATGAGAAGACCGGTGGACTGTCTACAGGTCTTCAGGAGAGCCTCGCAGGTGGTCAGTCTGCAGCCGTTTATGATGTCTGCATCAAGACCATGGGCTCCGTCGGTGTCGCACTTGCGATGCTCGGCGTCATCGCCTGCCCGATCACCTCTGGCGATACCGCTTTCCGTTCCGCACGTCTGACCATCGCCGATTGGGCAGGTCTCGACATGAAGAACTGGAAGACGAGACTGGCACTCACCATCCCTGTACTCGGTGCCGGTGCCATCATTTCTCAGCTTGATTACACCATCGTATGGCGTTATTTCAGCTGGACCAACCAGACCCTTGCGATGATCGTCCTCTGGGCGGCATCGATGTACCTCTTCCGTGAGAAGAAGAACTACTGGATCACTGCTGTACCGGCCACCTTTATGAGTGCCGTCAGCGCAACGTACTTCATCCTCGCACCGGAGTGCCTCGGAAGCTTCGTAAACCAGAAGACCGCAGAGGGCGCAACGATTTACAACACCGCAGTCGCTTATCCGATCGGTATCCTCGTCGCCGTACTCTTCCTCGGCCTCTTCCTGAAGGCCACTAAGAAGCCCGTGAAGGCATAAACCTGATATCCGCTCATCAGCCGCGCGCGTCTACCTGTATCCGTCCATCTGGTTTCGGCCAATGATGCCATCAGGGTGCGCTTACGCGGAGAAGTTCATGGAAAACTTCACCTTGCGTCGACCGATGCTTCCACTCGGATGCGCTTACGCGGGGAAGTTCATTTAAAACTGAATAGCTATGCGAAAGGCGGAGGTGGAGGCACTTCCGCCTTTTCGTTTATAACGAAGCACGAAAAAGGCCCTTTACATGAGCACCTGCGGTGCTACGATTACATGTGAAGAAGCGAGTATAATATATACAGCTGACGATCGCAGGATGCGATGAGATGAGTTACCTCCCTGCATCAAGATATGAAGAACATAGAGGAAGTTGCATATATCTGAATACAAAATTATCAAACAGCAAAGGATCGACGAAATTATGAGTATCTTTTTATCTGCCGTGGCCACGGATCTATCCCCAGAGGATCTGAATATCGAAAAGAAGAACATGGTGAAGATCGGACGTCTCGGCGTCGGTAATCGGGCAGTCTTTCTGTCTTCGATGATGCTGGACCGGAGCCGCTATGTTCTTTTCAGCGACATGAACCGCATCTTCAAGCAGGTCGCGATGTCGAAGGGTGGTTTCACCGGAAAAGGAGTCTTCGGCAGCATGGCGTACATCGTCGTCGAACTGAAGAGTGGTCATCAGATCAAGTGCCCGGTCCAGGCCGAGCCATATGCGGATGCCATCCTCGAGGAGGTCGCGAAGCGCTACCCAGATATCCCGACCCATAGTCGTGAGGCAGAGCAGAAGCTGCGCGCCTCGGAGGAGGCAGAGAAGAGGCGTTATTCCGAGCACCTGACGCCGGCCGCCGAGGCGACGATCGAGAAGCTCGAGGCGGAGAAGTCGATCCTCGAAAAGAATCCGGCGCTGTACCAGCAGCTCGCCGCGACTGCGAAGCAGCTCCGCATCGTCCAGCGCGTGAATCCGAGCGCGAAATGGGTGGCCCTCGTGGTGCTCATCATGGCCATCTGCGCGACGGCCTTCGGCATTGTCCGACTCCTGCAGGGCGGCACGACCGCGATCTACGTCGTGTTCTTCGGCTTCGCAATCATCTTTCTGCTCGCCGCTTCCCGCGTGCTTCCGAATGCACAGAACAACGTGCGGAAGGTGCGGGCGGCCAATGCTTCTGCCGTTGCACAGATGGAGCATGCGCTCATCGGTGAAGCGCTCGACGTGCCGGCCCGCTACGCGCACCCGATCGTGCTGGAACGTATGATCCGCGTGATTCGCGAGGGTCGTGCCGAAACGCCGGCAGACGCTCTCGATCTCGTGAAGAAAGATCTCCAGGCACTGAACTCCAGCGTCACCGTATCACAGAAGGAATATGATGAAGTCGTCGAAATCAAACCTATGTTTCTGAATTTTGATTACGAGTGACGAAGTCTAAGCTTCAGATGGCGGAACGGTTTTATGCAGCTAACTACTTTTGAGGCATATAGATGATGAGAGATTTGATTGAGTTATTAGAGCGGGATGGTGTGAATAATCATCTGCTTCAACGGGTTCAGGACTATGTAACTGAAGAGAATAAAGCATCGCTGGACCAGGAAATCTCAGCCCGGATTCCGACGCCGGAGTGCCCTTACTATGGTAAAGAAATCTGGGAGGCGGCGATCGCGGCGCTCCTCAGTGGGCGGAATCTGCTGCTTTCGGGGCCGAAGGCGACGGGGAAGAACATCCTCTGCGAGAATCTGGCGGCGCTGTTTGAGCGACCGTTGTGGGATGTGTCATTTCATGTTGGGATGGATGCGGCTTCAATGATCGGGGCGGATAGCTTCGATGGAAGCCGCGTCGTGTTCAAGCCAGGGCCGGTCTATCTCGCGGGAAAGAACGGCGGCTTCGCGGTGCTCGATGAGATCAATATGGCGAAGAATGAAGCACTGGCGGTGTTACATAGTGTCCTCGATCATCGGCGCGTCATCGATGTACCGGGCTATGAGCGCTTGAAGCTGCATCTGGCGACGCGTTTCATCGCAACGATGAACTATGGCTATGAGGGAACACGAGAACTGAATGAAGCGCTGACGTCGCGCTTTCTTGTGATCGCCATGCCGATCATCTCGGAGGAAAATCTGTGTCGTGTGATCGAGGGGCGCTTTCCGACGATTGAGAAGCGCTGGCGCGACCAGTTCGTGAAGCTCTTCTATGAACTCAACGATAAGGCGGAGCACGCGGAGATCTCGGAGCGGGCCGTAGACCTTCGTGGCCTGCAGGACGCCATCTGGCTCATGCAGCTCGGCATCTCGATCCGCACGGCCCTCGACATGGGCATCGTGAACAAGTGCTTCGATCCGCACGAGCAGCAGCTGATTCGCGATGTGATTACGGCGCGGATTCCGGATCGCGGCGGGAGCGAGGTATTTGACTGAGGGGACTATGACTGGAACAGAAGACGAGCGGAAAAGAGCAGAAAATCTGGTGTGGACGGCAGCGGGAGACTATGCCTTCACGCCGGAGTTTCTGTCGTTTACGGAGGCAGGCACGGCGGATCTCTACATGAACCTCGTCATCGGGCTCGCGCATAAGTGGCTCGGGGGCCCGACGGAGGTGCTGCTCGAGGAGGTGTCTCGCAGCCGGCGCGCGGCGATCCTCAGCGACACCCTCTGGCTCGGCATCGAGTCCTATGTCTATGCACGTGAACAGCCGTTTCGCCCTGCACTGAAAGATCTTCGAATCCAGCATGCCGAAGTGTATTTCGCGCGCATTCAGAACCTGAACCGCCAGCAGTGGATGGCGGAAAACAAGCGCATCCTCGACCAGCAGACGATTCGCTGGAGTCATGTGCTCGGACGCAAAACACGGGTTTACGCCCCCGATCGAAAGGCACTCGCGGCGGCCCTCGAACTCGATCCGTCACTGAGCGCGGATGAAGTGGCTGCTACTCTGCGTGCAATTCTTATGCGTTTCTTCACCTACCGCGGAGAGGCAGAAGAGAAGCCTGTTCATATTCGTCTGAATGCGGTGGAGGCCTGGATCCTGCAGCATGTCTTTAAGACCGAACATCAGCACACGGATACGCTGATGATGAAAAATACAGTTTCAGGCCATGCTTCTGTCGGAACACCGGTGGCGTCGGATGACAAGCATGGCGGCGCAGGGGCCACGGGCGAGCGCGCCTACATCACGGCCTGCTTCGGACGCTCGCTGTATGCGGACGCAGAGCTGCAACAGCTTGAAGCGCAGCTCTGCGTCGGCGGGCACCGCGGCTGCCACGTGTACGTGACCGATGGAAAGTTCCCATCTGCTTCGTCATCTGAGCGAAAGAACGTGAAAGGAAGCGTAGATATTCGGAAAAAAGACATCCATTCGGTGCATCGGAGCGAAGAAATCGGAACGAAAGAAGGTTCGGATAAGAGAAATCTGGCAAACGCTGCGGCAGCTGGCACAGGGCCTCGCGGCGGCTTTTTCGATGCCGAAACTGCGAAGGTGCGACAGGACAGCGCACAGCAGGAACTTGCGAACCGGCGTTTTTTTGAGTCGGAGGGGGAACTGGCGCGTTCACTCGTGCGGCGCCTTTCAGCACGTCTCGAGCTCACGCTGTCGGATCTTCGGGAGAATGTTGCAGTGCACGCACCAGTGGGAAGCCTCGATCCGGTGCGCGCCTGGCGTATGCCGGTCGTGCATGACCCGGATGTTTTCGAAAAGCAGCGCCCAGAGCGGGAGATGTCGCTCGATGTCACGCTGCTGCTCGATGCCAGTGCCTCACGTATGCAGATGCAGGAGCAGCTCGCCACTGAGGCGTGGATCCTTGCGGAGGCACTGAAAAACTGCAATGTGCCGGCGGCCGTCTGGAATTTCCGCTCGCTCCGTGGCTACACCGTCCTCGAGAAGATGAAGGACTTCTCCGAGCGCGACGGCGCGCAGCTTTTTCATTTCTACGCCGCCGGCTGGAACCGCGACGGCCTCGGCCTGCGCCTTGCCGCGGAGGAGCTCCTGCGCGGAAGTCGGCGAAACGTTGCGGCGTCTGAAGCTCGAAGCACGGGCAGGCCGGCAGGCGACAGACATCCGGAAGCACAGAAATCCACCATGTCCGAGGGGCATCCAATTGTGCCCGGTGCCGGCGGGGTGTCTGTACGGAAGCACAGCATGGCTGTCGGCGGGAGCCCCGGTGACCGGAAACACATTCTGATCGTCCTGACCGATGCGAGCCCGGACGACTCGACGCGCCTTTCTGCGTGTGAGAAGTACCCATTCGGCGCGGCCTACGAAGGCCGCCCGGCCGTCGACGACGCGGCCGACGCCATCGTGGAGATGCGTGCCCAGGGCATCCTCGTGTACGGACTCTTCCTGGGCCGCACGGAAAACTTCGGGAACCTCAGCCTCATGTATGGCCATCATCAGGTCCGGATCCACGACATCGCCCAGCTCGCCCGCGCCGCCGGCGAGATCTTCACAAAGGCTGTCGAAGAACTTTAGAACGTACATGATACGCAGGACGGATATGATGGGTAAAACGGTGAAATTATATACAAACTATACACAAACGGACGATTTGAAGATTTGTGGATATATTTTTTGGTACCTGAGATGATTGGAAGAGGAAAACTATACATAAACGGTCATATTTGAAATTTGTAAAAAAGCAGGCGAGAAGTCTTTTGTACCTGAAGATTCTCTCACGGAAATCATGACAGATTCCCTGAATTATCAGGAGATCCGTGCGTCTGTTGAAGCGACTGTGGTTCAGCGTATCTATGCGCAGAAACCAGATGCTGTCTCGATCTACAACACCATGGTTGCGTACCCGATTGGTATCATCGTCGCCATCCTCTTCCTCGGACTCTTCCTGAAGGCCACGATGAAGCCCGCGAAGGCATGAGTCTGACAGGTAACGGCCTCACGGCCACGGCTCTGTAACCGCCGCATTCCGGCGGGCAGAAGCCCGATCTGGTTTCGCAGGTACCATTTGATTTCGCTGACCTCACAATTTATTGTTTCCCTATGGAGGCGATGGCTTTTCCCCCTCAAGATACGAAAGCCATCGCCTTTCGCATGCGCATTTTTATGTGTCCACGTTTCAGAAAAGGCGATGACTCAGATGGAAGAGTCATCGCCTTTTCTATAGCTGCTTTCGTTTAACATTTTGGCATTGTGAAGTGAGTCAGCTGAAGCACTTTCTGTCTGGTCCGCAGCGCTTCACAGCGGACGCAACAGCGTTAATGATCGAATGCGCATCACTTCACGACCGGGCGCACGATCATGCTCTTGTCGCCGTGCGGGTTCTCGGCCTTCACGAGGGTGATGCGGAGATCCTCGTCGACCCTGAATGTATAGATCATGGTGTCATCCGGCTCTGCGCCTTCCTTCCCGTAGTTGAAGGTGATGTTCACGGTGCCGAGTGCGTTCGGGGTGAGCACGAAACGGGTGGTGCCATCATTGATATTCATGGTATCGGACGGATCCTTCGCCGTGTAGGTCTTCTCGACATCGAGGATGTTGTTATCCATGGT
>CAKQWR010000088.1 GCA_934279105.1 uncultured Oribacterium sp. | reverse complement strand
GCACAGTACTACGAAACCGATAAAGTCTGGAATGGGCCTCTAAGTACCAGTAGGTCCTCCGCAAACGACGGCGTGTCCGTGATGGAAACGCCGTGTTGCGGAGGATGCTGAGGAAATGTTCTCCAACTGGTTCTAAAGAGGCCCATTCTGACTTTTCACGGTTTCTTCGTATGGCTTCTGATGCTTCCCCTCCGGCCCCGGCCTGCCCCCGCATTCCACCGTGCCCACGAAATTCCGTGCTTTTTCGCGCCATACTTGACAGTCTATGTTATAATACCTTGATTCATAGTGATGTGAGGTTTTTATGAGCTTTTCGAGTTTGATTTTCATAGCGCTGTTTCTGCCGGTTTTCATGATCGGTTCTATGTTTGTGCGCGGAAATAAGCGGAAAAACCTCGTACTGCTGATCTTTTCACTGATTTTTTATGCCTTCGCCGGATTTTCAAACCTTGCGCTTCTTATCATGATGACGGCGATCGCCTGGTTTATCGGGCAGCGTATCGGGCAGGCGCTTCAGTTTGCGGCCTCGGAAAATCCGGACTATCAGGAGGGTGATGATGATTTCCAGAGTCCGGATGCAGAGCGAATCCGTGTCGAGGGGCAGAAGCGAGCACGTGGCTGGATGATCCTCGCACTCGTGCTGCTGATTGCGGTGCTTCTGTGCTATAAACTCGCAACGCCGATCTGCCGACATTTGTTTTCGGCCGATGCAGGCAGCGGAGCTACAGGTGGCGGTGCCACGACGGGTGCGGCGTCGGCCATCTACGCGTATTTCGTAAGCATTGGCCTCCCACTTGGCATTTCCTTCTATATATTTAAGCTGATCAGTTATGTCGCTGATGTCTATATGAAAAAGACGGAGCCGGGCGATTTCTTCCATGTGCTGCTCTATACCGTGACCTTCCATCAGGTCGCGCAGGGACCGATCACGCGCTTCGGCGAGATGGCCGAGGAGATGGACCATCGGACATGCAGTACGGACGATATGGCAGATGGGCTCTGGCGGTTCACGGTAGGTCTCGCGAAGAAGACGGTGCTCGCGGATCATCTCGGAACGCTCGCGGAAACCTTTCTCCCGCTGGCGGGCAATACCACCTTCTCTGTGAGTGGTGCGTATCTCGGCGCACTCTGCTATATGCTGCAGCTGTATCTCGATTTCTCTGCCTATTCGGACATGGCGCTCGGCCTCGGTCAGATGATCGGCTTCCACTATCCGGAAAATTTCAACTATCCATATATCGCGGTTTCTGTGCGTGACTTCTGGCGGCGCTGGCACATTTCGCTGAGCCGTTTCTTCCGGGATTATGTATACATTCCGCTGGGCGGAAATCGTGTATCGACCGGACGCCTGATGCTGAATCTGCTTGCGGTCTGGGCGCTGACCGGCTTCTGGCATGGCAGCAGCTGGAATTTTATCCTTTGGGGACTTTATTATTTCGTCTTTATCGCAATCGAGAATGTCGTGAAGAAATTCCAGAAAGCAAGAGAAGATGCGAGCGTGGTGGAGATGATCGATGCGCGGGTCGCAGCAGAAAGCATCGCGCCGGATGTACGTTCAACGGTAGATATGAAACACGCCGATCAGGCGATGCGTCCGTCTTTGGCGATGCGCCTCACGCGTGCGTTCGGTCATATCTACACACTGATCGTCGTGTTCTTCGGCTGGGTGCTGTTCCGCTTCAGTGATTTCCGTGTCCTGTGCGAGGTGCTTCGCACGATGTTTTTTATGAGTCGGCGTGCGATGGTCGATGCGTCCGAGCTTCTGATACTCCGTAGCAATCTGTTCTTCCTGATGTTTGCCATCATTGCCTGTACACCACTGAGTAAGTGCCTCGCGGCGAAGCTTCGTGCGCGTTATGATGCAAGTCTCCAGCGAGAGGCACGTGAAAAGCAGCAGCTTGCACTCGAAAAAGCGCGTTACCAGAAGGAAACCGAAATCGACCAGCAGGTACAGCGCCTCGACGCAAGCATCGAAGGTCTCGAGGAGGAAGACGCGGAGAATCACGAGCGTGTCGCGACACGACTGAACCGCCGCATCACGAAGAGCACCGAGGCCCGTCGCCGGAGTGAGGGTATGTACTACGGTCTCCGCATCCTCCTGATGCTCGTGCTTCTCGCGCTTTCCATCGTCTCGATGGTCGGTGCAAGCTACACTCCGTTCCTTTACAATCAGTTCTGATGTCATCCGGCGACCTGCTGTCGTCAGCGTCCATCACACGGAAAGCAGTGCGACGGTCCCGTCCATGACATCCTGCGACCGGCTGAGCTGCCGGTCTATCGAAAAGCATGAAACCAGTTTCTGAAAACGAAAATGAAAAACCGCATAAAGAGACGCGTGGCGTTCAGGTCGTCGTGATGGTCGCAACGGTGCTTGCCGTGCTGCTTCTCGGCATTGGCCTCGCCCTGCCGCTCCGGCCGACGTACTCAGCCTCGGAGAAGCGCACCCTCGCGAGCTTCCCGACCGCAACCACGGAGACGATCCTGTCCGGCGCGTACTTCACGGACCTCGCGACCTGGTTCTCCGACACCTTCCCATGCCGCGAGACCCTTCTCTCCCTCGGCGCGAAGCTCGAGAGCTTTTACGGTCCGCAGGGTGAGTCCTACTACGGCAACAAGTCGACGACCGTCGCCGATACGATTCCGGAAACCGCGGAGTCGCTTGCGCCGGTTATGACCCTCGCCGCGGAGGAGTCGGAAGGTGCTGTTGATGAGGCCAATGCTTCTGCCACGCCATCATCTCTTTCGCAGGACAAGTCAGCGGCCGAAGCACTCAGCCAGTATGCCACGCTGGTGGAGACGAACGAGGATGGAACACTGAAGGAAAAGAAAGCCGAGAAGGCCGAGGTAAACGGTGAGCAGGCCGGCAACATCTATGTCACGAATCATCGTGGTTACGAAATCTACTATTATAATCAGGGCGGTGCAGTGAAGTACGCATCCATGATCAATACATACAAGGCACGCTTCCCGGAGTGTGAGGTCTACGATATCCTCGTACCGAACAGCTTCGGCGTCGAGCTCGACAGCAGCACGCAGGCAGCGCTCGGCTCGAGCAATATGCAGGATGCGTTCAATTATATTTACAGCATGATCGACCCGGAAGTCCGCAAGGTTTCTGTGTTCGACACGCTTCTGCAGCATAAGAACGAGTATATTTATTTCCACACCGATCACCACTGGACCGGACTCGGGGCATACTATGCCTACATGCGTTTCTGCGATGCGAAGGGCATCGAGCCGCACAGCCTTCGAGAGTATCAGAAAGAAAGCTACGATGGATTTTATGGCACCTTCTATTTCTCGACGAATCGTTCCGAAGCGCTGAAGCAGAATCCGGATACCGTGGAGGCCTGGGTGCCGATGGCGACGAACGAGATGGAGTACATCAACCAGCTCGGCGAGCAGGGGCACGCGAAGGTCATCAATGACGTCACAAAATCGAACGCCGGTGACAAGTACACCGCCTTCATCCATGGTGACAATCCGCTGACGGTGATTCATAATCCACATCGCAGCGATGGTTCTGCCTGCGTCCTCATCAAGGAATCGTATGGCAATGCCTTCGCTCCGTACCTGGTGGATCACTATGAGAATGTCTATGTCGTTGATTATCGTCATTTCGATGGAAATCTCGCGAAGATGATCGAGGAGTATGGTATTCAGGACATCATTTTCTTAAATAATGCGATGGCACTCAGCGAGCGTGCGTCCGGGATGATGCTCGAACTGCTCGGGTGAGCGCCGGAAGGCTGGCAGCAGAAGCAAAAAGTACAAACGCTTGCAAAAGCGCGTGCACTCACTTATAATTTATAAGATTTAGTAGTCTGAATAATGCGGTTTCTTTGCTCTGTGCATAGGAAGCTTATAGGAGATATATGGAACAGTTTATCATGAAAGGTGGCACCCCACTTCGCGGCGAAGTCGTGATTGGCGGGGCGAAGAATGCCGCTCTGGGCATCATCGCGGGCGCACTTTTAACAGATGAAGATGTTGTGATAGAGAATTTGCCGGACGTGCGTGACATTAACGTTATGCTCGAGGCACTGAAGGAGATCGGCGCGGTTGTCGAGCGTATCGATCGCCATACAGCGAAAATCAGCTCTGCAAATGTGAAGAGCGTATCCATCGACGATGAGTACATCCGGAAGATCCGGGCGTCCTACTATTTTATCGGCTCACTGCTGGGCAAGCACCATATGGCGAACGTTCCGCTTCCGGGCGGCTGTGCCATCGGTTCCCGTCCGATCGACCAGCACATCAAGGGCTTCCGTGCCCTCGGTGCGAAGGTGGAGATCAAAAATGGCTGCGTACAGGCCGATGCCTCCGAGGGACTTCATGCCTCGCACATCTACCTCGACGTCGTTTCCGTCGGCGCAACCATCAACATCATGCTGGCTGCCGCGCTCGCAGAAGGGAGAACCATCGTAGAAAACGTAGCGAAGGAGCCGCACATCGTCGATGTTGCGAACTTCCTGAACTCGATGGGCGCGAATATCAAGGGCGCCGGTACCGATACGATTCGTATTCGTGGTGTACGTCGCCTGCATGGCACGACCTATGCGGTTATCCCGGATCAGATCGAAGCAGGCACCTTTATGTGTGCCGCGGCCGCAACCCGTGGTGACATCATGATTAAGAACGTCATCCCGAAGCACCTCGAGTCCATCACTGCGAAGCTGCTCGAGATGGGCAACACTGTATATGAGTATGATGAGGCTGTCCGCGTCGTCGGTGCGCCGGTACAGCATCCGACCGATGTGAAGACACTGCCGTATCCAGGCTTCCCGACCGATATGCAGCCGCAGATGTCCGTCACCCTGGCGCTGGCCAGCGGTACTTCTGTGGTTACGGAATCCATCTTCGAGAACCGTTTCAAGTATGTCGATGAGCTCGCACGTATGGGCTCAAATATCAAGGTAGAGGGCAATGTCTCCGTCATCGATGGTGTGGATCACTTTACGGGTGCCAGTGTCAATGCACTCGATCTCCGTGCGGGTGCCGCTCTCGTCATCGCCGGTCTCGCCGCAGATGGTATCACGACGGTCCGTGACATCGTCTATATCCAGCGTGGTTACGAGCACTTCGAACAGAAGCTGCAGGCACTCGGTGCACAGATCGAGCTGGTGGATACCGACCGCGATGCGCAGAAGTTTCGCCTGAAGATCGGCTGAGGAAGAAAGAGACAAATTATATAGCTTGTGTAGAATGAAAATCTGTTTTCAGCATGGTCTGAAATAACATCGCCGTGCAGGCGACACAGCTTGTTATATGAAAAGACAGTGTTGAGTCCATGATTCGATGCTGTCTTTTGTAGATTTAAGAGGAGAAATCATTATGGATTTACGAGCGATTGCATTCATCCTGTTTATTCTTATGTATGTGATTATGATTGCGAAGCCGAACTGGAAGCTGTATGCCATCTGGGGTGTCGCACTTGCTTTTATGGCCATCGGTATCCTGAAAGCGAACCCGCTGTATATTCTTTCGGTCATCAACTGGAATGTTCTTATGATGATCGGTGGTACGATGCTCGTCGTCTGGTTCTTCATCGAATCGAAGATGCCGAACCTGCTTGCAGATATCATCCTTGATAAGTGCGCAAATGTCATGTGGGTCATCATCCTTATGTCTCTGTTCGCGGGTGCGGTGTCGGCGTTTATCGACAATGTCGCCACGGTGCTTATGATTGCACCGGTTGCGCTCGCGGTATGTAAGAAGCTTGACATCTCGCCGGTGTCGATGATTCTTTCCATTGCGGTTTCTTCGAATCTGCAGGGAGCGGCGACGCTTGTCGGTGATACTACCTCCATCATGCTCGGCGATTATGCGAACATGAACTTCATGGAGTTCTTCTGGATGCATGGCCGTCCGGGTATTTTCTGGTCGGTCGAGCTCGGTGCACTGATGACGGTGCCGGTGATGATCTTTCTCTTCCATAAATATCGTCAGCCGGTCGAGGCGAACGAGAAGACCGTGGTGACGGATTATTTTCCGACGATCGCCCTCTGTGGCATCGTCGTATGTCTCATCATCGCATCCTTCATCCCGAATACACCGGATATGATCAACGGCATCATCTGTATGACGATCGCGGCGATCTGTATGATTTATGATTATGCGCGGAATCGGAGCCATCTGAATTTGAAGCATGCGATTGCGTCAGTGGATGCGGATACGCTGCTGATCCTCGCCGGTCTGTTTATCGTTATTCGCGGAATCACCGATGTCGGACTCATCGATGCGGCGGTGGATATGATCGTGCGTGCTGGTGGCAACAACATCTTCGCACTCTATACGATCATCGTCTGGGGATCGGTGCTGTTCTCTGCGTTCATCGATAATATTCCGTATGTTGCGACGATGCTGCCGATCATCACGGGGATCTGTCAGCTGCTCGGCATCGAACCATATCTTCTGTATTTTGGTCTGCTCACCGGTGCAACGCTCGGTGGAAACATCACACCGATCGGTGCCAGTGCGAATATCACGGCCGTCGGTATGCTGAAAGCAGGCGGCTACGATGTGTCCTTCGGCGACTTTATGAAGATCGGACTGCCGTTCACGCTCGCGGCAGTACTCACCGGCTACGGTTTCATCTGGGCGTTCTGGGCGTGAGCGGATGAAGACGGGCACTCCGCCTTTGTGATCCTCGTTTTGTACGCGATGAAGTACAATTCGAAAAACGAATTGACAATTAATTAACAGGTATGTATACTACATATAGTTCGATTGATAATTAATTAACGATAATTATTTGTCAATCGCCGATAGATTTGATCCATTGTTGTTGCCACAAAAAGGAGATCACAGATGAGTAAGGAATTAAAGAATCCGGAGATTGTTAAGGACATGGATTCTCTGCAGGCGAAGATTGCGGTTGTCAGAGAAGCACAGGAGAAGTTTTCAAACTTCACACAGGAGCAGGTAGATAAGATTTTTAACGCGGCGGCTACCGCTGCAAACCAGATGCGTATTCCGCTTGCACAGATGGCGGTTGAAGAGACCGGCATGGGTCTTGTTGAGGATAAGGTCATCAAGAACAACTATGCAGCTGAGTACATCTACAATAAGTATAAGGATACCAAGACCTGTGGTGTCATCGCGGAGGATCCGGCATTCGGAACCAAGACACTTGCAGAGCCGATGGGTCTCGTTGCTGCGGTTATTCCGACGACAAACCCGACATCGACGGCTATTTTTAAGACCCTGATCTGTCTGAAGACCAGAAATGGTATCATCATCAGCCCGCACCCAAGAGCGAAGAAGTGTACTACGTATGCAGCGAAGATCGTTCTTGATGCAGCTGTAAAGGCTGGCGCTCCGGAGAATATCATCGGCTGGATCGATGAGCCGTCTCTTGAGATGACCGATGAGATTATGCGCGATGCAGACGTGATTCTCGCAACCGGTGGTCCTGGCATGGTCAATGCAGCATACAGCTCCGGTACTCCGGCGCTTGGTGTAGGTGCAGGTAACAACCCTTGTATCATTGATTCTACTGCAGACATTCAGATGGCGGTTTCTTCCATTCTTCATTCGAAGACCTTCGATAATGGTATGATCTGTGCTTCTGAGCAGTCCTGCACGGTAATCGCAGACATCTATGATAAGGTAAAGAAGGAATTCGAGTACAGAGGTGCGTACTTCCTGAACAAGGAGGAGAAGGAGAAGGTTGGTAAGGTTATCATCATCAACGGCTCCATGAACGCAAAGATCGTTGGTCAGCCAGCATGGAAGATCGCTGAGATGTGTGGTATCGAAATTCCTCATACAAAGAAGCTTCTGGTTGCTGAGGTAACGGATAATACGAAGGAAGAGCCGTTTGCACATGAGAAGCTCGCTCCGGTTCTTGGTATGTATAAGGTAAAGGACTTCGACGCAGCGCTTGTAAACTGCGAGAAGCTTCTGATGGATGGCGGTCCTGGACACACTGCTTCGATCTTTATCGATCTGCGTGAGAAGGAGAAGATCGCAAAGCATGCACACATCATGCACGCTTGCCGTATCCTCCTCAATACACCGTCTTCCCAGGGTGGCATCGGTGATCTCTACAACTTCAAGCTCGCTCCATCTCTGACACTGGGCTGCGGCACCTACGGCGGAAACTCTGTTTCCGAGAACGTTGGCGTGAAGCACCTGCTGAACTATAAGACTGTTGCAGAGAGGAGAGAAAATATGCTCTGGTTCCGTACCCCATCTAAGGTTTACTTCA
>CAKQWR010000087.1 GCA_934279105.1 uncultured Oribacterium sp. | reverse complement strand
TGTCTTATGTTGTATATGTCAAACGGGGAACCGCCCCGTAATGACCAGGGTTATTCAACATCCTGGATGGCTTCATAATCTTCTTCGCCGGTACGAACCTTGACGGCACGCATGACATTGTAAACGAAAATCTTACCATCACCGATGTGACCGGTATACAGTGTCTTCTTTGCGGTTTCGATGACGTGATCGACCGGAATCTTCGAAACGATAACCTCCACCTTGATCTTCGGGATCAGCGTGGAATCAACGGTAACACCACGATACTTCTCCTGCGAACCACGCTGGAGACCGGAACCCATGACCTGTGTTACCGTCATACCGGTAACACCGAGATTGTTCAGTGCTCTCTTCAGCGCATCGAAGCTTGATAGACGGCAGATAATAGAAACCTTATGCATATCGGTGATATATGGCGTTACAGCCGCTCCACCTGCTGCTGCGACTGTTTCCGGCGCTTCCGCAACCTTTACAGCCGCGTTCTTCTGCGCATCGGATGCCTTCTCATAATCATTTTCACCGAGATCTGTATTTTCATTCGCCTCCATCGTCATATCGGTAACATCCGTGATGGAAAAGCCGGAATATGCGGAGGTGAGACCATGCTCATGGATATCGAGACCTTCGATTTCGATTTTGGCCGGTACGCGGAGGCCGATGGTCTTATCGATGATCTTAAAGATGATAAACATGGTGATCAGTGTGTAGGCCGCGATACCGATGACACCGAGAACCTGAACGCCGAGCTGTGCGAGACCACCACCATAGAAGAGGCCGATTCCGACACCGTCAGCACCGGTAGAGAACAGGCCGACCGCGATGGTACCCCACATACCATTCATCATATGAACCGATACAGCACCGACCGGATCATCAATCTTTGCCTTGTTATCAAAAAATTCAACCGATAATACAACGAGGATACCTGCGACGAGACCGATGAAGAAGGCACCGACCGGTGTGACACAGTCACACGGTGCAGTGATGGCGACGAGGCCGGCGAGTGCACCATTGAAGGTCATCGATACATCCGGCTTACCATAACGAATCCAGGTGAAAATCATCGTTGTGACGGTCGCTACGGCAGCGGCGAGGTTCGTGGTCATAAATGCAGTGGCAGCGGTGATGGCATTGTCTTCGGTCGCCATCGCAGCGGTGGAACCGCCATTGAAACCGAACCAGCAGAACCAGAGAATAAATACACCAAGTGCAGCAGCCATCATGTTGTGACCCGGAATCGCACGAGCCTTTCCGTTTCGATCATACTTTCCGATTCGAGGTCCGAGCATCCATGCTCCGAGGCAGGCGATCAGACCGCCGGTCATATGAACAGCTGCAGAACCTGCGAAATCATGGAAGCCCATGCTGCTCAGCCAGCCACCGCCCCATACCCAGTGGCCTTCGATCGGGTAAATGATCAGTGAGATCACTGCGGAGTATACACAGTAGGCTTTAAAGTTTGTACGCTCTGCCATGGAACCGGAAACGATGGTGGCAGCCGTTGCACAGAAGACGGTTTCGAAGATGACGTAGCACCAGAGCGGCATATTCTGTGGCACTACGGAATTTGAAGCGGTGTAGCTGCCACGAATCAGCGGATCGAAACCACCGATCAGTGGACCGGTGCCGGCAAACATCAGGCCGAAGCCGATGAGCCAAAAGCACGGTGTACCGATACAGAAATCCATCATGTTTTTCATGAGGATATTGCCGGTATTCTTCGCGCGGGTGAGACCTGCTTCACATAGCGCGAAGCCTGCCTGCATGAAGTAGATGAGTGCGGTTGCGATCAGCACCCAGGTAACGGTAGACAAACTGATTTCCATAACTCTCCTCCTTTAGATATAGAAAAAGGGCGTCTGGAAAATCCAGACGCCCTTGCCTATGGTCGGTATTATAGTTATCGCTTCCTGCAAAGTCTACTAACTTTTGGTTATGCCTAAAATGAAAGGATACACCACAACATAAAGAGCGTCCCTTTCGGGACGCTCTTCGATCACCATACAGGCATCGTATTTAGTTGAAGTACTCCTTCGCTGCGCGGAAGAGACCCATATCATAATTACCAGGTACGTTCTTATACAGTCCACTGCCCCAACGCTCTGCGTGACCCATCTTACCGAGGACACGACCATCCGGAGAGGTGATACCTTCGACCGCATAGTAGGAACCATTCGGGTTGTACTGGATATCCATAGTCGGATGACCCTCGAGATCCACATACTGGGTTGCGATCTGACCATTCTCTACGAGCTGCTTGAAAAGCTCCGGCTCACAGAGGAAGCGACCCTCGCCGTGAGAAATCGGCACGCTGTAGATGTCACCCGGCTCCGTGTCTGCAAGCCATGGAGACATGTTCGAAGCAACACGGATGTTGACGATCTTCGACTGGTGGCGTCCGATCGTGTTGAAGGTCAGGGTCGGGCAATGCTCATCGGTATCGCGAATCTCACCGTACGGTACGAGACCGAGCTTGATGAGGGCCTGGAAGCCGTTGCAGATACCAAGCATGAGACCATCACGCTTGTTCAGCATATCCATGGTTGCATTCTTCACTGCCTCGTTCCGGAAGAAGGAGGTAATGAACTTCGCAGAGCCGTCCGGCTCGTCACCACCGGAGAAACCACCCGGGATGAAGATCATCTGAGACTCGGCGATACGCTTCGCTACCTGCTCTACAGAATCACTGATGTCCTGCTTCGTCATGTTGCGAACGACGATGATCTCCGGCTCCAGTCCGGCGTCCGCGCAGGCCTTCGCAGAATCATACTCGCAGTTGTTGCCCGGGAATACCGGAATCAGAACATGTGGCTTCGCCACCTGCACAGCCGGGGCGATCCACTCTTCCTCACTGTAATCCGGAATCGTGACGTCTGCAGCACTCTCCTCTGTATCCTTATCAAGGTTCATATTGCAGGTGAATACCTTCTCAAGCTTATCCTCGTAAGATGCTTCGAGGTCGGAAAGCTTCAGGGTCTCGTCGTTGTAACGGATCTCTGCATTGTCCGTGGTGACACCGAGGTCAGCGACGATGATGTTTGCAGCCTTCAGTGCCGGATCGTTATAGATCGCATCACGGTCAGCCGCATCGTTGAGCTCGAGAAGGAAGCTGCCATACTGATAGCCGAAGATATCCTCGACACTCAGGCTCGGTGCGAAATCGAAGCCGATGTCGTTACCCATGCACTGCTTCAGCACCGCCTCTGCTGCACCACCGTAGGTCGGCGTGTAGATAGACGCAAGCTTGCCGTCAAGCACGAGCTGATGAACGTATGCGAACAGTGCGAGGAGAGATTCCTTCACCGGAAGCTCGTCACGATACTGCGGCTTCAGGAAGAGCACCTGATGACCGGCAGCCTTGTACTCCGGGCTTACGATATTCTTCGCATCCTCTGTGGTGATGGCGAAGGAAACGAGTGTTGGCGGAACATCGAGCTTCTCGAAGGTACCGGACATAGAGTCCTTACCACCGATCGCTGCGATGCCGAGGTCGAGCTGTGCGTTAAATGCACCAAGCAGTGCCTTGAGTGGCTGTCCCCAGCGCTCCGGCTCACGACCTGGCTTACCGAAGTACTCCTGGAAGGTGAGGTAAGTATCCTCGAAGCCTGCACCGGTTGCGATCAGCTTCGCAGCGGACTCAACGACTGCGAGGTACGCACCCTTGTAGCAGTTCTTCTCGGTGATAAACGGGTTATATCCATATGCCATGACAGATGTGTCATCCGTATGGCCCTTCTCGACAGAAATCTTCGCAGCCATCGCCTGTACCGGTGTGCGCTGATTCTTACCGCCGAACGGCATCAGCACAGTGCCTGCACCGATGGTAGAGTCGAAACGCTCGCTGAGACCACGCTTGCTGACCACGTTGAGATCCTCGGCCAGTGCCTCATAGTTCTCGGCGAAGCTGCCCTTTACCTCACGGGCAATGCGTTCGCCCGCAGCGGTCTTCACGGTAATGTGCTTCTCGGCACCGTTACTGTTCAGGAAGTCTCTCGAAAGATCGATGACATTCTTTCCGTTCCAGTGTGCGACGAGACGATTGGTATCGGTGACGTCTGCCACGTGCGTCGCCTCGAGGTTCTCCTCATGTGCGAGTGCGAGGAAGCGCTCCATATCCTCCGGAGCGACAACCACAGCCATACGCTCCTGAGACTCGGAGATCGCAAGCTCTGTGCCATCGAGACCGGCATACTTCTTCGGAACCTTATCGAGGTTAATATCGAGACCATCGGCCAGCTCACCGATGGCAACGGATACACCGCCGGCACCGAAGTCGTTGCAACGCTTGATCAGCTTGCTTGCCTCCGGATTACGGAAGAGACGCTGCAGCTTACGCTCTTCAGGTGCATTACCCTTCTGAACCTCTGCGCCGTCCTTCTCGAGAGATTCCACATTGTGAGACTTAGAGGAACCGGTTGCGCCACCGATACCATCACGGCCGGTACGACCACCGAGGAGGATAACGACATCACCAGGTGCCGGAACCTCACGACGTACATTCTCTGCCGGCGCAGCGGCTACGACCGCACCGATCTCCATACGCTTTGCGACATAACCCGGATGATAGATCTCATCGACGAGGCCGGTTGCGAGACCGATCTGGTTACCGTAGCTTGAGTAACCGTTGGCAGCGGTCGTCACGAGCTTACGCTGTGGCAGCTTACCCTTCATGGTCTCCTGCACCGGAACGGTCGGATCGCCGGCACCGGTGACACGCATCGCCTGATATACATAGCTTCTGCCGGACAGCGGATCACGAATCGCGCCACCGATACAGGTTGCAGCACCACCGAACGGCTCGATCTCAGTCGGGTGGTTATGGGTCTCGTTCTTAAAGAGCAGGAGCCAGTCCTGCTCCTCGCCATCGACCTTTACCTTGATCTTTACGGTGCAGGCGTTGATCTCCTCAGACTCATCGAGCTTCTGGAGCTTTCCTTCCTTCTTCAGAACCTTCGCAGCGAGGGTGCCGATATCCATGAGGTTAATCGGCTTCGTGCGGTTCAGCTCCTGACGGGCAGCGATGTAACGATCCCATGCCTTCTGAAGCTCCGGATCGGCGAAATCGACATGATCGATCGTGGTCAGGAAGGTCGTATGACGGCAGTGATCGGACCAGTAGGTATCGATCATGCGGATCTCCGTGATGCTCGGATCACGATGCTCGGACTTGAAGTAATCACGGCAGAACTCGAGATCATCGAGGTCCATCGCGAGACCCTTCTCCTTACGGAAGGCATCGAGCTCCTCGTTCGGTGCATCGATGAAGCCGGTGAGGGTCTCTACCTCGGTCGGAATGTCATACTTTACATCCAGGGTTGCATAGGTATCGAGCGATGCCTCTCTGGACTCAACCGGGTTAATAACATACTTCTTGATCTCTGCGATTTCTTCCTCGCTCAGATCACCATAGAGAAGGTAAACCTTCGCGGAGCGTACCTTCGGGCGCTCGCCCTGGGTGAGGATCTGGATGCACTGTGCGGCAGAATCTGCGCGCTGATCGAACTGACCCGGCAGGAACTCAACGGCGAATACATACGCGCCGTCTTCCTTCGGGAGCTCGGTCGATACATCATCGAGCTGTGGCTCGCTCAGTACGAGATGCACTGCCTTATCAAAGGTCTCCTGGTCCAGTCCCTCGACGTCGTAACGGTTCAGAAGCCGTACATCGGTGAGGTTCTTGATCAGAAGGATATGACGGATATCATGGCGGAGTCCCTGTGCCTCATGGCGGAGACCCTGCTTCTTCTCAACATAAATTCTATTTACCATGGATCGTAATCCTCCTTAATTCAGCGCCTTCAGTGCGCGTTGTCCGATATCCTTACGCATGTGCATCTTCTCGAAGCTTACCTTCGCTGCGCTTGCATACGCCTTCTCGATGGCTTCCTTCAGGGTCGGTGCGGTTTCAACAACGCCGAGTACACGACCGCCGTGGGTGTAGAGCTTTCCATCGCGAAGGTCTGCACCTGCGACGTAGACATGATCCACCTGATCGACACCCGTAATCTCGAAACCAGACTCGTAGGCCACCGGATATCCACCGGATGCCTCGATGATGCAGCAGGCGGATTCATCCTTCCACTTTACGTCGACATCAGCGAGTCTGCCCTCGGTAACGGCCTGCATGATGGTCAGAAGATCAGAATCCAGCAGCGGCAGTACGACCTGTGCCTCCGGATCACCGAAACGGCAGTTGTACTCGATGACCTTCGGGCCATCCTTCGTGAGCATAAGACCGAAATAGAGACAGCCCTTGAAGGTACGTCCCTCGCTCTTCATCGCTTCGATGGTCGGCTTGAAGATGGTCTCCATGCAGACATCGGCGATGTCCTTCGTGTAGTACGGATTCGGTGCGATGGTACCCATACCGCCGGTATTGAGGCCTTCATCGTTGTCGTTGGCACGCTTGTGATCCATGGAGCTGATCATCGGCACGACGATGTTTCCATCGGTGAAGCTGAGGACGGAAACCTCCGGGCCCTCGAGGAACTCCTCGATGACGATCTGGTCGCCGGAGTGACCGAACTTATGCTCTGCCATGATGGTCTGAATACCTTCGATCGCCTCTTCACGGGTCATCGCGATGATAACACCCTTTCCGAGAGCGAGACCGTCCGCCTTGATGACCGTCGGAATCGGGCAGGTCTGTACATATGCTTCCGCAGCATGAATATCGGTGAATACTTCATAGCCTGCCGTCGGAATGTGGTACTTCTTCATGAGATTCTTTGAGAATACCTTCGATCCCTCGATGATGGCTGCTTTGCCCTCCGGTCCGAATGCCGGGATGCCGGCTGCTTCCAGTGCATCGACCATGCCGGCAACCAGTGGATCATCCGGAGCCACAACGACATAATCGAGCTTCTGCTCCACTGCGAACTTTACGACACCCTCGATATCGGTTGCCTTGATTTCCGGTACGCACTCTGCATCTCTTGCGATACCACCGTTGCCAGGAATCGCGTAGAGCTTCTCTACCGAAGGATTTTTCTTGATTGCTTTAATGATGGCATGCTCGCGTCCGCCACCACCTACGACGCCAATTTTCATCGTTCAGCCTCCTGTTCATTCTTCTGTTCACGGATTTCCTTACTCATCAGCTCGGCAGCGGCCGGCAGAAGCTTCCACTCAGCCTGCTCCATGACGCGCTTCTGAAGAATCTCCGGAGTATCTCCATCCTCGATGGCGACGGCCTTCTGAAGAAGAATACGTCCGCCATCCGGAATTTCATTCACAAGATGTACCGTTGCACCGGTCACCTTCACACCGTACGCGAGTGCAGCCTCATGCGGGCGAAGCCCGTACATGCCCTTGCCGCAGAAGCTCGGAATCAGGGAAGGATGAATGTTAATGATGCGATCCGCATACGCATGGATGAAATCCGGGCCCAGGATCGTAAGATAGCCGGCCAGGATGACGAGGTCAATGCTGTGTGCTTGTAAGGTTTCGATCAGCTTCGGCTCATCCTTATGGACGACGGTATGCTCGATGCCCGCCTTTTCTGCACGCTCCAGCGCATAGATACCTTCTCTGGAACCAACGACGAGCACGATCTCGCCATCCGGAATCTCACCACGGTGCTGCGCATCGATCAATGCCTGGAGATTGGTACCGCCGCCACTGACCAGCACGGCAATTCTAGTTTTGTTGTTCATATTTATCCTTTTGGGGTCTCCGCGCCCTTTCGGGCGCACCCCAGTGTTCTGCAGTTGATTAGTGGTGGAAAAGTCTCATGCCGGTGAAGCACAGTACCATGCCGTACTTATCGGCGGTCTCGATAACATTGTCATCACGGATGGATCCGCCCGGCTCTGCGATGTAGCTGACACCGGACTTACGTGCACGCTCTACGTTATCGCCGAATGGGAAGAAGGCATCGGAGCCGAGTGCGGTTCCGGTCAGTGTAGCGAGATATGCCTTCTGCTCTGCTCTTGTAAACGGAGCCGGCTGCTCTGTGAAGTACTGCTGCCATGCGCCATCCTTCAGGACGTCATCGCACTCCTCGGAGAGGTATACATCGATGACATTGTCACGATCCGCACGACGCATGCCATCCTTGAACGGAAGGTTCAGGACGCGATCGGTCTGGCGAAGGTGCCAGTGATCTGCCTTATCACCGGCGAGACGTGTGCAGTGCACTCTGGACTGCTGTCCGGCACCGACACCGATGGCCTGACCGTCCTCCGCATACGCTACGGAGTTGGACTGCGTGTACT
>CAKQWR010000086.1 GCA_934279105.1 uncultured Oribacterium sp. | reverse complement strand
TAGCGCTGACGATATCTCGTATCGGTATCCTGCAGACCATGGAACTTCTCAGGAAGCGGATAGAGCGACTTCGACAGAAGCACGAGGGACTGTGCATGCACGGAAGTCTCCCCCATCTTCGTCTTAAATACGAAGCCCTTTATGCCGACGATATCACCGATATCCATCTTCTTAAACTTCTTATACTCGTCCTCACCGAGCTCATCACGGGTGATGTAGGCCTGGATACGACCCTGCTTATCCTGGATATGGATGAAGGATGCCTTACCCATCACACGCTTCTGCATGATACGACCGGCAATCGATACCTGCTGATTCTCGAAGGTTTCAAAGTTATCCTTGATTTCCTGGCTGTGCTGCTCCTGATCGAACTTCGTAATCTCGAAAGGATCCTGTCCGGCAGCCTGCAGCTCTGCAAGCTTCTCACGGCGTGCCTTTACGATATGGTTGGTATCCTCTACCGGAGCCTGATTCTTCTGGTTTTCCTGATTCTCTGCCATAGCTTCTCCTTGCTTCTTATTACAATGCAGACGACCGGAGCATCTTCTCCAGCCGTCTGTCGTTTTTATCACTATATCACATGATCGCCACAATCATCGCGGCCTATCCATGCGGCTTGTCTTCAGCGAATCTTTCCGATTACGCCTCGTGATCGTTTACACGCTCTACCTCAAGTACACGGAACTTAAGATCGCCCGCCTCAGTCTCTACGGTAACCTCATCGCCCACCTTATGGTGAAGAAGAGCCTTACCAACCGGAGCCTCGTTGGAAATCTTACCGGTCAAGCTGTTTGCCTCTGAGGAACCAACGATAAAATAGGTTACCTCCTCATCGAACTCTTCATCGAAAAGCTTTACACGGCAGCCGACATTGATCTCACCCTCTACAGAGTCATCTACGACCTCAACATTCTTCAGCAGTGCCTCGAGCTCGACGATTCTCGCCTCGATATCTCTCTGCTCATCCTTCGCTGCATCATACTCTGCGTTCTCAGAAAGATCGCCCTGCTCTCTTGCTTCCTTGATCTTCTCTGCAATCATCTGTCTCTGATTAACCTTCAGATCATGAAGCTCCGCCTCATACTTGTTAAGACCTGCACGTGTCAGTAAATTCTTCTTTACCTGCTCTTCTGCCATGTTCCCCATAGCTCCTTTCAAGACTTCCATCTGCTCATTCACCGACGATGAACCAACAGTATAAATAGAACCATCTCCGAAATAGTCAGAAACAGCCCATCATCCATTTTCACGAATGCATATTGTAAAGCAAAGGGACTTCATTTGTCAACCTTTCGACGCCGTATAAAAGTCCTTCGAGTGCTGAAAGTGAGAGCTCCGCCCGAAGACCATCACTTATCGTCTTAACGAATCTACCAGAGCATACAGCTCTTCGATGCTGTCTGCCGTGTTGATCTTCCCACGAAGCTTCGCCGAATCCGGATAGCCTTCCGTATACCATGCGATATGCTTCCGCATCTCACGAATCGTCGTAAATTCTCCCTTATACTGAAGCATCAGTTCTGTATGATGATGAATCATCGTAATTACTTCATCGATCGCAGGTTCCGGCAGGAGCCGCCCAGTCTTCAGGTACTCCACGGTCCGTCGGATAAGCCATGGATTTCCCTGCGCACCGCGTGCGATCGCCACACCATCGCAGCCCGTCTCCTCCATCATCCGCTTCGCATCCTCCGGTTTGAAAATATCTCCGTTTCCGAAGACCGGAATCTTCACCGCTTCCTTAACGCGTCGAATCACATCCCAGTCCGCCTGCCCACTATAGAGCTGTGCACGTGTGCGTCCATGAACCGTCACCGCAGAAACACCTGCCTGCTCCGCCATCTTCGCAAACTCGACCGCCGTATCATCCGTCTTCTGAAATCCCTTTCGGAACTTCACCGTAACCGGCTTATGGCAGCGCTCCACCATCGCATGCAGAATCTCATACGCCAGATCCGGATGGTTCATGAGATCGCTTCCCTCATGGTTGTTTACGATTTTCGCTACCGGGCAGCCCATATTTACATCGAAGATATCAAATCTGTCCTCGATCTGCGCTGCAATCTCTGCCATGATATCCGGATCCGAGCCAAACAGCTGCACTGCCACCGGATGCTCTCCGTTACCAATTCGCATCAGCTCTTCCGTATTTCTATTATGATAGAGAATCGCCTTCGCGCTGATCATCTCGGTCGTCGTCAGGCCGACCCCCATCTCCCGGAGAATCGTCCGATACGGCAGATCCGTCACGCCTGCCATCGGCGCCATCGCCACATTGCTTGGGAGCTCTACATTTCCAATTTTCATATATTAATCATCCCCAAAAAGTGTATGGTATGCTGTCTGCTCCGCATTCGGATCATCCGGCATCACCGGCATATCCCAGGAACCCGTCATCCGAATACTTCCCTGTTCTGCTTCCGATACAAGCGTGGCATCCTCTTCGGATGTCGACGGTTCCTCCGCGGTCGCACGACGAACCTCCGCATGTCCCTCCGGATTGTTTGCGCCCGGTTCGACCTGCAGATCTTCATCCGTCGCTTCCGCGCCTGCCTTTCCGCGCCCATGCAATGTCTCCAGAGCCTGATAATAGGTTTCGAGCTTCGTAAACAGTGCCTCATAGCGCGTCGCCAGCTCTCCGATTCGCTTCTGCGCAGTCGCATCATCAAAACGAAGATCATCCTCCTCATGCATCGATTTCAGCACAAGTTTCTGATCCGTGTTAAATGCCATCATAAAAACGCCACCGATTTCCTCGACATAATCCACCGCAATCAGCTTCAGCTCCTTCTGCACATCCTCCGGCAGATTCCCATACTCCGGATTCAGATAATACTTCTGATGATACGCATTCGCCGCACACAAAACGACCTCACTACTCTCATTTACCATATTCATATGCCCCATATTATAAATCCTTATTTAAATGCAACAAAAACCAGCTTTCTTTCACAAGCTATGCAAAACAGTGATCGCATTATAGCACAAAGCCATAAAACTGTCTTCCCCGTTCCATCGTTTATATCAAAAGCATGTTCTCATAAACGCAAGCAAACGTGGATGTATCAGCAAACCGGTGTGTGGTGTGTTCACACAGAGGGAGCCTGTGACAGCTTTAAACCGAGTCGTTGAAAAAGCAAAAGCGGACCCTTAGAGCCAGTTGGAAAACTTTCCTTGGTTCCATCTGCAACGCGGAGTTCTCATCAGGAGAACTCCGCGACTGCAGATGGCCTACTGGCTCTTAGGGTCCACTTTTCGATTTTTCCGACGAGTGTGATCAGCTGTCAAAGGCTCCCTCTATGCGGACACACCATCGTATAACACGTCGACTTAGCGAACAAGCAGCTTCGCAATGCGGTACTGCTCCTCATTGATATCCTTCTTCATCTGAAGTGCTTCCTGGATATCATAGTCTACGAACTCGCCGTGCTTATAAGCAACAAGACGATTTGACTTACCCTCGTGCAGAAGCTCTGCTGCTCGTGCACCCATCATGGATGCATAGTAACGATCCTTACAGGTCGGTGAACCACCACGCTGGATATGACCGAGAATCGTCGCTCTGGTCTCGATGCCGGTTGCGGCCTCGATGCGCTTCGCCATCGAAGTACTATGACCGATACCCTCAGCGTTAATGATGATGTAATGCTTCTTTCCTCTCTTACGCGCTTCGATGATGCGGTTAATGATTGCCTGCTCATCGCCATCGTAACGCTCCGGAAGAAGAATCTCCTCCGCGCCGTTCGCAACACCACACCACAGTGCGATGTAGCCTGCACGACGTCCCATAACCTCGATGATGGAGCAACGCTCGTGAGAGGTTGAGGTATCACGCAGCTTATCAATCGCCTCCATCGCGGTATTGATGGCGGTATCGAAACCAATCGTATAGTCGGTACAAGCGATATCGAGGTCGATGGTACCTGGTACACCGATGGTGTTGATGCCAAGTGCACTCAGCTTACCGGCACCACGGAAGGAACCATCACCACCGATGACAACCATACCATCGATGCCATGCTTACGGCAAATCTCCGCACCACGTGCCTGGCCCTCCGCAGTAGTAAACTCCTTACATCTTGCAGTATAGAGGATCGTACCACCACGGCTGATGATATCGGATACAGAGGTCGTATCCATGTCGACGATCTCCTCCTGCAGAAGACCCGCATATCCTCTCATGATACCCTTTACCTTGATGCCTTCGTGAATCGCCGTACGAACCACGCTACGAACGCAGGCATTCATGCCTGGTGCATCACCACCGGATGTCAATACGCCAATCGTCTTCACAGCTTTCGTCGCCATAATAAAATCCTCCAGTTATATAAAAATCTCCCTAAAACACATTTGGTGATTGAGATTGTGAAAGCTATCACAATCTCGCACTAATAATAGTTTAGTTTTGTATTTTTTTCAATACCTTATATGAAACTCGAACGTTTTTTTCTCCGAGGAGCTCATATAGACTTCCGAGAAGGACCGAATCAACATGAACTGCATGCTGCCGATCCAGACGTTTCACCGCCTTTTCCTGACGGAGATAGATCGCCACGCCATCTTCTCCCGAATGTGCCCTCAGAAGCTGTCCGAGCGTCTGCTGCTGCGCGAAATACTGATTTTTATCCTCGAGCTGCAGCCAAAGTTCCTTCGGAGCCTCCGAAAAAGCATAGATATGGTCTGCTACCAGCTTACTGTCCTCCTCGCCCGAACCATCCACATGGCCATAGACGAAAATTTTTGCATCTGGTGTAAGCTGTGTCCGCAAGGACTGCCAGGTTTTCGGGAAAACGATGACCTCCACGGTCCCCATCATATCCTCGACCTGCAGAAATGCCATCTGCTGCTGTTTCCGGGTCGTCTTCATCCGTACATCCGTGAGAATACCGCCGATCGTTACCTTCTGCTGATCCCGAAGCGAAACCGCGCCCGTCTCCTCGTCACGGTGAAAGTCTGCACTTGTGGCAGAAACATTGGCGTCCATCACCGCACGATAGGCATCCAGCGGATGACCGCTCAGGTAAAAGCCGAGCGCCTCCTTCTCATACTGGAGCAGCTCCTCCTTCGGATACTCCGCAAGCTTCGGCATACGGATGCGGAATTCGCTCGCTTCCTTATTATCCTCACCGAGAAGATCCGCGAGGGTCATCTGTCCGGCCATCGCGTTCTGCTTTTCTTTCACCCTGCCTTCGATGATCGTCGGCAGAATCGCGATCTTCTCACGACGATTGCCTGGGCAGTGATCGAGTCCACCCGCCTGAATAAAGTATTCGATCGCACGACGATTGATGCCCTTCTCTGAAACACGGACCACAAAATCCTCGAAATCCTTATATGGTCCATGCTGCTGCCGTTCCTTCACGATGGCTGCTGCCGCAGTACGACCGACGCCCTTTACTGCACTTAAGCCATAACGAATCGCCCCCTCTGAAGATACCGAGAATCCGATTTCCGCATGATTCACATCCGGTGGCAGAATCTCGATCCCGAGAGAACGCGCGACGCTGAAATACTCCGCCGTCTTTCCCATATTGTCCATATAGGAGGTCATAAGCGCTGCGAAAAATTCTGCCGGATAGTAGCAGCGAAGATATGCCGTCTGATAGGAAACAACCGCATAGCAGGCTGCGTGGGACTTGTTAAATGCATACTTCGCGAAGTCGATCATCTCATCATAGATATGGTTCGCCGTCGTCTCATCGATTCCCCGTGCGATGCAGCCTGGGATGTTCTGCTCCGGATTACCATACACGAAGTTCTTTCGCTCCTCCTCCATGACCTTCGTTTTCTTTTTACTCATAGCACGACGTACGAGGTCGGAACGTCCCATCGAGTAGCCTGCAAGGTCTCGCACGATCTGCATAACCTGTTCCTGATAGACGATACAGCCATAGGTCGTCTCGAGAATCGGTCTGATTTCAGGGCAGTCGTAGCTGATGGTCTCCGGATGCTGCTTGCCCTTTATGTACTTCGGAATGAAATCCATAGGACCCGGTCGATAGAGCGCGACACCGGCGATGATATCCTCGATGCCTTCCGGCTTCAGCTCCTTCATGAAGTTTTTCATGCCCGCCGACTCGAGCTGGAACACACCCTCGCAGTGGCCACCGGAAATCATCTGATAAACCTTCGGGTCTGCATAGTTCATGTTTTCCACGCTGAGATCCATATGATGAAGCTTATTCACATCCCGAATCGCATCCTTGATGACCGTGAGATTTCGAAGTCCCAGGAAATCCATTTTGAGAAGGCCGAGCTCCTCGATGGTCGTCATCGTAAACTGTGTCGTGATCGTGCCATCCGCTGCACGCGATACCGGCACATAATCCACCAGTGGCTGTCCTGAAATCACGACCCCGGCCGCATGCATGGAGCTATGACGCGGCAGCCCCTCGAGACGCTTACTCATATCGATGAGGCGATGCGTCTCCGTATCCTCCTCATACATTTTCTTCAGTTCCGGATTCGCCTGAAGCGCTTTATCGAGCGTCATATTCAGCTCATTCGGCACCTGCTTCGCAATCATATCGCACTTCGCATACGGAATATCCAGCACACGCCCGACATCACGGATGACACCACGTGCCGCAAGCGTTCCGAAGGTGATGATCTGCGACACACAGTCCTTGCCATACTTTCTGGTCACATAGTCGATGACCTCCTGTCGCCGCTCATACTCGAAGTCCATATCGACATCGGGCATGGTCACTCGCTCCGGATTCAGGAATCGCTCGAATACCAGATGATAACGCATCGGGTCAATGTCGGTGATGCCGATACAGTATGCGACGAGCGAGCCGGCCGCAGAGCCTCTGCCCGGTCCCACCGCGATATCATGCGTCTTCGCATAGTGCACATAATCCCAGACGATCAGGAAATACTCCATGAAACCCATGCTTGCAATCGTATCAAGCTCATAGTCGAGACGTTCACGGTACTGCTCTCCCTCCGCACCGTAACGCGCCCGAAGACCATCCTCGCAGAGTTTCCGAAGGTAGCCCGTCGTGTCATAGCCCTCCGGTACCTGATAGCCCGGCACATGGTAGTGTCCGAATTCAATGCTTACATTACAGCGCTCTGCGATTTTATGCGTGTTGTCCAGTGCTTCCTGCGCATACGGGAATAAAGCCCGCATCTCCTCCTCGGACTTGATATAGAACTGTCCACCCGGATAGCGCATACGATCCTGGTCCGTTATCTTCTTCCCCGTCTGCAGGCAGAGCAGGATATCATGCGGCTCTGCATCCTCCTTCCGGGTGTAATGAATATCGTTCGTGGCTACCAGAGGAATCCCGGTTTCTTCATGCAGCTGCAGTAAACCAGCATTGACCTTCCGCTGCTCCGGATAGCCATGGTCTTGAAGTTCCAGATAAAAATGCTCCGGTCCGAAGATAGAAAGATAGTGAAGTGCCGCCTTCTTCGCCTCCGGATACATATTCCGGGTAAGATTTTTCGACACTTCACCGGCAAGACAGGCAGACAACGCGATGATGCCCTCGTGATAACGCTCGAGCGTTTCGAAATCGACACGCGGCTTATAATAAAATCCATCGATGAAACCCGTCGACACAATCTTCATGAGATTTGCATAGCCCTGATTATTTTCTGCGAGCAGCACCAGATGATAATACCGATCCTCTCCCTTTCCGACCTCACGGTCGAAGCGTGAACCGCCCGTAAGATACACTTCGCAGCCGAGAATCGGCTTGATCCCCTGCTTCAGCGCCTCCTTATAGAAGTCAATGACGCCATACATCACGCCATGATCCGTAATGGCCATCGAATCCATCCCGAGCTCCTGACAGCGCGCAATCATCTCCGGAATCCGACCGGCACCATCCAGAAGACTGTAGCTAGTATGAACGTGTAAATGTGTAAAGGCCATCGTATCCTCCATAATGCAAACAATTAGATATATTCTATCACACCATTTATAAGAATGCTTGTTCTTTTTCTGCACATATCATGCGCCTCGTTATATGATTTTCGTGTAGCCGTGGTGCCCGGAGGGGGAGATGCCGGAAGCCAATACTCCGAGGCCGGAGAAATCTAAAATCGGGCGCTAAGAACCAGTAGGTCCTCCGCAATCGACTGAGTTTCCTGGATGGAAACTCAGTGTTGCGGAGGAGTCTTAGGGAAATTACTCCAACTGGTTCTAAAGCGCCCGATTTTGATTTCTGCACGTCCTCTTCGTGTGGCTTCCGGCACCGCCCCCTCCGGGCACCACGG
>CAKQWR010000085.1 GCA_934279105.1 uncultured Oribacterium sp. | reverse complement strand
GGGTGCTAAGGAAAATTATCTAAGTGATTCTAAGGACTCCGATTTTGATTTTTCACGTCCTCGGTGTATGGTTCCGGAAGGCTCCCCCCGGCGGCGTTTCAATATCGTCTGGCCCTCGGACGGGGGATCATGGTGCAGGTCCTCTACCGACGGCGTTTAGATAACTCTGAATTTGTAGCCGATGCCCCAGACAGTGGAAATTTCCCAGTCTGGATTGCCCGGCAGCTTCTCGCGCAGTCGCTTGATATGAACATCGACCGTGCGGGAATCGCCTGCGAACTCATAGCCCCAGATATGATCGAGGAGCTGTTCGCGTGTGAACACCTGATTCGGTGAGGATGCGAGGAAATAAAGAAGCTCCAGCTCCTTCGGCGGCATCTCCACGATGTGTCCACTGTAGTAGACCGCATAATTCGTCTTGTTGACGATGAGGTCTTTATACTCGATGTAGTCTCCGTTTCGATAGGCATCGAGCATATCGCTTGTGTGTGCCCGTGCGTCCGGTGTGCCGTTAGCACCGCGATGTAACTGCCCGGTCTGTCCGTTGTAGGTATAGATTTCGCCGGAGCCGCTGTCGCCTTCGGCGTAGGCCGTAAAGCTCATGTTTCCGTCACCTGTCGGCAGACCGGTCGTAAATCCGGTTCCTTCGATAAAACCTGCCCCCATCTTGAACTGCGCTACACCTGTGGTGCCTGGATTCATCGTGAGTCCGGCTCCCATCGGTGTCTGTCCCATACCGGCGCCTGCCGAAGCCTGTGCCTGTCGGGCGGAGAGTGCAGCGTCGACGGCAGCATTGACCTGCGCCTGTGCCTGCTGGTAGCGACGAAGTACGGCTTTTACACGTGCGACGAGTTCCTTCGACTCGAACGGCTTCACCATGTAATCATCTGCGCCGAGCTCGAGACCGAGGACCTTATCGAAGGTTTCGCCCTTTGCCGAGAGCATGATGACCGGTACCTGGGAGGAGGCGCGAAGTCGTCGACAGACCTCGTATCCATCGATGCCCGGCAGCATCAGATCCAGAATCACGAGATTCGGCTGGTACTCCGGAAAAATCTTTAACGCTTCCTCACCGTCTTCGGCGCAGCGTGTATCGAACATTTCTTTTTCGAGATAGAGGGAGATCAGCTCCGAAATCGAAGCATCATCATCCACGATGAGAATTTTCTGTTTCTCCGCCATCCGGCATTCCTCCTTCTATGGTTCCTGCTTTCGCGAGCGTTTGTGCGCGGCCTGAATGCTGTCCCTTCACCATCCCATGGGATGGCGGATATCCGTCCGCACTTTCGCTGGTTATTTCTTAAACATGACGATGGTGACGCCATCCTGGCCTTCACCGAATTCGCCGAGGCGGAAGGAATCCACGTACTTCAGCTTCTTCAGCTGTGCATGGACGGCCTTCCGAAGTGCACCGGTGCCACGGCCGTGCACGATACGGGCCTGTGGCAGATGTGCGAGGTAGGCATCGTCGAGGTACTTCTGAAGCTCCGGAATCGCCTCTGCGGTGGTTTGACCGATCAGATTGATCTCCGGTGAGACGCTCATCGTCTTCTGCATGCGGATATTGCCGGCATGCGACTTCTTTCCCTTCTTCGAAGGCTCGAGACCAGGGCCGGTGACCTTGCCTGTGTCGACGAGCTCGATATCGCGCACCGATACCTGGGTACGGATGATGCCTGCCGTGACGTAGAGCTTTCCGTTTCGATCCGGCAAAGTGGAAACGGTTGCGTTCAGGTTCATGGAAGCGACACGGACCGTGTCGCCGATACGAATGCTCTTCGCGGATACCGGCTGGGACGGGCCCTTCACCTTCTGTCCGGCGGAGAGACTCGCCTGGGTTTCACGCAGCTTTTTATTGAGTGCGGAACGTGTCTGGTCCGCCTCGAAAACAGCCGCACCATTCTGTTCCTGCTTCCGAAGCTCCTTTACGATGGAGTCTGCGGTTTCCTTCGCGTCTGCGAGAATCTGAGCAGCTTCCTCGCGGGCCTTCTGAAGAATCTTATCGCGACCCTTTTCGACACCACGGGAATTCTCTCGTGCACGCCGCTTGTATTCTTCGATTTCCGCCTTATAGCGGGCGATTTCTTCACGCTCGCGTTCGACGGTCACGCGGCTTTCCTCGAGGCTGGCGATGACATCTTCGAATTTGACATCTTCGTTTTCGAGGCGGCTCTTCGCATCATCGATGATGTAGGATGGCAGGCCCAGCTTCTGTGAAATGGCGAAAGCATTGGACTTACCAGGTACACCGATGAGGAGACGATAGGTCGGACTCAGGGTATTGACATCAAACTCGCAGCTTGCATTTTCGACACCATCCGTCGAGAGGGCATAGACCTTGATCTCTGCATAGTGAGTGGTTGCGACGGTTCTGGTCTTCATATTATGAAGGAAGTTGAGAATCGCCATCGCGAGCGCCGCACCTTCCGTCGGGTCGGTACCGGCACCGAGCTCATCGAAAAGACAGAGACTGTGGCTGTCGGCCTGACTGAGGATACGGACGGTATTCGTCATATGTGCAGAGAAGGTCGACAGGTTCTGTTCGATGGACTGCTCATCACCGATATCTGCAAAGATTTCCTCGAATACGCCGAGTTCTGAACCTTCGGCTGCCGGAATGAAGAGACCGGACTGACCCATCAGCTGGAAGAGGCCGATGGTCTTTAAGCAGACGGTCTTACCACCGGTATTCGGTCCGGTGATGACGAGAAGATCGAATTCCTTTCCGAGATAGACGGTGATCGGCACGACCTTCTTCGGGTCGATCAGCGGATGACGACCCTGCAGGATGTTGATGTAGTAATGATCGTTCAGCACCGGACGGGTAGCGCGCATGGAGGCGGCCAGCTTCGCCTTCGCAAAGACGAAGTCGAGGTGCGCGAGGATTTCGATGTCCCGGCGAATCTGGTCGGTGTATGGCATCAGGGAGCCGGACAGGGTCTCCAGTACCTTCTCGATCTCCTTTTTTTCATCGGCTTCGAGCTCGCGGATGTCGTTGTTCAGTTTGACGATGCTCATCGGCTCGATGAAAAGCGTGGAGCCGGTGGCACTCTGGTCATGCACCATACCCGGAAAGCTTGACTTGTATTCGGCCTTTACCGGGAGACAATAACGCCCATCGCGCATGGTGATGACGGCATCCTGCAGCAGTGCACGGCTGCTGTTGAGAATTCCATTCAGCGTTGTGTGGATGCGCTCCTCCAGCGCATGCTTTTTCTTTCGTACGCTGAACAGGCCGGCACTTGCATCGTCGGCGATTTCATCCTCCGAAAGGATGCAACGGACGATTTCCTTATTTACCGGAGAGAGTGGCTCGATATCGCGGAAGTACGGAGACAGTGCATCGTCTGCAGTTTCCTCGCGGAGCTTCTCCGGATCCGGCTGATTTTTCGTATAGTGCGCGTTCAGACGCACAGCCCGTGGTACCTGCTTCGGTGCTTCCGGTGTCTTTTCACTGTCACGGGCGTAGGCCTTCGCACGACCGGCGACGGTCAGCACGCCACTGATGGATAGAAGTTCGGTTGCGGACAGAGATGCCGCGATCTCCAGTCGCTTCAGACTGTCGCGCACATCCTTTACACCGGAAAAAGAAAGCGTGCCATAAAGACCGATGCGGAGCATGGCCGCGTCGGTTTCTGAGAGGTTTCGATCGATCTCTTCGAGATCCGTCGATGGGAGCAGAGCCTGAACGAGCTTGCGTCCCTCCTGGGAGCTTGCACAGTCATTCAGTCGCTCTTTGATTTTATTAAATTCGAGTGTGTTTAATACTTTTTCGTTCATGCCTAACAGTATAGCACACGATGGCAAATTTCTTGCGTGAAAATCTCTTCCTGTATATAATTGGCGTATGGAAGAAAAAGACTTTATCAAAGAGAATATCGTAGGCCGTAAGGAGAACTGGAAGAAGCGGGCAAAGTACTATGCACGTGTGCTGATTTCAGCGATTCTTTTCGGATCCGTCAGTGCAGGCATGTTCGCCGGGCTGGAACCGAAAATCAGAGAACGCCTGTATCCGAGAGAAACCGAAGCCGTTGTACTGGAGACCGGAGCGTCCCCATCCGAGGGCGTGAATCCGGGTGAGCATGCACCGGCAGATGGAAACAAGGTGCAAGCGGAAGAGCCAGTGCAGCCATCGGAGGAGGGATCGAATCCATCGACAGAAACGACGCAGGCACCGGTGACGGAAACACCGGCAGAAACGACACCGGTTGAGGACATCATGCGGCAGGAACTCGAGAACTATGAGTATACGGTCGGAGATCTGGAAAAGATGAACATCGCCCTGAAGCGTGTCGCATCGAATGCAGAACAGAGCCTCGTGGAGGTCGAGAGCCGCGTGACGAGTACCGATATGTTCGGCATGCCGGTCGAGTCTGGAAATCAGGCTGCGGGTATCCTGATTGCACGTACGGGTGATGAACTGCTGGTGCTTACATCTTCGGATATCATTAAGGAAAACGATGCGATTACGGTGAACATCAACGGTGCGTCCTATGAAGGACAGCTGAAAGCGATGGACCAGGCAGATGGCATCGCCGTGGTTTCGGTAGCACAGCATACCCTGAGCGCAAAGGATCGACATGAGCTCCGGACGATCACCATCGGCAATGCAGGTCGCCTGCAGCGTGGGGACCTCCTCCTCGCCGTCGGGGCACCGGATGGCGTTTACCCGTCGTTTACGACCGGTCGGATTGCGTCCATCAGCTATAACACAGCTTATATCGACGGAAGCATCGCGGAGATGATCGTGGATATTCATGCGAGTACGGAAAGCGGTGCATTTGTGCTGAATACGAAGGGCGAGCTGATCGGCTGGGTCAGCAGTCGTCTCGGCGATACGGTGAATGGCTATCAGCGGATTGCGGTCGCTACAGATTTCCTCGCGCAGATTCAGAAGCTGACGAATGGCGTCGAATACCCATACCTCGGTTTCCACGCGCAGGAGGTGAGCTCGGAGATGGCCCACGTAGGACTTCCGAATGGCCTCTATATAAAGGAGTGCGATAAGAACTCGCCGTCGTTCAATGCTGGTATCCAGAGTGGAGACATCCTCACGCACATCGGTGATACCGAAATTGATAATATGCCGGAATTTCGAAAAGCACTCGGTGAACTACGTGTCGGTGATGAAATAAAGGTGAAGGTACAGCGGCAGCGCGGTACCGAATACAGCGAAGTCGAGTACAAGGTGACGGTAGGCGCACGCTGAGGGAGACCCCGCGTAGGCGCTTCAGCCGGAGGCCCCGGAGGACTGCCCTCAGAAGCCATACGTAGAAGCCGTTGAAAAATCAAAATTGACCCCTTTAGAACCAGTTGGAGTAAATTTTCCTTAGAATCCTCCGCAACACTGAGTTTCCATCAAGGAAACTCAGTCGTTTGCGGAGGACCTACTGGTTCTTAGGGGTCAATTTTAGATTTATCCGGCTTCGAAGTACTGTGCTTCTGAGGGCAGTCCTCCGGGGCCTCCGGCTGAAAAGCGCCTGTGCAGAGTTTCAATGCGGCATTGCGGGAAGTCCGCGCTTGTGTTAGTATGGGCGACAGTGATGCGTATCCATGGACGCGTCCGGGACAGGCGACGATTTCAGTGATGAAATAGATCGAAAGGCATACCGTGGGCCTGGAAATAGAAATGTAGTTCGTCGTGTAGAAGTGTTAGCCATGGATTAGAAAGAATAAACAAATGGAATTTAACGAGTTTTTCAGAGAGCAGAATGCATCTGCCGGCAATGGTGGTATGCGTTTTATCGAGAGTTTTTATGATGGCATGCGGGTAGCGGATATTTACCTCGTAAAGACGAAGAACGCAGCCATGACGAAGAATGGTAAGGAGTACTTGAATGTAACGCTTCAGGATCGTACCGGTCAGGTGGATGCGAAGGTGTGGGAGCCGAATTCCCCTGGGATTTCTGATTTCGATGTGCTCGACTATGTATATGTCGAGGGCAATGTCACTGTTTACAATGGAAGCAATCAGCTGAGTATCCAGCGCCTCCGGGTAGCGAAGGAGGGCTCTTATGATCCGAAGAATTATCTTCCGGTATCCGGTCGCCCGATTCCGGAGATGGAGCAGGAGCTTCAGCAGATGATCAAGTCGGTGAAGAATCCGTACCTGAACAAGCTGCTGAATATGATTTTCCTGGAGAACGAAGGCTTCCATAAGGAGTTCATGCAGCATTCCGCTGCGAAGTCTGTACATCATGGCTATGTCGGCGGACTTGCGGAGCATACACTTTCCGTAGCAGCCATCTGCGATTTCTATGCGAAGCACTATCCGGATCTTCACCGTGACCTTCTGATCACCGCGGCACTCTGCCACGATATCGGAAAGGTGCAGGAGCTGACTGCATTCCCACGGAATGATTACAGCGATGTCGGACAGCTGATCGGTCACATCGTAATCGGTTACCAGAATGTGATCAATACCGCAAAGAAGATTCCGGACTTCCCGGAGACACTTGCCGCGGAGCTGGGTCACTGCATTCTGGCACACCATGGTGAGCTCGAGTACGGCTCGCCGAAAAAGCCGGCACTGATGGAAGCGATGGCACTTTCCTTCGCAGATAACGTAGATGCGAAGCTGGAAACCATGCGTGAGGCAATCGATGGTGCCGCAAAGAGCGGAAAGGCGGTCGACAGCAACGGCTGGATCGGATTCAACCGTCTCATCGACTCAAATCTCCGGAAGACCAGCGACCTTTCATAAATCATAACGGTAAGAAACGCTGCCGGAAGAGTAAATAAAGCTCGACGAGCAGCGCATGGTGAAGCCAAGTTAAGTCAATTTACGAAACGCCGCCACACAGAGGATATCCTCCGTGTGGCGGCGTTTTTTGACCGGGTGAATGAGGCCAGATGGTTTCACCGTAATTTTTTAGTAAAAAGTCAATTATTAATTGATTAAAAGTTTAGTTATAGTATAATGAATTCCGGCTTAAAAGTTTAGTAATAGAATATTGCAAGTTTAGCAAAAAGTTTCGTGTATACACAGTAAGGAAGCGAACATGGCAGCAGAGCAGGTGAACGTCGAAATCGGACGGAAAATCAAGAATCTCCGGAACCGGAACGGTCTTACGCAGCAGGAGCTTGCGGATCGGACGGAGCTGACGAAGGGCTTTATTTCGCAGCTGGAGCGAGGACAGGTATCACCTTCCGTGGTGACGCTGATGGACCTCATCGAGTGCCTGGGTACGACGCCGGGCGAGTTTTTCAAGGCATCCACGCAGGAGCAGATCGTTTTCACCGGCGCGGACTGCTTCGAAAAGGTGGATGAGCAGGGAAACTGTCGTAAATGGCTGGTGCCGACGGCGCAGAAGTTCGAGATGGAACCCCTGCTTGTAACATTGGCTCCCCATCAGACGCTCGAAGAGGACAAGCCGCATACCGGTGAGGAGTTCGGCTATGTCATGAACGGAAAAATCAAGGTGCATTTCGGAGATGAGGTCTATACAGTGAAGGCCGGGGAGAGCTTTTACTACCGCACGACGCAGGTCCACCGGATCGAGAATCCGAGTGCGAAGTCCGCGAAGTTCCTGTGGATCAGTACACCGCCGGAGTTCTGAAATCCATCATACATGGCGCACTGCCCGTCGCCAGGACGAGGATTTGTCCGGTGACGAGCGTAGTCACACAGCACATGAAATATTCTATATATAAAGGGAAAGAATTATGGGAAACGAAACAATGAAAAGCGAGAACATCATTGAACTCAAGCATGTGATGCGGCAGTACGACGATAACGGATTCATCGCCGTACATGATTTTAATCTCGAAGTGAAGCGCGGTGAGTTCGTCACCTTCCTCGGCCCGTCCGGCTGTGGCAAGACGACGACCCTTCGTATGATCGCAGGCTTCGACATCCCGACCTCGGGTGAGATTCTTCTGAATGGAAAGTCCATCACCTCGCTGCCACCATATGAGCGTCCGATCAATACGGTTTTCCAGCGTTATGCGCTTTTTCCACATATGAACATCTACGATAACATCGCCTTCGGTCTCCGCCAGAAGAAGGTGGCGAAGGATGTGATCGATCGTAAGGTGAAGCGCATGCTGAGCCTCGTCGACCTCGAGGGCTTCGAGAATCGTAGCGTGTCGACTCTGTCCGGTGGTCAGCAGCAGCGTATCGCCATCGCGCGTGCACTCGTGAATGAGCCGGAGATCCTGCTGCTCGATGAGCCACTCGGTGCACTCGATCTCAAGATGCGTCAGGAGATGCAGATCGAGCTGAAGGCGATGCATGACAAACTCGGCATTACCTTCATCTACGTCACTCATGACCAGGAAGAGGCACTGACGATGTCCGATAAGATCGTCGTAATGAGTGAGGGCGAGATCCAGCAGATCGGTACCCCGGAGGACATCTACAACGAGCCGAAGAACGCCTTCGTCGCCGA
>CAKQWR010000084.1 GCA_934279105.1 uncultured Oribacterium sp. | reverse complement strand
AAAGACAAAATATGCTCCCTTCCAAGCAGGACAAGATTTTTATTATTTCTCTTGTCTACCTAGAAGGGAGCATATCACCAGCTGGTGCAGCAGCACTTTTGCATGTTAAAAAGCAGTGTTTAAAAAATGCGAATCAGCCGGCCCTTCGAGAATCCGGCTTAACGAAAAACTTAGTCCTGTCGCCCCGGGACGGTCTGGACGAAGTTTTTGATCGTCTGCAGCTTCCGGTACTCATCGCTGTCCTCGACGTCCGGCAACCTAAGATAGTGCTCCTTCAGCTTCTCGAAGGTTTCCGGACTCAGCACATGCTCGATCCGGCAGGCATCCTGACCCGCCGTATACGCACTCACCCCGAGCCGCACCAGCATATTCGTGATCACCACATGCTTCTCATAGGTCGCCTTCGCCGCCGCCATCCCGGCCTCTGTCAGCGCGATGTAGCCATTGCCATCCACCGTGATCATCCCCTCCTCGCGCAGGTGCTTCATCGCCACCGAAACCGACGGCTTCGAAAATCCCAGCAGATTCGCGATATCGATGGAACGCACCACCTGCTGACTCATCGCCAGCATCAGAATACTCTCCAGATAATTCTCCGACGACTCATGTGTCGCATACGTACTCATATCGAAACTCCTTTAAAAAACATATGGTAGAGCCATAAACTTTAATCTCCGATAGTATAGCATAGATTTCGATTTTTCAGCCATAGAACTGCGCCGGGATTTCGTATTACCAGAAAGTTAGATATAACTAATTATTTTAGCGAAATCTATTGACTTGAAAAAAAGTTAGTGCTAACTTACTAACGTGAAGTTAGGCTCATCTAATTAGACGAGGCTAATTCATATTTCTATGTAGATGTGGCGGCCTCATCGGGCACCGGACAGCGGCGTCGTCGATGAGAGGATACGAAGACTGCTTCGGCGCTGCTATAAACATCATGTAAAGGAGGTACGATGATGCCATTATCGATGGGAACACAGGGTGAAGAATATGAGATTCAGCGCATCGGAGGAAATGATAAGACACAGCATTTCCTGGAGTCACTGGGATTCTATGCCGGAGGCAAGGTGAAGATCGTTTCCTGTAATCGCGGCAATCTGATCGTACAGGTGAAGGAGTCGAGACTGGCACTGGACGAGACGATGGCCCGCAAGGTCATGATCAGTGCGTAAAAGAGTATAATCCGCAGCGTGTCTGCGCCTTATAGATAAACAGGAGGGAACAGAGTTGAAAACATTAAGAGAGATTCAGCCAGGTGAGGATTGCGTCGTAGCAAAGATCACCGGCGAGGGTGCCATCAAGAGAAGAATCATGGATATGGGAATCACGAAGGGAACCACGCTTCATGTACGTAAGGCAGCGCCGCTCGGCGATCCGATCGAGATCACCGTACGTGGCTATGAGCTTTCCGTGCGGAAGGCGGATGCCGAGATGGTACAGGTCGAGACGAAAGCCTGAGCCTAGAAGATACAGAGCGGGCGGTGCCCGGATGGAAGCTTTGACCACGAAGGACGTGGCGGAGCATGAAAAATCGTAGAGGGGGAAAAACAAATGGCAATCACGATTGCACTCGCAGGTAATCCAAACTGCGGTAAGACGACGCTGTTTAACCAGCTGACCGGATCGAACCAGTATGTTGGTAACTGGCCGGGCGTTACAGTAGAGAAGAAGGAAGGCAAGCTGAAGGGCCACGCAGATGTGACCATCGCGGATCTTCCGGGTATTTATTCACTTTCTCCATATACACTGGAGGAGGTCGTTGCGAGAAACTATCTCATCAACACGAAGCCGGATGCAATTCTGAACATCGTAGATGGTACAAACCTCGAGCGTAACCTTTACCTTACGACCCAGTTGAAGGAGCTCGGAATTCCGGTTGTAATGGCCGTCAATATGATGGACGTCGTGGAGAAAAATGGTGACCAGATCCGCCTCGACCAGCTTGAAAAGTACATGGGCTGCAAGGCAGTGAAGATTTCTGCACTGAACGGTACGGGGATCAAGGAAGCAACCGAGCTTGCGATTCATGAGGCGCAGACCGGTTCGACCGAAATCGTGCACAGCTTCTCTGCAGAGGTGATGGATGCGATTCTCCAAATCGAGGAGAAGATCGCGCCGTATGTTCCGGAGGGCGAGAAGAGATTTTTCGCTGTTAAGCTCTTCGAGCGTGACGACAAGATTCGTCATGAGATGATCGGCGCCGGCCAGAACGTGGATGTCGAGTCCGTCATCGCTGCGGTTGAAAAGGCCGAGGATGATGACGCGGAGTCCATCATCACAAACGAGCGTTATACCTACATTCAGAATATGATCGCCGCAGCGTACACGAAAAAGCATGTCGGTCAGATGTCCATGTCGGATCGTATCGACAGCATCGTCACGAACCGTTTCCTGGCGCTCCCGATTTTCGCTGTCGTTATGTGGCTTGTGTACTACATCTCCATTTCGACGATCGGTGCGATCGGTACGGACTGGGTCAATGATGTCCTGTTCGGCTCCGACCCATGGTCTTTCTTCGGCCTCTGCGAACTGCCATCAATTCCGGGACTTTTCGAGGGAATCCTCAGTGCACTCGGCACCGGTGAGGTGTTGACGAGCCTCGTGCTCGACGGTATCGTCGCTGGTATCGGTGCAGTGCTCGGCTTCCTGCCGCAGATGCTCGTCCTGTTCTTCTTCCTCGCCTTCCTCGAGGGCTGTGGTTATATGGCGAGAATCGCGTTTATCCTGGATCGTATCTTCCGTCGTTTCGGTCTCTCCGGTAAGTCCTTCATCCCGATGCTGATCGGCTCCGGCTGCGGTGTTCCGGGTGTCATGGCATCGAGAACCATCGAGAACGAGCGTGACCGTCGCATGACGATCATGACCACGACCTTCATTCCGTGTTCCGCGAAGCTCCCGATCATCGCGCTCCTCGCAGGTGCCGTATTCGGTGGCGCTTCCTGGATCGCACCATCCGCTTACTTCCTCGGTATCGCCGCTATCATCTTCTCCGGTATCGTCCTGAAGAAGACGAAGTGGTTCGCAGGTGATCCGGCACCATTCGTTATGGAGCTTCCGGCATACCATCTTCCGAGACCGGTAGATATTCTGAAGTCCATGTATGAGCGTGGTTCTTCCTTCGTAAAGAAGGCAGGTTCGATCATCCTTCTGTCTACCATCATCGTATGGTTCGCATCCTCCTTCGGTGTGCAGGACGGTCAGTTCGGTATGGTCGACATGGATAACTCCATCCTTGCGGCCTTCGGTAATGCCATCGCCTGGATCTTTACACCGCTTGGCTGGCCGGACTGGAAGTCCGCTGTTGCAGCTGTGACCGGTCTCATCGCAAAAGAGAATGTCGTAGGTACCTTCGGAATCCTCTTCCATTATGAAGGCGCTGAGGAGCTTGCAGAGGCAGGCGACCAGATCTGGAACCTCGTACAGGCCAACTACTCCGGTGCTGCTGCCGGCTATAGCTTCCTCGCATTCAACCTGCTTTGTGCACCTTGCTTCGCAGCCATCGGTGCGATCCGTCGTGAGATGAACAACGCAAAGTGGACCTGGAGAGCCATCGGCTGGGAGTGCGGACTCGCGTACTGCGTCGGCACAGTCATCTATCAGATCGGCGGCCTCTTCACCGGTGAAGCACACTTCGGTATCTTCACCATCGTAGCGATCGCCCTCGTCGTTCTCGGCATCTGGGCCCTCGTTCGGCCATACCACGAAGCAACGGAGCTTTCCGACAAATTCGATTCCGTGGCCGCTGCGACACAGAAGTAAATCCTCGACCTGCAAGCACGGAAGTGCTTGCAGGCCCGAAAATTCCGATTACTATAAAAGTATCCTGAGCCAATGTCTTCAGGCACCATGCAGATGACGGGGCTGAAAACATTGGCATCGAACATGATTCGGTCAATGCTTCCGGGCACCACGCAGATGGCGAGACCAGGAGACATCGGCATCAAAAGGTGATTTGACATGCTGCTGAGCATCACGATGATGGTGAAGCTCGAAGCACTTCGTACGAAAGGAGGAACTATGGGAGATCTCATCGTGGGAGGACTGATCGCACTTATGGTGATCCTCATCCTCCGGAGTCTTCATAAAGCCGTATCAAAAAGCGGTGCCTGCGCGTTCTGCAGCTACGCGAAGAACGGCTGTGACCACGTCGGGCATCATGAACTCGACCTCGAGCAGGCAGAGTGCAAGTTGAACGATACGCAGAAAGCTATTTTGGCAAGACATAAATATAAGAGGGGATGACCCACATCGAAGCCTGGCCCGGAGAGCGAATACCGGAAGCCATACGAAGAGAACGTGCAAAATCAAAATCGGACGCTTTAGAACCAGTTAGAGTAATTTTTCTTTGACCGCCTCCGCAACACGGAGTTTCCATCAGGGAAACTCCGTCGTTTGCGGAGGACTTACTGGTTCTTAGCGTCCGATTTTAGATTTTTCCGTTCTCGCAGTACTGTGCTTCCGGTATTCGCCCTCCGGACCAGGCTTCGATGTGGGTCATCCCCGTGATAAATAAGGAGACCATGCCTGCGCCGCCCGGGGGCATCACGGGAGCCCCTATGGGGCATCCTCGTGATATTACTTGTTAGCATTGTAACAAGCGCGGGAATTGTGGTAAAATAGATTCGATTTTATGAAGATGTACGCCCGAAAGGACGTCGGGAGAGGCAGAAGTATGAGTAAAGATAAGTACATGGCATATATCGGTTCCTACAGCTACACGGGAAACGCGAAGGGCATCACGATTTGTGATGTCGATGTAGAGAAGGGAACCTTTACGAAGCGGACCGAAATTGAGGTGAACAACTCCTCCTATCTTGTAGCGTCGAGAGATCAGAAAACGCTGTATTCCATCGCAGATGAGGGTGTCGTTGCATTCCGTATCCTCGAGAATGGTGCGCTTCAGAAGCTGAACACCCAGAATATCCGCGGTATGCGTGGCTGTCATCTGGCCATCGACCAGTTCGACCAGTACCTGATGGTATCCGGTTATCACGATGGCAAGGCAACATTGCTCGCACTTGAACCGGATGGATCGGTCGGACCGATCGTCGATGGTGTGTTTGATAAGGGCATCGGTTCTGTCGCAGAGCGTACCTTCCGTCCGCATGTATCCTGCGCACGTATGACCGATGATCAGAAGTATATCCTCGTAGCTGACCTCGGTATCGACCAGGTACGCGTGTTCCGTTTCGATAAGCTCGATGGCAAGATGCGCCAGATCGACACCATCCGTTGTGAGCTCCAGTCCGCACCGCGCCACTTCCGTTTCTCACCGGATCGGAAATATCTCTACCTTATGTACGAGGTGAAGAATGTAGTCGACGTTTTCCGTTTCACGGAAGGTAAGAAGCCGAACGACATTAATCTCGAAAAGATTCAGACGATCTCGACACATAATGATCCGTCCAACAGCCCGCTGATCGCAGCTTGTCAGATGCGCTTCTCGCCGGATAAGGATGCGAAACATCTGTTTGTGTCCAATGCTGGCATCAATACGATTACGATGTATGAGCGTGATATAGAGACAGGCCTTCTGACGATGAAGAGTTCACTTCCAGTTTCCGGTGTTTATCCGAAGGATTTCTGCATCTTCCCAGATGAGAAGCATATCGCGGCAGCGAACAACGAATCCGGTACGATTACCTTCTTCTCGATGGATTATGATACAGGTCTTCTCGTTATGAGCGCACGCGATGTTCCGGTGGATGAGCCGAACTGCATCTGCATGGTGAAGCTGCCATCCGGCAAATAATAGAATAGGTCGTATAGAACAGACAAACCAACGTAGAGTGGAACTGTCTGAAAGTAGAAAAAACATCGGATACGACGCTTCGCTTATGGCGAGTGCAGTTCGATGATAGAACGTTTTGAATGGAGAGAGCAGATGCACTCTCCATTCTGTAGTTAGGGGGACATCCATGGCAGGCAATACATTTGGCAAACTATTTCGTATCACCACCTTCGGCGAGTCACACGGTCCGGCACTTGGCGTTATCATCGACGGCTGTCCGGCGGGGCTTGCGCTGTCCGAAGAGGACATTCAGCCATATATGGACCGACGGAAGCCGGGACAGAATCTGAAGACGACCCAGCGAAAGGAAGATGATCGGATCGAGATTCTCTCCGGTGTTTTCGAGGGAAAAACGACTGGTACCCCGATTGCCATCATGGTTCGGAACAGTGACCAGCATAGCAAGGATTACTCGGACATCGCCCATGTATTCCGCCCGGGTCACGCGGATTACGGCTTCTATGAGAAGTACGGTTTTCGTGATTATCGTGGTGGTGGACGCTCCAGCGGACGTGAGACGCTTGCGCGTGTAGCCGGTGGTGCAGTGGCGGCGAAGGTGCTGTCAGAGCTTGGGATCACTGTCGATGCGGAGGTTACGGAGCTCGCCGGTATCGACGTGACGACCCCGGCCGGCCGTGAGGCGGCAGATCAGCGTATCCTCGAGCTGCGCGATGAGAAGAACAGTGCCGGCGGTGTCGTCACCTGCTTCGTGAATAATATGCCGACCGGTATCGGCGAGCCGGTATTCGACAAGCTCGATGCACGCGTCGCGCAAGCCGTGATGTCGATTGGTGCAGTGAAGGCTGTGGAAATCGGCGATGGTACGAAGGCAGCGCGGGAACTCGGTTCCGAGCACAATGATGGTTTCGAGGCCGTCGCTGTGCCGATTGCTCCGATGGAGGTCGATGAAGAAGACGAGGATTACGAGCATCAGCCGAGTCTCGAGGATGTCAACCGCGCACGTGCACTTCATGATGAAGCACCGCTTACAGAGGAAGAGTTTGAAACGCTGCTCGCCAGTGGTGAGCTTGATGGCATCGAGGAGGTTTTCCACGTGAAAACGAACCATGCCGGCGGTATCCTCGGCGGCATGTCCGACGGTGCTGAAATCGTGCTCCGTGCTTACTTCAAGCCGACGCCGTCCATCGCCCGTCCGCAGGAAACGGCCAACGAAGAGGGCGACAATGTCACCATCGAAATCAAGGGCCGTCACGATCCAACCGTCGTCGAGCGAGCTTGTGTCGTCGTCGAATGTATGGTGGCCATCACGGTACTCGACGCGCTCCTCGAGAATATGGGTGCACGCATGGAGTTCCTGCAGGAAATCTACCCGCTTGATTAAGTAAAAGAGAAAGAGTATCTTTAATTCATAAAGCGCTTTACTGCCTCGCGGGCGGGTGTCTCGACAGAGGTCGTCTGCATCGGCAGAGGTCAGTGGCGGAAACAATTGACGAGACAACAGGAGGTATGAACATGGCAGATCAGATGTCAAAGGATTATGATGCAGTGAAGGAGCTCGGTCTCTGTGTACTGCATGTGGGTATCAATGCAAATGGCGAGGAGGACGCGCTGAAGATCGCGGACGAGTTCCAGACACTTATGGGCTTCATCCCGAGAGTCGGCAACAGCTCTATTTTCGCTTCGGACCTCATCGAGATCATGAAGAAGGACGGACCTGGTGAGAAGGGCCATATCGCCATCGGCTGCCATGATGTAGACGCAGCTGTTGCATTCTTCGAGAAGCGCGGCATGGGCGTAAAGGCAGAGACGGCGAAGAAGAATCCGGACGGCAGCCTCATGTTCATCTACCTCGATAAGCAGATCGCAGGCTTCGCAATCCACCTGAAGCAGTATTAATCACGGGGATGCCCCGCAGGGGCAAGGGTCCCCGTGATGCCCCCGGGCGGCGAGGCCGTTTTGCCACCTCGGTGGCAAAATCAAGCGACGATGCCCGCGCCGTAGGCGCATCGAATGGCATCGTCTCTTTGTATAATCACGGGGATGCCCCGCAGGGTCCACCCTGCGGGGCATCATTTGCCTGTCCGGCGACCTTCTCTCGAATAGTTCTTGTAAATTCGGGCCCACATGCTAAAATAGATGCGCATATAAACCTGCGGTGGCAAGGCACGAAGGAAGTGCGACGGTGTCGCTGCATTGAAAAAGAAAGGCTATGATTATGGCAGACAAGAAACTTGTCGAGCAGATCACTCCTATGGAGGAGGATTTCGCTCAGTGGTACACAGACGTTGTTAAGAAGGCAGAACTTACCGATTATTCTTCCGTAAAGGGTTTCATGGTTATCCGTCCGGCGGGCTATGCTATTTGGGAGAACATCATGCATGAGCTGGATCAGCGCTTCAAGGCAAGCGGCGTAGAGAATGTAGCGATGCCGATGCTGATTCCGGAGTCTCTTCTTCAGAAGGAGAAGGATCACGTACAGGGCTTCGCACCGGAGGTTGCCTGGGTAACCGAGGGTGGACAGAAGAAGCTGGAGGAGCGTCTCTGCGTTCGTCCGACCTCCGAGACACTGTTCTGTGATTATTTCTCCAAGGTGGTAAAGTCCTATCGTGATCTTCCACAGATACTTAACCAGTGGGTATCCGTCGTTCGTTGGGAGAAGACCACCCGTCCGTTCCTGAGAACCCGTGAGTTCCTGTGGCAGGA
>CAKQWR010000083.1 GCA_934279105.1 uncultured Oribacterium sp. | reverse complement strand
AATTCATGCCCGCGCAGCACGGTACCGGCCGGGCCCAATACGCTGTCACGCTGTGTTTCCGCCTCGATATAACCGAAGCGCACGAGGCGCTCCTTTCGTCTCGCATCACCCGCGAGCACACCGCACATCGAGACCTGCTCGATGGCATCCAGCAGATACATATACCCACCGCACTCCGCAATCGTCGGAATACCTCTCTTGATTGCGTCCGCCACCGACGCACGCATCGACGCATTCGCAGAAAGCGCATCCTTATAGAGCTCTGGATAGCCACCGGACAGGATCAGGCCATCGACATCCACTGGGAGTGCCGCATCATGCAGCGGACTAAACGGCACCAGCTTTGCACCGAGTTGCTCGAGCAGCGCTCGATTCTCCTGATACATGAAATTAAATGCCTCATCTTCGGATACCGCAATCCGCACCATTCTGCTCCCGGCAGTTTCCGGCTCTGCCGCCTTCTCCTCACCTGCAGAGCTTCGCTGAATACCTGTATCCATTTTAGAATTCTGCGTGCATCCTGCCTTTTCATCCACTTCAGCCGCCGGATCGAAGGACGGTCTGTTCTCCTCTCTATCGATGGTTTCTCTGGCGATTTTCGTTTCGCGAATACGCATGCGGTCGGTACGATCGTCGAGCGCCACCCCCTGCTCTACCGCTGCGATCTCCAGCAGTCGATCGACATCAACGCACTTCTCCAGTTCTTCCGCAACACGGTCTGCCCAGTTTCGGAAATCCTGCAACTCCTCCGGCTCGACGAGACCGAGATGACGGGACGGAAGCTTCAGTTCCGGAAGGTCCGGGAGATACCCGAGTACTTCGATGCCCGGACAGTACTCTTCGATCACGTTTTTCAGTCGCGGATAGAACATCGACGATACGCGATTCAGGATGAGGCCGCGGATGCCGCCCTGCCGCCGGCACAGCTTTTTCGCCGGCTCTGCTTCCGTCCTCACCGATGTCTCTTCCTCCGAAATCACCTTCGACCGCGACGCTGCGGATGGGGACTGCATCGGCCGTTCATCCGGCGCAGCAGTTTCCTCCCCAAACTGCTGCATACCGCGCACGAGCGCCGCGATGGTCACACTCGCGCCCTTCGCATCCATCACGAGGATGGTCGGAGCATCGAGGATGCGTGCGATTTCTGAGGTCGATGCGGCACTCGACACACCACCTAGGCCATCGTAGTAGCCCATCACGCCCTCGACGAGCGCGAGTTGCGCGTCACTCGCTATCGTACGGTCTCGGAAAATATGCCGTAGCGTCGTCGCGTCCGTGAAGAAGCTGTCGAGATTTCCGGATGGTACCCCGAGCACCTGTCGGTGAAACATCGGATCGATATAGTCGGGCCCGCACTTGAAGCTCTGAACCTTCACGCCCCGCTTTTTCAACACGGCAAGAAGACCACAGCTGACTGTGGTCTTTCCTGCGCCGCTTCGATCCGCGGCGATCACGATTTTTCGAAATTCATTTCTCATAGGGTTTGTGCTCTGAACGCCGTGGGATGCGGCGCACATTCCGATGCTGTCTGTCAAATCACGTCTGAAAATTTACCGTCTCGAGATTCTCGTGATGGTAATCGGGTTTTCTGCGCGGTGCATGTGGTAGCTGCCACGGCGCTCGAGCCCGGTTGCCTGAATCTCCACCATCTCGAACTGATAATCCGTGAGGCGACGCTCGATCTCCAGCACCTCTGCACTGGACTCCAGCGTTACCGTGTTGATGACGATGATGACATTCGGGTTCACCTTGATCGCCCAGTCCACGATGGCACCGAGATTGCCCTTGCTGCCGCCGATGAAAACACAATCTGGAATCGGCAGCGGACCCTCGTCGGAGACATTCTTCCGCTCACCCGGCGCCTGGAAGCTCTCCTCCGCGAAGCAGGCCGGTGCGATACCGCGCACGATGCGGATGTTATCGACCTTGAACTGATAGCGGTTCTGCTCGAGGGTGTAAATCGCGTCCTGATCTACCTCGACAGAAATCACCTTTCCTTCTGGGCAGGTCAATGCAGCCTCGATGGACACACTGCCGGTACCCGCACCGATATCATACATGATACTGTTCTCACGGAGAGCCAGACGGCAGAGGCTCAGTGCACGCACATCGCGCTTCGTCATCGGGATGCCATCGAGGCGGTTGAAGCGATCATCCGATATACCGAAGCTGCGCATCGATACACGGAAGTCATCGTTCTCAAACAGCGCGATGGCGAGGCGGTCGAAGCTCCGCTCGCGGAGCTCACGTGGGGAGCCAACGGTGAATTTCTCATCCGCGTAGCTCAGACGCTCGCCGACGGTGATACGTACATTATTGAGGCCGAACTGTACCAGCTCCTGCGCGATGATGGAGACATTGTCCTCCGCACCCAGAAGGGCACAGACGAAACGGTTCTCGCGAATCAGCGGCACCATGTCCTTGTGAAGGCCGTGGAGGCTGACGAGCTTGACATCCGCCATGCTGATCGAACGCTTGCTGAGGAAGTACTGAATGCTCGACACACCGGCATAGTTCCGGATCTCAAGCTGCTCGAGCGCGGTCTCATCCTCGGAATCCTCATCGCGAACCGCGGTCAAGCGCTTCTTCAGTGCGCGGCGAAGCGGAATCGCGCCGGAGTAAACACTCGTATCGCCGGTGAATACCGCGGAGATCGTCTTCTTCTCCGGATGCGCGAGGATATACTCGACCATCTCTTCCGTGCGGAAGGTCTCCAGCGTTTCCGGACTGTTTTCTGCCGGTAATACAGCACGGGCTGTCGTCAACGCACGCGTCGCGCCCATCACGACATCCGATGCGCAGATGGCATCGACCGCACTCTTCGTCAGCATGTCCGGGTTTCCAGGGCCTACTCCAATCAGGTTTACGATTCTCATGTCCTACCTCCATATCTACAGCTGTCTGTCTGCATAGAGACCGCAGCGTTGCTTTCTATTACATCCCCCATGGGACACTGATCCACATGGGTTTCGCTGCTTCTTTCGCATCTCGGCTGTTCAGCACTCGCGAATCAGACGCAGCACCACATCCAATTTTCTTCTATCATACCACGCCGCGGCCGGTATCGAAACCTCCTTCGGTCGGCCAATGCAGATGACCTCTACGCCGAGCGCGAGGGCCGCTTCACATTTCTCCGGGAATCCACCGATCTCGCCCGACGCCTTCGTGACGAGGTAGCCGGCATGGGCATACCGGAGCTGTGCGATGTTCATTTCTTCGGTAAACGGCCCCTGCATCAGGATCAGATGCGCGCGCCGGAAGCCGAGCCGCTGGCACTTCTCGAGCGCCTCCATCGTCGGCAGCGCCCGCACATAGCAGCGCGCCTCGAAATCCGGAATCCGCGTATAGGGTTCGAGCTCCTTCGACCCCGTCGTTATGAGGATGTTTGGCCGATGCACTCCTTCAGATGATGTCCCTCTCCGTTTTTCCGGCGCTTCGTTCCCTATAAGTGCAGGAGCCTCCAGCGTCTGCATGTCCCTGCTTTTATCCCACACGAACTTCGGATCTGTCATACCGTTGGTGTCTGCTATACACGTTTCATCTGAAAGCGCCTGTGCGAGCCATGTCGCGGCCTCCTCGATGGAATCCACCCAGTGAAGCGCGGCCCCCACCGGCACGGCAGTCTTTTCCTCCGACCCGGTAGCCTTCACTTCTGACGCGGTATCCTTCTCCTCCGTATCGAAATCTTCCCGCTCCACACGGATGCAGTGGGTCCCCGTCGCCACACACGCTGACAGGATATGTTCACTCACCACCGCCGCATACGGATGCGTCGCATCGATCACCAGAAGATGATCCGATGCTTCCGGCTGTCTGCATCGCCCGCTCGATTTCGGTGGTTCGGATTTCTTCATCGCCCGGGATCGTTCATCGGATCTGGAATCTAACGGCTGCTCAGGCGTTTTATCTGATGCGAACCCCTGCCTCTGCCGAACTGTCGAGAACAGCGCCGTCATCGCCTCGGCATCGAGCCGTCCGACGTGCACCGTAACGCCCGGTCCCACCGGCAGCAGACTCGCCCCATATGCCGTCGCTACGAAAACATCCGCTTGAATTAAAAAATCCCTTGGCGATACAGAATGCGCAGCCGCTTCCATCTTCCCATACATATCTACATGAGCCACGGATGACGTATCGATATTCGCTTCCAGCTTCCCTACGCGAAGCATCCTCTCCTTATTCACCTGAACGATCGCTTCCGCGATTTTCCGCCCCTCCGTCGTACCGCCAAACAAACATATATGCATCACACCTGTCCTCTGATTATTTTACACGGTCATGGCCTGCAGCTGTACTGTTTCTCTCACTTCCGTTGTATCCCTTTCTATTTACTGATTTATGAACGTTTCCTTTCGTTCGTATCCGCGTGGCGTCACCATACGTGGGCCGTCCGGCGTTTCGATGACACGCGTCTCGCTGTTTCCGATGAAAATCGTCGTCAGCATATCGATTTCCGGCTGTGCATCTGTCGTTTTCCCCGTCGCGAGTCCGGCGAGTTCGTTCAGCAGAAAAATCCGACTATTCTGTCCGTCGCGGCCAATGTTTCTGACGTACGCACATACCCGGTCTTCCGGGAGCGTCTCCGACAGAATCGCACATGCCCGCTGGAACTGCGCCTGCCGCATCCTGCTGACCGGATTATACAGTACGATGACGAAATCTGCTTCTGCGGCCGCCTTCAGACGCTGCTCGATCTTCTCCCATGGGGTCAGGAGATCCGACAGACTGATCACACAGAAATCATGTCCCACCGGTGCACCGAGCACCGCACTTCCGCTCAGCACGGCGCTGAGTCCCGGCACGGTCACGACCTGCACGCCCTCATACATCTCCTCTTCCGAAAGAGTATAGAGCAAGCCGGCCATGCCATACACCGCACTGTCGCCGGAAGATACCACCGCAACATTCTGCCCTTCTTTCGCGAGTGCAAGTGCTTCTCGACAGCGTGCTTCCTCGGCATGCATTCCCGAAACCAGAAATTTTTTATCCGGAAACTGTGTCTTCAGAAGCTGCACATAGGTCTGGTAACCGACGATCACATCGACCCCCGCGAGCACCTCTCGCGCCTCCACTGTCTCATAACTTTCATCGCCGGGTCCGAACCCGACCGCATAGACTGTTCCCATAGCTCCTCCAGAATTATCTGTCTTCTTATTTCTCATGATTTTTCAGATACGTTGTATTCAGTATTTTACGTATCTCTGATTTCTACTATTTGACTTATCTTGTATCGTTATCATCATGAAGTACCTTTGAATCGCCCTCTGCGTCTACGCTTCCACCGCAACAGCGGTCGTTACGTTCCCGTGAATCGTCTTGTGCACCAGCACCTCTGCGTGGCCATTCCGTCCCGCAGCGAAGGCCGCGGCGCGCTCACAGACATTGGCGACCCCTGTCACCGACTGGACGAAGCTGCTGCTCGCGAAGGCACCTTCGACCGTGCGCAACTCCTCCGCCGTGTACGTCACGAATGGCACGCCACTTTCATAACTGTACGCAAGGATGCCCGCCTCCTGTTTCTTGAGGTCGATACTGTCCAGTGCCACCACGGCCCGTGGGTCAATGCCGGCGTCCTCGAGGCAGCTGGCCACGGCCGCAGCGACCTCGGCCTGCGTCACACCCTTTCGGGCGCCGAGCCCCACATGGATACGTTTCGCGACGAGGCGAAGGCCGATGGCCTGGGACTGCATCGTCGATGGATGCTCCGAAAGAGACAGCTGTATAGCGTCAGCCGGATGATCTGATGCAGTCTCATCCGTGTTGCATGCCGGTAACGCTGGATTCAGCATGTGCGTCCGGTAGCTGATGATGATGTCGGCGCGGCCGATCTCCTGCGCCGGGACGAGCTCCGCTTCATGGCGAGCCGGGCGCTGTACGAGACGTTCCATCGGAATGTCCGAGTAGATGCGCAGCTTTTCTCCACGTAGAACTTTCGCACTGACTTCCTTCGCTTTCCTGAGATCGGTAAGAAGGAATCCGTTTTCCTTTGCGAAGGTATCCACCGCAAAAGCGCCCTCCGCGTCAGTGGCCGTCGTGATGACCGGCTCCGCACCGATCAGAGACGCCGCTGTGCGGGCCAGTGCATTGGCCCCGCCCAGATGACCACTGAGAAGGGAAATCACGTAGCGTCCTGCCTCGTCGATCACGAGCACCGCCGGATCCACTGATTTCCCGCTGATAAACGGCGCAATCGCACGCACTGCGATGCCCGTCGCACCGACGAAGATGATGGCGTCACACGGACGATCGGCAGCTGGCTTCGTAAACCACTCTGCGACGATCTCGTGCAGGCTGCGTGGATCAGAGATCGCCGGCAGCGCCTCTGTCTTCGCATGCAGCTCGATGCGCGGTGGCTGTGAAGCATTTGCAGGCCATGCAGCCTGCTGCACTCCGGCAGCTGTCCGGGATACATCCTGATCGACTTCATTGGCTGAACACCATGCGTCCGACGCCGTGATCCAGCGTTCGCGCAGCTGCTCCGCCAGCCGATATCCCTTTTCCGTAAATGCAATCATCTGAATGTTCATTTTCCCCCCTGTCGAAACGCGGTCGTGAAGCCCGGGTCGTAGAGCTTCGAGGCTTCATAGATCGTCTGCTCATCGATCGCGCGGCCCACGATGATGAGGGCCGGTTTCAGGCGTCCGGCTTCGTTGCGCGCTTCCGGCGTCTCGAACGCTTCCGGAAGTTTCGCAAGCGTCGTGCGCACCACGCGCTCGTCCGGCCAGCTGGCTCGAAACACGACCGCGGTCGGTGTGTCCTCCGGATAGCCGCCGGCGAGAAGCTCGTTCTTCACTTTCGCAGCAAGCGTCGCAGACAGGAACAGTACCATGGTTGCCTGATGCGCCGCGAGCTTCGTAAGCTGCTCCTGCTCCGGCACCGGCGTCCGCCCCTCTGCACGGGAGATGATCACCGTCTGCGTCACGCCGGGCAGTGTGTATTCGGTTTGAAGTGCGGCCGCTGCACCACAAAAGGAACTGACGCCGGGACATACATCGTAGTCGATTTCATGTGCCTTCAGAAAATCCATCTGCTCCCGGATAGCGCCGTAAAGCGAGGGGTCACCCGTGTGCAGACGAGCAACATCGTCCCCGGACCGCGCGGCCTCAAGATACAGCGCACAGACCTCGTCGAGATTCATGTCCTTCGAATCATAAATGCGTGCATCCGGCCGACACTCCTCGAGCAGCGCCGGATTCACCAGCGAACCCGCATAGATCACGATCTCCGCCTCGCGAAGAAGACGCGCACCCTTCCGTGTGATAAGCTCCGGATCGCCCGGACCCGCCCCGATAAAATGAACCATAGCTGCCTCGTTTCTTTGTTTCTGTAACTGTTTCGTTTCTATAACCACTTTGTTTATGTAGCGGTTTTATCTCTATAACCACTTAATTTATATGGCCGTTTTGTCTATATAACTGTTTCATTTCTACAACTGTCTTGTCGCCCACCTTTGATGCCTCTCATTCTAGCATAAAAATGTCGTTTACCGTAATTCTGTTATATGTTCGCCGGTTTTTCTTTATCGTTTCTTTTTTGTGCTTAGACGATCAGGGACCACACATGAGCTTCGGAAATCAGCAAGCAAGATCAATTTCACTGTCTCCTGGCGTTTCCTGCACGAAGCGAGAATCTTCATTCATCCGAGTGCCACATCCAGTGCCATCATCACACTGAATCCAGCGGCAAACAGCAAGGTGCCGATGTTGGAGTGGCGCCCCTGTGACATTTCCGGAATCAGCTCCTCAACGACGACATACAGCATAGCGCCAGCCGCAAAGCTGAGAAGATATGGAAGCAGTGGGACGATCAGCTGCGCGGCGAGAATCGTCACCACCGCGCCGATCGGCTCCACGATTCCCGACAGCACACCACCCATGAAAGCTTGTCGCTTACTCTCCCCCTCCGCACGAAGCGGCATGGAAATAATCGCACCTTCCGGAAAATTCTGAATCGCGATACCGAGCGAAAGTGCCAGCGCGCTGGCCGCCGTGATCTGCATACTTCCTGATAGAAAGCCTGCATACATCACGCCGACTGCCATGCCCTCCGGGATGTTGTGGAGTGTCACTGCAAGCACCATCATCGTCGTCCGATGAAGCCGCGTCTTCGGGCCTTCCGCCTCCGTACTACCGACGTGGAGATGCGGAATCATGTGATCAAGCACCAGCAGAAACAGGATGCCGATCCAGAAACCGACGCACGCCGGCAGGAACGACAGCTTCCCCCAGCCTTCCATCTGTTCGATCGCCGGAATCAGCAGACTCCAGATGGATGCTGCCACCATGACCCCCGCCGCAAAACCGGCGAGCGCACGCTGCACCAGATTCCCCAGCGTCCGCTTCATAAAAAACACACACGCCGCACCGAAACCCGTTCCGAGAAACGGAATGGCGATACCGATTACTGTATTCATCTCTTTCGTCATAATTCTTCACCCTTTCTTTCGCGTAATGAAAGCCTTTTACTCGCTAGAAAGTTAGTTTATACTAACTTTTAAAAAAACGCTACCCCATACTGAAAACTTTTGATTCCGTTACGAATCTGTAAAGAATTATGCCATCGCTAGCTTTTCCATGCTGAACTAGCTA
>CAKQWR010000082.1 GCA_934279105.1 uncultured Oribacterium sp. | reverse complement strand
CGGAGAGGCTGTTGAAAAATCAAAATGGACCCCGTTAGAACCAGTTGGAGTAATTTTCCTTAGCACCCTCCGCAACACTGAGTTTCCATCAAGGAAACTCAGTCGTTTGCGGAGGACCTACTGGTTCTTCGGGGTCCATTTTAGATTTTTCCAGCCGCGCAGTACTGGCTTCGGATGGCAGCCCACCGGGCCTCTGGCCGTAAAAGATGCCGAGCTTCTCTTCACGAGGCCTGCGGACGTCCTGCCCTGTCCGAAACTTGCAGCAGAATAAGGATTGAGTTCACTCCCCTGGAATGCTAGAATAGTTCAGTACATTTGTTTGACTGATGATTCTCTATTCAGGGGAGTTTATATATGAAACTGATTCACTGTGCGGACCTCCATCTCGATAGCCGGATGAGTACGCATTTAAGCGATGCGCAGGCCAGGGAACGACGGCAGGAGCTGCTCGGGACTTGGCTTCGGCTCGTCAGCTATGCAGAACAGCATAAGATAGATGCGATTCTCATCGCCGGAGATCTCTTCGATACGCCGGCGGTGAGCCTGACGACCGCGCGTACGGTCCTCGAGAGCGTACGCAGCCATCCGGGCATCGCGTTTTTTTATTTAAAAGGAAATCATGATACGGATAGTTTTCTGAACCAGGCAGAAACACTGCCGGAAAATCTGTATACCTTCCAGGACACCTGGCGGAAATATCGCCTGTCAGAGCATGTGGTCATCGCCGGCCGTGAATTCGGCGGCTCGGGCACACTGAATGGGCTTGCCGCGAAAACACTGCGGCTGGAGGAGCCGGATGTAAACATCGTCCTGCTCCATGGTCAGATCAGTGACACACAGCAGCAGGACGGATCATCGACGGAGGCGATTCGACTCGCGGACTATGCGCATCAGGGCATCGATTATCTTGCGCTCGGGCATGTGCATCAGTACCAGGAGGGCGCGCTCGATGGGCGCGGCAGCTGGTGCTATCCGGGCTGTCTCGAGGGACGCGGCTTCGATGAATGCACGCGGCATGGTTTTGTGCTCCTTGATATCGATGAGACGACGCATCAGATCCGGCGGCAGCTTGTGGATATCAGCCAGCGACATCTCTGGACGGTGCCGATCGATGCAGGTGGTATGCAGTCTTCGATGGAGGTCGTGCGGCGGGCGCGTTCGGAGCTTTCGCTTCTTTCCGGAACCCCGAGTGCGGACCCGGAAATCGCAGAGATTCCGAAAGAGCGCATCGAAGCGGTGCTGTCATCAGGTGCGGGGGTTCGTCTTCGTCCGCAGGACCTCGTGAAGCTGACACTCTGCGGAGAGATTCCGATGGATGCCGAGCTGAATCCGGAATTTATCCGGACACAGCTGTCGTCGATGTTTTATTTTCTTCGGGTCGTCGATGAAACACGGCGTTTCATGGATCCGAAGATGTACCAGAATGATAAATCACTGAAGGGAGCCTTTATTCACTCGGTGGAGTCGGATGCGACGCTCGATGATCACACGAAGGCGGCCGTCATCGAGGCGGGACTTCGTCTTCTGCGAGGTGAGGATGTTGTATAGATGAAATTAGTAAGCTGTCAAATCGAAAATTTCGGAAAGCTGCAGAATCTGGAGCTTTCGTTTCAAGACGGGCTCAATGTTTTTCTTCGGGAGAATGGCTTCGGGAAATCGACCCTTGCGGCGTTTATCCGTGTCATGTTCTACGGCCTGTCCGGTGAACGGAAGGCGCAGGACAGCGAGAATGAGCGGAAGAAATACCGCCCGTGGCAGGGTGGACGCTTCGGCGGATCACTGTGCTTCGTACTGGAGAATGGAAAACGCTATCGCATCACACGAAGCTTCGGCGAGCGGAAGAGTCAGGATCAGTTTGCCCTCTACGATGCGGAGACGAATCTTCCGTCGAAGGACTATAGTGAACGCATCGGAGAGGAGCTTTTTCAAATCGACGAGGCTTCCTTCCGTCGGACCTGTTTCATCGGACAGCAGGAGCTGGAGACGGGGGTGACCTCGGAAATCAATGCACGGATCGGCAATGTCTCTGAAGATCCGGAGGATATGAACCGTTATGCTGTGGTTGCGGAGAAACTGAAGGACGAGATCAATGCACTTTCACCGGTGCGCCGGACCGGTACCATTTTTAAAAAGCGACTTGAGCTGGAAGAACAGAAAGCGCAGTGTGCCGGTCGTGAAGCGGCAGAGCAGCAGGCGGTCGAGGAAGTCGCAGCACTTCATCAGGCACGTGAAACAAGAAAACATCTTCAGTCGATGCTGGAGAGTACGAATCGTCGTCTGATTCATCAGAGCCAGCAGCAGGATGCGATTCAGGCACGGATGGAGTATGACCGTCTCTGTGAAGCGCACAGTGACACCGTCGGACGTCTGCTGGAGCAGGAGCGTCGCTACCTCGGCAGCCGCTTTGATGCGATGAGTGAAGAGGAGCGTAGGCAGACGCTCCAGCGGGATCTTCGGCATCTGCAGGACACATTTCGGAACGGTGTGCCGATCGAAGAAGATATGCAGCATGCAGAGAAGTACCTGGCACGCATCGCATTTTTATCGGATCGTCTTTCGGAACTCGAGCGCCATGGGGGGCGGCGGAGACGAAAAGCATCTCCGAAGAAACAGGCGCAGCGCACCCTGTCCTTCGGCGGATTCCTGCTGGCGCTGCTTCTGATGCTGACCGGTGGCTACTGTCTATATCGCTTCCCGGAAACGATATATGCATTTGTGCTCTTCGGCGGCGCGGCCCTCCTGTTTCTCTTCGCCCTTACGAACTTCGTGAAAAGTACGGGTACGAAGGAGTATGATCAGGAGCGGGAAGCGATGATGCAAAGCCTGCGCGTGGAGTTTGAACGACTGAATCAGGAACTGAACCGATTTCTGAGCCGTTTCTATCCGGAGATGGACTACAGCGCCGTCTCGGATTTCCCGGCGGATGAGGACAGTGACGATGCAGGAGGCGAAGACATTGACCGAAAGCACCCAAATCGCGCAGCACTGCTTCGCCGTCTCGGAAACGATGTGCTTGCGTATAACCGGATCATGGATATCCGGACACGCATCCTCGAGCTTGCGCAGCGGCAGCAGGCGAAGGACAGCTTCGAACAGACGCATGATATGGAGACGCTGAACGCGATTCGCCGGCCGGCGGAAGAAGCGGAGAGCCTCGCGGCCCTGAGCCAGCAGATGCATGCGCTTCGTGCGCAGCAGGAGGCGGTCGATGTGCAGATCCAGCAACTTTCCGCACAGCAGGAAGCTTCCGAGCGGACACTTGCAGCACTGTATGAAACAGAACGCGCCTATCAGAAGGGGCTCGAAGAGCTCGCTGCGATGGAAATGCGCTACCACCTTCTGACGCTCGTCCGCGACCATCTCGCGAAGGGGCGAAATGATTTTACGAAACAGTACATGGATCCGATGATGGCTGCGTTTACGAAGTACTACCGTATTCTGGCCGATGCCTCCGACACTACACTGCTGGCCACCCCGGAGGGAGATGACAGCGCTTCACAGCGGACTTCGGCAGACGATGCCTCGCTCGTGACTACGTCGGAAACACAGATCGATACGCCTGACCACAACACGGACATCCCGTTCCGGATGGATGCGGATTTTAACGTGCATCTTCTCACAGAAGGAGAAGAGCACAACACCGAACTCCTCTCTGCCGGTTATCGGAATCTCGTGGAGCTTGCACGGCGCATGGCCTTCGTGGATGCCATGTATGAGGACGAAAAGCCATTCATCCTTCTCGATGACCCGTTCATCAACCTCGACCCGGCGAAGGTCGCCGGCGGCATGCGCTTTCTGGATACCATCGCGCGAGACCATCAGGTCATCTACTTCACCTGTCACGACAGCCGGCAGTGAAGTGCGCAGATGCCGCGGAAGGTGATGCCGGAAACCTGGACCGTCCGTTTGCGGCAGCCGGTATTATCAGCAGGCACAAAACGGCAGAGGGTGAGCTTCTGAAGCTCACCCTCTGCCGTTTTCATGCGCTCTTTTTTTTGGCTGTCTGCCATTATTTTTATGTTTCCGGCATCACCTTCCGCGTTATCCACGCTTTCGGCTCTTTCTACCGGCTTCGGAAGCAGCCTCTGCCTCGACGACGAGATTCTGGGAAACGGTCATCTCTTGGTTGTCGATGTGCTCCTTCATAAGCGTCTTCGCACGAATCAGATCACGAATCTTGATGGCCTGCAGGATTTCCTCATGCTCATGCACGAGAATTCCGCGCTTCGCCTCGTCCTTGATGTATTCGAGACGATAACGATACATCTGCTCCCGAAGATTGTTGATCATCTGTACGAGCTTCTCGTTTCCGGAGGCCTTATAGATGATGTCATGGTAGGCTTCATCCGCCTCTGCAATCTCGATCTCCGTACCGCCATTTTTCACGACCTTCTGGAAATTATCCTCCGCAGCACTCAGCTCCCGAAGCTCCTCGTCCGTGATACGCTGACAGGCGAGATCGGTCGCCAGCTCCTCGAGTGCGCCACGAACCTCCAGGGTATCCTGCAGATTCTTATGGGAAATCTTCGCAACCTCTGCGCCACGACGTGGAATCATTAGCACCAGGCCCTCCAGCTCCAGCTTGCGGATGGCTTCACGAATCGGTGTGCGTGAAACGCCGAGCTTCTCTGCGAGCTGGATCTCCATGAGACGCTCACCCGGCTTCAGTTCGCCCTTCAGAATCGCCTGTCGGAGCGTATTAAATACCAGATCCCGTAAAGGAAGATACTCATTCATATTTACTGTAAAATCATTCATCACTGTCATGTCCTCCGTAGAAGAAAGTCGTTCACAGACGAAGCTTAGCGGCGCTGTGAGGGTGTGGACGGCTGTTGTTGCCATGGTTCGGTGAGATATATCTGCTTCGCCGGGCCTTTTCCTTTATCTGAAAGAAGTGCGCGATAGCATTTCTGCGCTTTTTCCGGATCGTCGAAAATGCCGAAGACGGTCGGGCCGGAGCCGGACATCATGGAATTCAGTGCCCCGAGCTCCATCATGCGCGCTTTGATTGCTTCGATTTCCGGGTGCCGCCTGCTGGTGACCGTTTCGAGAATGTTGCCCATATGAGTGGCGACGGCACGTACATCCTGTGTCTCCAGCGCATCGATCACCTGATTGACATCCGGGTGTGCATCAGCCGGGAGGGTGTTCACATGAAGATTCTCGTAGACCGCCTTTGTGGAAACGGAAATCGACGGCTTCGCCAGTACGATCGAGCAGTGTGGAAGTTCCGGAAGCGGAGTGAGAATCTCACCGATGCCCTCAGACAGTGCGGTTCCGCGCATGAGGCAGAACGGTATGTCTGCGCCGAGCTGCACGCCGCGCTTTTTCAGATCCTCGAGGCTGAGTTTCAGGTCAAACAGACGATTCATGCCGTAAAGTACGGCAGCGGCATCTGCAGAGCCGCCGGCCATGCCGGCAGCGACCGGAATGATCTTTCGAAGATTCATCTTTACGCCTTCCTCGATATGGAACTCATCCATCAGCAGTTTCGCTGCGCGGTACATAAGATTGTTTTCATTGACCGGCAGAAACGGCAGATTGGTTTTTAACACGATGCCCGGGGTGTCGGTTCTTTCCATATCGATGTTGTCGTGTAACTTCACGGTCTGCATGATCATGCGGACATCATGATAGCCGTTCGGGCGCTGTCTCAGCACATCGAGAGACAGATTGATTTTTCCATATGCCTGAAGCTTGATGCGGTTCATAACTCCCTATCGTCCTCACTTTGTATTTTGACCTTTGTATACATTACTCTTATTCTAGGGCATCCCGTCACTGAAAGCAAGCACGGATGCACTTTAATGCACGAAAATCCGAACATGATGCGAGGACGCAGTCCATCCGCGCCCTCTGGTCCGCACGGTCACGAGAAGAAACAAAGCGACATGTGAGATTTGAGGTTCGAGTCGTTATGTCACTATTTTGGGACGCAACAAAGTAGAGTGCAGGGAATTCTAAACAAAATATTAAATTTTACGGATATCCAAAAAAGTAACGATTTTTCGATATTTTTTTTAGGTTTGTTGAATTGACAAAAGTTCTGTGTGTCTTTATACTCTGTGATGAAAATGACAAGATGTCACTTTATGTGACAGGTTGTCACTATGTGAGGTACATATGTAGAGGATGTGTACTGTCACAGATGCACAGTGGATACGGATCGGTCGACAGAGCCACCTGCGTAGAGGTCGACGACATTGACCACGAGAAACGGAAGGGGCATGTCAAGCGGTCCGAGTAGCATAGAAGGAGAGGAGAATCTATGGCGACGGAAAGATTTCTTAAGCTTTCCCAGGATAAAAAAGACAGAATATTACAGGCAGCCAGGCATGAATTTGCGAGGGTTCCGTTCGAGGATGCCTCGATCAATCAGATTATCAAGGAGGCCGAAATCTCTCGCGGTAGCTTCTATACTTATTTCGAGGATAAGATGGACCTCCTTCACTACGTGTTTCGAGATGAAGGAAAACGAAATGAGCAGTATTTTCGAGAGCTTCTTCTTCGAAAGCAGGGAAACTACTGGGAAGCACTCCGGGCATGGGTGTATGGCGTTCAGACGCTCATCGTCAGTGGGGCACTCGAGGAAGATATCCGTATCATGCGGCAGAGCGGTATGATGCAGCGTGTGCTTGCATTTTCGGAAAGTGGAAAGATCGATCATGCAGAGTGTGCGAAAAATGAGTGGTTCCGGAAGCGAATCGATCCGAACTGCTTTCGGCACGGTGATCGACCAGGATATTTTGCCGGAACGATCCGTCTCGGCAATGCCATCGGGATGATGACCGCTATGGCGCTGGTCGCGCATGCACCGGAGGAGCACGCGCGTGTCCTTCGGAATTTCGAGATAGAGCTTGCGATTCTGCGAGAGGGTGCGGATCCGCACTTCTGTCCGAAAGAAGGTACTGCCGGCGATCTGATGACGGATACCTGAGAAGAGATGCAGGGTGTAAACGGAAGTGTAGAGATACAGTCCGGAAGCATCGTTTCACTATCCTATCCCGAATAGAAAAGTACAAGTTATAACACGATCAGAATAAGACAGATCAGAAAACAGGAGACTATATATGAAGAAAAAAGTAAAGATCGCCATCGGTGCCGTCGTAGTACTCGGCTTTGCGGGCCTCGTGGCGACACGCATGATGAAGCCACAGGAGGAGATGCAGACGAAGGGACTGCCGGCGGTCACGCTGACCACGGCAACGACCGGTGATATCGAGCAGACGACGTCGCTCATGGGCACGGTTCAGCCGTCCGACACCTATTACATCACCCCGAAGGTGGCCGGTGAGCTGGTTGAAATCTACGTGCAGAACGGACAGTCCGTCGAGGCGGGCGCATCGATCGCGAAGATCGATAACCAGAAGCAGATCGATGCCGCAAAGTCGCAGATGGAGGCGGCCAATGCTTCCGTTCAGGCGGCTTCGCAGCAGGCAGCGACCGCGCAGGATGCGGTGAATCGTATGACACCGCTCTACGAGTCCGGCGATATCTCGGTGCAGAGTTATAACCAGACCGCGAACTCTGCGAAGGCGGCGGCTTCCCAGGTGGATGCCGCGAAGGCCCAGGCAGCGAGTGCGAAGCTGAACTATGAGACCCAGGTGGAATACTCCACGGTGACCGCACCGGCGGCCGGTGTCGTACAGAACCAGAACATGACCCTGCACGGCATGGTATCCCAGTCTTCGCAGCTCTGCGTCATCACCGGCACCGGAGCGAAGGTCGTCAAGTTTAACGTCACGGAAGATGTGCTGAAGAACCTGACGATGGGACAAACTGTGACGGTCGAGAAGAACGGCACGAGCTATACCGGAACGATCACGAAGCTGAGTCAGCTTGTGGATCCGCAGTCGGGGCTCTTCCCTGTAGAGGCGACCCTTTCCGGTGCCGATGCCCTTTCCGACGGCAGCAGCACGAAGCTTTCGCTGGTCGCTGCAAAGGCAGACCATGCACTCCTCGTGCCGGTGGATGCCGTGTACTATTCCGGTGGAAATCCGTATGTGTATACCTGTGAAAACGGCACGGTGAAGCGTGTGTTCATCACCACCGGTATCTCCGATGATCAGTATTATGAAGTGACCGACGGTCTCGATGGCACGGAGCAGATCGTAAACAGCTGGACCGATGACATCTACGATGGTGCCGAGGTGCGTATCGTGGATGAAAACGGTCAGACGATCGAAGCCGCATCCTCCACAGATACAGAAACGACAGAAACCAGCGCAGCAGACTGAACCTGAGGAGAGAATACTATGCATAAAATAACCGAATTTGTCCTGAAAAAACCGGTTACCACCTTCCTCGTGGTGCTCAGCCTGATCTTTTTCGGATTCATGTCCTTCACGAACCAGAAGATGGAGCTCATGTCCGACATCGAGATGCCGATGATGATCGTCACCACGACCTATGCAGGTGCGTCACCGGAGGATGTGGATAAGCTGATCACGAAGCCGATAGAGGATGGCGTATCCGTCCTGTCGGATGTCAAGGAGGTCACCTCCCGTTCATCTGAAAACTATGGTATGACCATCGTCCAGTATGAGTATGGTACCGATATGGATGAGGCGTATGATGCGCTGAAGAAGAAAATGGATTCCATCAAGTCGAAGCTTCCGGATGGCGCAGATGATCCGACCTTCCTCGAGATGAGCATGAACGGACAGCCGTCCATG